>NZ_JAWRWZ010000002.1:0-454768 GCF_046535285.1 Chryseobacterium sp. SIMBA_028 | reverse complement strand
GGAAATCAACTTTTATTATAACTTTAAACTAACAAACACTCCCTAAGAGAAAGTCCATTTTCTTTTGAAGACATACATGGCAGGCAGTGCCTGCCAAATTAAGCTGGACCCATATCATCACCTTACTTGGGGTTTCAGATGATACTGCCAGAAAGTTCTATGAAAAACAGACAGTACTTGAGAATTGGGGTTACCGTGAGCTCGAGCGACAAATTAGCTCTTCTCTATTTGAACGCCTGGCACTGAGTAAAGATAAAAAAGGAGTATTACAATTGGCAGAAAAAGGTCATATTATTACTGATTCATCTGAAGCCATAAAAGATCCTTATGTGCTGGATTTTCTTAAAATCCCTCAAAGCCACAGAGTGACAGAAAAAGCTTTGGAACAGAAAATCATCGATAATCTTCAAATGTTCCTTCTTGAACTGGGAAAAGGTTTTGCTTTTGTAGCAAGGCAATATAAAATCTCGCTCCGTAACAGACATTTTTATATTGATCTTGTTTTTTACCACCGTATTCTAAAATGTTTTGTACTGATTGACTTAAAAATAAAACAGGTAGAGCATTATGATATCGGGCAAATGAATCTTTATCTGAATTACTTCAAATCAGAAGAAAACGTTGAAGATGACCATGAGCCTATCGGCATTATTCTCTCTGCAGAAAAAGATGAAGTATTGGTCGAATATGCTACCGGTGGAATTTCCAATAAAATCTTTGTTTCCAAATACCAGCTCTACCTGCCTGATAAAAAAGAACTGCAAAACAAGGTGCAAGCCATTCTGGAAAAAGAAGGTTAAAATGATCTGAGCTTGTATAGTGCTGATTTAGCGTTTACGCTTCTTTCTCTTTTTCATCCGATGAGCAAAATCCAGCTCCTGCTGATCTTCTCCACTGGTAAAAGAGAACAGTCCGCCAAACGAATCAATTAAACCTTCCTCAGATTGATCAGGAATTTGCAATTGTCTCATCTGCAATTTTTCTAAAGAAAAAAGCTCTACATCATTTGCCTCTGCAACTCTTCGTTTTTGATCAACAGGTATTTCTTTCTCCAGTCTTATATTCTTTGTCCATCGTTCATTAAAGGAGTTAGAAGAAAATTCTTTTCCCAGGCTTGATCCGTTCCATACTGTTTTGGAATGATGATCAATAAAGGTAATTCCGTACATAAGTCCTGTATCATTTCTTCGGATTACGGTATTGATTCCCTGCTTTGTTAACTTATTTTTAAAGTCTTTTTCATTATGTGTAGATTGCATCGCACCAGCAATGGCTGCTTTGATATTCACCTTTGATTCACTATTCTTTAAAGCTTCCCTACACTGCATAAAGTATGATTCCAATGCTGAAAGTCCGCTACTTTTACCAAATAATGATGCTTTAAAAGAATGTCCTGCTCGTTCTCCATCTGTATTCAATGAAAAATATAATAACCCCCGCTGCAATTTTCCGTAAAGTTCGCCCTCAACTTTTTCAGCACTTATATTAAAAAGAGAAAGCAGCGAGTTGTACTCACCCAAAGTTCGGAACCTATAATATTGGGGAAGATATCTTATTACAGAAGCAATCTGGCTTTTAACATCCCCGGCCTGATAATCAACCGGATGAAAAATCATTTCCCATTGCTGATCCTTATTTCCAATTGCAGGAAGAAGTCCATATTTTTGTTCCAGTTCCCTGCATATATTCATGGACCTTTTTCTTTCAAATCGATCAGATATTTTTTTTCCTTCTTCGTCCACACATACCGAAACAATGTGGATATGAGTACGACTCGTATCCATATGCTTAAATATGACATAGGGCTGTTCTCCATAACCCATTTCCCGCATATAATCTTCTGCCATCTTTACAAAACGTTCATCACTGACCTCATCTTTTGGATCAGGGTTAAGGGAAATATGCAATGTATGCTTTTCAGTATTTCTATTAGCCGTCAAATAGGGATCAAAAGATTCAGCCAATTGCGAAACAGTATACTTCCCATCAGGCGTTTCAATCATCCTTTTGGTTAGCAAAATTTTCCCATTTTCCTGTTCAACTTTCACATGATTATATGCCAATGCTCCATATAAATTACTTCCTCTTCCAATTTTTGCAATCATTTTCTTCTTATTTTTTCAAATGATTTCTATCAAATTCCTCAGTTATCTTAATAATCTTCTGACATAACACGGCCATTTCAGCTGTTTGCTTTTCCAATTTATACAGAAATACAGCGGCGTTCTTCTCCGAAAAATGAGTGTATAACAACTTAACCAACTGGTTATAATTCACTCCAATTGCACGAAACTGACTGTAAAAAGAGGTTAACCTCATGTAAAAATCTATAGATCCTTTATCAATTATAACGGTTCTTATCTCCCTGGCAAATAATAAAGAGATAATAAATTTGGCTTTGTTGACCATTCCTGATGATTCATAAAGCGACATTAACTTGTCATTTTCCTCATCCGTCAATCTAAATACATGCCGGTGAATACTTGGATTGGTTTTTGGCTTCCTCCCTCCTTTCTTTCTGTAATTACTTTTTTTATCATCCATTAGACATCAATTTTTAATCACTCAATAAAACCCCGACTTCGGAGTGTGTTTTTTAAGCTCCCTGCGGGGCAAGTTGTTTTGAGTGCCTCAAAACACAACTTGCCGTGTTCTGGTGAACACTATAATCCCTCTCACCAGATAAATTGGATATAATAGGAAAAGCGATAAGCTTTTCACCTTCTCCTATCTTTCCCTCTATCTTTCTCACACAACATTTATATAGCTCCACACAACAACTCACCTACAAAGTAAAGCCCTATATCACAAAACATTGTCATTTAAAAAAGGGTCAAATAGTGCCACTCAATGTCAAGATCTACCAGAGATCATCCCTCTTATCCATCAATCACTTTCTTTACCCTAAAGTTGTAATACAGGACGTAAAAAGGGAGCTCTGGTAAGAAATAAAAAAGGAAAGATATAAGGCTCATTTGTTATAAAAGCATACAATTTTAAAAGCATAAAAGCGGTAAAGCATTTTACCTCTTGTCCGACCTCCACCTTTCCAAAGAATATAGTTAACCCAGCAAGCAGAAAAACACATCTATTTGAAAATAGCCCACCCCAAATATTCACAGAAATACAAAAAGGAAGAACAATGTAAAAACATATACCTCCACTGCTTTGCAACATAGAAATGAGACAATTATAAATTTTTAAATAATGGAAACAATAAAGAAAACTTTAAAAATCAGTTTCTCCACCCAAAAAGGAGGTGTGGGTAAATCTACCATGACCATCTTACTTGCCAGTATTTTGCATTACCGTTTAGGTTTCAATGTCCTTGTTATGGACTGTGATTTTCCCCAGCATAGTTTAAGCAATATGAGGGAACGGGATAAAAAGACCATCATGGAAAATGACTATCACAAAAAAGCAGCGACGAAGCAGTTCCAGTCTATTAAAAAGAAAGCTTACGCTATTATCAAATGCAAAGCTGAAAATGCATTGGAACAAGCCCAGGAATACATACAACAATCTAAAGTTATCCCTGAGGTTATTTTTTTTGATCTTCCAGGAACAGCCAATACAAAAGGTGTTCTGACCACATTAAAAGCGATGGACTTTATCTTTTCACCCATCACTGCTGACCGTCTTGTGGTAGAAAGTACATTAGGATTCACCAAGGCTTTTCTCGGACTTCCCCAGAGCAGTAGAAACAATCACAATCAGGCGCTATGGTTGTTTTGGAATCTGGTAGATGGAAGAGAAAAAACGAGCCTGTATAATGACTATGAACATGTTATTGATGAGCTTCAAATCCCTATTATGAAAACAAGGATTATGGATAGTAAGCGTTTCAGAAAAGAGTCCGATGACAGCGGTAATTATGTGTTCAGATCTAGTTTGCTGCCTGCTGAACCTCATCTTATGAAAGCAACGCGAATGGATTTATTCGTCGAGGAATTTTTAAGCATTGTTCATCTTTAAAAATATCAGAATATGGCTAAGGACAACAAAGGAAACAATTTTGAGAAACCCCATGTAGATGAGGAATATTTGATGAATATTATCAGTGGTGAAGAACCTAATTCTAACTTTTCTGATACCCAACAAGATCTTCCAAAAGAAAATAAACCAAAAGAAAAGATCAGAAGCAATTCATCAAAAAAAGCAGATTATGAGGAAACATTTCTAATTAACAGATTTCCATCGGGGCGTAATGGCAAAGTAGTCTACATCCGTCCCGAATATCACGAAAGGCTGCTTAGGCTTGTTCAGTTAACAAGAGATGAAAAAATAACCCTCTACTCTTATATAGACAATATTCTGGAATATCATTTCAGAGAGTTTGGGGATGAAATTACCCATTATTTCAATCAGCGTTTCAAACCAATTTTATAAGCAATGGAAATACTTATCATCACTTGCCTGCTGATCATCATAATACTACTCTTGCAGGATAAAATAACACTCAACGCATGGCCTGATAAAACTAAAATATCAAAAAGAAATACTCCGAAATTTTCTGAGATTATAGGGCCACCAAAAAATACAGGAAGACATCATAAGCAAGAAACTTCCTCAAAATGCCAAATTCACGAACCAAAAATAAATCATGATAATTTAGACATAGAATATGACATTCATGAAAATCTCAAAATTCAGTCTTCTCACAAAGAACAGGATCCGATTTTAATGACCAGCCCTGATTATATTGAGGAGGAAGAAGAATGGAAAAAATATAGAATATCCGGCAAGGATAACGGTTTTGCCCAAGGGGTTACTTTTGAAGAACTAAGCTCCGTGGAGACGATGCTGCAAAAAGATCATTTGGAGCCATCTCAAAAGGAAACAGCGGCAGCCATTGTTCAGAAAATACATGGAACCGAATTATTCAATCTACTGGAAAATTCTATGGAAAGTGCCTCCCGTCAAATCGCTGAGCTATTGGACGGGAGCCTTTCTTCAGAAAAGAATTTTAATTCTTCCTTTTTACAAAATAACAATCCTGGTGGATTTGATATTGGAGATTTTACCTGATAACTAATGCTTAAAACTATTTTTAACACTTTATAACTATAATTATAATTTTTTTAGCTTTTTTAGGCATCTTTATTGCCTCAAACAGAAGCGATTCTCATGTTTAATTTGAGTTTTCATGGTTATTAGTTTTTACCTAGCTCCGGCTAGGTTTTTTTTTGAAAATATCCTTTAGATTTATACTCATAAAAATATATTTTATTTTTCTAAACAAGGATCAGGTCGATCAAGGGGAGTAAAGATGTAATACTTTATAAGTTTTGGATGCTTTTCAAGAGCTTTTTAAAAGAATCTTCTAATGGGTCAAGCTGTTTATCTCCAATTGAACTAAAATACTTTGCCTGCCAGCTATCTTCATCCCCATTATTTAAAATGCACTATGATTCTACTCCTACATCTGGAGCTGCAACTCTAATGATTTTTTTTCGATTTGAAATTTCTTATGTTCTTGCAAGATGACAAACCAGTTCTTCAAAACTGTTTTTAACATCCCCATTAAAAAGTCTTAAGTTAAGCCACTCAGTATTCATCATTACTATTTTATTTAAACTCTCTTAATAGAGATTTTCGTGTAAAAAAAAATATGAAGTAAAAAATTCACCCTCGCAAACTTCCACTTATTGCCAAACAAACTCTCCTAAAGCCAGACTATAATTCCATTTCACCTTACCAATCATCTTTGTCTCCAAGGCCCGCAGACTGTGGGTAATGCTAACCATTTAACCTGTTTACATTATGGAAAAACAAAGAAAAAAGCTTCTGATTTCAGCATTGGCATTGCTGATAATCATCCATTTATCAGCCCAGGGAAACGGCACCGCTGGAATCACTGAAGCCACCCAAATGGTCACCTCTTATTTTGATCCGGCCACAAAACTCATCTATGCCATCGGCGCTGTGGTTGGCCTCATTGGAGGAGTCAAGGTTTATAATAAATTCAGCAGTGGTGATCCTGACACCTCAAAGACTGCAGCGAGCTGGTTCGGAGCCTGTATATTTCTTATTGTAGCGGCAACAATTCTTCGCTCATTCTTCCTTTAAACATATTGACTATGAATACCTATCACATCAATAAAGGAATCGGAAGAACCGTTGAGTTCAAAGGACTCAAAGCACAGTACCTGTTCATTTTTGCAGGCGGATTATTGGCTGTACTTGTATTCGTAATGATCCTCTATTTGACAGGAGTGAATAACTACATCTGCCTCTTTACAGCAGGATCATCAAGCAGTCTTCTTGTATGGCAAACATTCTCAATGAACAAAAAGTATGGAGAACACGGCCTCATGAAGCTGGGTGCTAAGAAAAAGCATCCACGATACATCATCAGCCGTAAGAATCTATTGAGGTATATCAAAATAATCCCTAAAGGACAGGCAGTATGAGAAACACTTCCAAAGCAGCAACACTGGAGAGTAAATTCCCTTTACTCGCCGTTGAAGATCACTGTATTATTTCAAAAGACGCTGATGTTACGGTTTGTTTTAAAGTTAGATTACCTGAACTCTTTACCGTTGCTTCGGTGGAATATGATGCAATACATTCTGCATGGTTCAAAGCCACAAAAACACTCCCTGATTACACGATAGTTCACAAACAGGATTGGTTCATCAAAGAAAATTATGCTCCCGATCTGTCAGCAGAAGATCAGAGCTTTCTTTCAAAATCTTTTGAAAGGCACTTCAATGAGAGGGCTTTTCTCAATCATTACTGTTATCTGTTTATTACTCAAACCAGTAAAGAAAGAATGAAAACGCAAAGCAATTTCTCATCGCTTTGCAAGGGTATTCTCATCCCCAGGGATATAAGAGATAAGGAAACCATTTCCCGGTTTATGGAGGCTGTCGACCAGTTTGAAAGAATCATCAATGACAGCGGATATATTCATCTGGAAAAAATGACGGCAGATGAAATCACAGGAACTCAGCATCAATCGGGTTTACTGGAACAATACCTAACCTTATCAAGAGAATCAGGAGCATCACTTCAGGATCTGCAACTTGGTGCCGAGGAAATGCGAATAGGGAACAACCGCATCAGCATGCATACCTTATCCGATACTGATGACCTGCCGGGAACGGTGTCTTCACATAGCCGATATGAAAAACTGAGTACGGACAGAAGTGACTGTCTCCTGTCGTTTGCTTCTCCTGTTGGCCTTTTATTGAGCTGCAACCATATGTATAATCAATATCTGTTTATTGATAACAGCGATGAAAACCTTAGTAAATTTGAAAAGTCTGCCCGCAATATGCACTCACTCGCAAGATATAGCAGAGCCAACCAGATCAACAAAGAGTGGATCGAGAAATATCTCAATGAAGCCCACTCATTCGGACTACAGTCTATTCGGGCCCATTTCAATGTGATGTCATGGTCTGATGATCCAAGTGAGCTCAAACAGCTTAAGAATGATACTGGAAGCGCCCTGGCATTGATGGAATGCAAGCCTCGTCATAATACCACTGACGCTGCCACTTTATATTGGGCAGGAATCCCCGGCAATGCGGGAGATTTTCCGAGTGAAGAAAGCTTTTACACCTTCATCGAACCTGCGCTGTGCTTTTTCACCGAAGAAACCAACTATCAAAATTCGCCATCCCCATTTGGCATTAAGATGGCTGATCGTCTGACAGGAAAACCCATTCATTTGGATATTTCAGATCTTCCCATGAAACAGGGAATCATTACCAACCGTAATAAATTTATACTGGGACCATCAGGAAGCGGAAAATCATTTTTTACCAACCACATGGTACGCCAGTATTACGAACAGGGAGCCCATGTTCTTCTGGTAGATACAGGAAATTCTTATCAGGGCTTATGTGAACTGATCAAAGGGAAAACTAAAGGTGAAGATGGCGTTTACTTTACCTACACTGAAGATCATCCGATTGCATTCAATCCCTTTTATACGGATGATGGTGTATTTGATATCGAAAAACGGGAAAGCATCAAAACGTTGATCCTTACTCTTTGGAAAAGAGATGATGAACCTCCTGCCCGTTCTGAAGAAGTTGCCTTGTCTAATGCAGTCAGCGGTTATATAGAAAAAATTAAGTTAAGTAACACCTACCCTTCTTTCAATGGATTTTATGAATATGTGAGAGATGACTACCGAAAGATCCTCAACGAAAAACAGGTTAGAGAAAAAGACTTTGACATCGCTAATTTCCTCAATGTACTGGAACCTTACTATAAGGGAGGAGAATATGACTATTTACTCAATTCAGATAAACAGTTAGATCTTCTCTCTAAGCGTTTTATTGTCTTTGAGATAGATGCCATCAAAGATCATAAGATCCTGTTCCCTATAGTGACGATCATTATCATGGAAGTTTTCATCAACAAAATGCGGAGACTGAAAGGAATCAGGAAGCTCATTCTTATTGAAGAAGCCTGGAAAGCCATTGCCAAGGAAGGCATGGCAGAATATATCAAATATTTATTTAAAACCGTCCGAAAATTCTTTGGGGAAGCCATTGTGGTTACTCAGGAAGTCGATGACATCATCCAATCTCCTATTGTCAAGGAAAGCATTATTAATAATTCTGACTGTAAGATCCTGCTTGACCAGCGTAAGTACATGAATAAATTCGATGACATTCAGGCCATGCTCGGTCTTACGGATAAAGAAAAATCTCAGGTACTGTCGATCAATATGAACAATGATCCAAAGAGGCTTTATAAAGAGGTATGGATTGGACTGGGAGGAACTCATTCAGCGGTGTATGCAACGGAGGTTTCCAATGAAGAATATTTAGCCTATACGACTGAGGAAACTGAAAAAATGGAAGTGATGAACCTGGCCTCGGAACTCAACGGAAATGTTGAGCAGGCCATTAAGAGGCTCTCTCTTAAAAAGATTAAAACGAACAAAGAAAATTAAATCATTTTAAAAATTTACGGCAATGAAAAATCTAATCATTACAACACTCATGGCAGCAGTTCTTTCTACAACGACTTTAGCCAAAGCACAGTTTGTGGTCACAGATCCCGCCAATCTTGCATCCGGAATCCTTAACTCAGCCAATGAAATTGTTCAAACCTCAAATACGGTAAGTAACGTAGTAAAAAACTTTAATGAAGTCAAGAAAGTATATGAACAGGGTAAAGAATACTATGACAAGCTGAAAGCAGTCAACAATCTGGTTAAAGACGCCCGGAAAGTTCAGCAGACTGTTTTGCTCGTTGGCGATGTTTCAGAAATGTATGTGAAGAATTTCGGAAAGATGCTTAATGACCCCAATTTCAATGCGCAGGAGCTCACAGCCATTGCCAATGGCTATTCTACCCTATTAACGGAGAGCACTGAACTTCTTAAAGAGCTGAAGCAAATCGTCACCTCTACCCAACTTTCATTGAATGATAAAGAACGTATGGATGTGATTGACAAAGTGTATAAAGAGGTCAAAGATTATCACAATCTGGTACGATACTATACCAACAAAAACATTTCTATTAGCTACTTAAGAGCAAAGAAACAGAACAACACCCAAAGGGTTTTGGACCTTTACGGAACCTCTAATCAAAAATACTGGTAGTATGGAATCTGGTAACCTACACGAGGTACTCCGTTCGGTGTATGAGGAGATGCTGCCTTTATGTGCTGATATGGCAGCAGTGGCAAAGGGTGTTGCGGGACTAGGAGCATTATTTTATGTTTCTCTTAAGGTATGGCAGGCACTAAGCCGCGCAGAACCCATTGACCTGTTTCCGATGTTACGGCCTTTTGCCGTAGGAATCTGCATTATGTTTTTTTCAACCATTGTACTCGGTAGTATCAATGGGGTTCTGAGTCCTGTTGTACAGGGAAGTCATTCTATGCTTGAAGGTCAGGTTTTGGATCTTAATGAACTGCAGAAAAAAAAGGATGTATTGGAAAGAGAGGCCATGCTCAGAAATCCAGAGATGGCTTACCTGATCTCTGATGAGGAATTTGACAAGAAACTGGAAGAGCTTGGTTGGTCTCCTTCAGATCTGGTTACGATGTCAGGAATGTATATGGAGCGGGAAATGTTTGCGATCAAAAAAGATATACGTGATGGCTTTCGTGAGTTTTTGGAGATTCTTTTTCAGGCAGCAGCACTCGTTATTGATACCATAAGAACATTCTTTCTCATTGTACTATCCATACTCGGACCTATAGCTTTCGCCATTTCTGTATGGGATGGTTTTCAAACGACACTCACCCAGTGGCTGACCCGATACATCAGCGTTTATCTTTGGCTTCCGGTTGCGGATATATTCAGTGCAATACTGGCGAAGATTCAGTCTCTTATTCTGGAAAGTGATATTGAAATGTTGTCTGATCCTGATTTCATCCCCGATACTTCCAACACGGTATATATCATTTATATGATTATTGGAATCATAGGATATTTTACCGTTCCAACGGTCACAGGCTGGGTTATTCAGGCAGGAGGAGCAGGAAACTTTACACGCAATGTCAATCAGACTGCTGAGAAATCCGGAAATATTGCAGGAGCGGCGGCAGGATCAGCAACAGGTAATATATCTGGTAAACTACTGAAATAATTAAAATCAAACCCTAATGGAATTTAAAACCTTAAGAAATATTGAAAACAGTTTTAAGCAGATCAGGTTATTCACTTTTGTTTTTGCCCTGTTATGCTTTGGTGTTGTAGGACTGGTTGTCTATCAATCCTATGACTTCGCTGAAGAGCAAAGAAAAAAGATCTATGTTTTGGATAATGGAAAATCTCTCATGGTAGCATTATCCCAGGATATGTCGATCAACCGTCCTGTAGAAGCAAGGGAGCATGTCAGACGTTTTCACGAACTGCTTTTCACTATTGCTCCTGATAAAAATGCAATTGAAAGCAATGTCAAAAGAGCTTTTAATATGGCTGATCAGTCAGCATTTGATTACTACAAAGACCTTTCTGAAAAAGGATATTATAACAGAATTATTTCCGGAAATATTCAGCAAAGAATTGAAGTGGATAGTGTGGTTGCCAGTTTCAGCAACTACCCTTATGGGGTGAAGACCTTCGCCAGGCAGTTCATTATACGGTCAAGTAATCTAACCATAAGAAGTCTGGTGACCAACTGCTCACTGGTTAACTCAGTAAGATCTGACAGCAATCCCCAGGGATTTACCATAGAAAAATTTAATGTCGTTGAGAACAAGGATATTGAAACTGTTGACCGATAAAACCGAGTATCATGAAAAAGATAAGAAAAACCATAGATAGTTATATCGATCAGGCAGAGCAAAAGTGGAAAGCCCTGCCTGATAATAGACAGCGTATGTTTATAAAGATCTTTTTTGCTACCTATCTGCTGTTAAGTGTTTTTGCATTTCTACAGATCAGATCAAAACCAGCAAATACTCAAAAGATTATTCCAGGAACATATATTAAAGGCGTTCCTTCAGTGCCTGATCGTAAGAAAAATCCTGGACTCAATTCGCATTAAAAAACATTACAATGAAAGATTCAGTCAAGAGTAAAATAAGAATTACACAAGGATCTTCTGGATCCCCAAGTAAAGAAGAATTTCAAGATATCAGAAAGTGGCAACGGGAAAAATTTAAAAAACCTCTCATCTTTTTTTTAATGGCAATTGCTTGTGCCGGCTGTTTATACCTGATCTTTAAACCGAATAAAGATCAGGTCATTGCTGAGAATGCAGGATTTAATGCGGTCGTTCCCCAGGCAGCTGATGATCAACTTCAGTCTGATAAACAGAAAGCTTATGAACAACATTTGTTTGACCAGAAAAATGAAGAAAAAAAGAAAGCCTTTGCCACCCTATCTGATTATTGGAATGATTCAAATTCGTCGAATAATTTGAATGATAAAGTATTCAATCTCAATTCAACTACCCCTTCTAAAGATATTGGTGCAGCAAATCAGAATGCTATCAACAGCTATCAAAACACACAGCAGGCACTTAGTTCCTTTTATAGCCGGGATCAGCATGAAGTTGATAATCTGAGGCGGGAAATTAGTAGTCTAAAGAACGAGGCATCTCAAAAAGAATTGCAGCCCAAGGGTGTTGGAATCAATGATCAGCTTGAACTGATGGAAAAATCATATCAGATGGCTGCAAAATATCTTCCGATGCCAGCACAACAGGAAAAAGTTGGAGTGAAAGAAACCTCCGAAGAAGTCTCGGGTCATCACAAAGGAGATATTACATCAGTAAGGCAAGTTAGAGGCAGCATTGTTTCCAGTTTATATCGTGAACCTTCTGACAGTTTATTTTTAGAAAGACTTCATCAGAACAGATTTACAGGAATTCAAAATGAAAAGTCAATCAATTTTGAAAATAGGAATAGTATCCGCGCGGTAATTCATGAAACAAAATTGATGACTGCTGAAAGCACGCTCTCTTTAAGACTGCTGGAACCCATAATCATTGGGAAAGTTAAAATTCCCCCGGGAACACTTTTAAAAGCTATGGGCAAATTTCAGGGTGGAAGATTACAACTGAAAATATCTGTCATAGAATATAATGGATTTATCCAACCTGTTGAAATCAACGTTCATGATAATGACGGACAGTTGGGACTGTATATTACCTACTCCCCTGAACAAAATGCAATAACTGATATCGTAGGTAATATGGGTCAGAATTCGGGAACAAATATCATGATGACCCAATCTGCAGGACAGCAGGTCGCCGCTGACCTTACCCGGGGAGTCATTCAAGGGATATCGGGCTATTTTCAGAAAAAAGTAAAATTACCAAAAGTTATCATCAAAGCAGGACATCAGGTCTTTTTAGTTTCAAAGAATAATTAATCAATAATAAAAAAACAATGATATTTATACTAAATAAATGGCTGTTATCAGCGCTGATTATTTTATCAGCATATAAAATAAGTGCTCAGGAAACAACAGGTCTTAATTCCCTCAATCAGGCGAGATTAGAACCTTACAAAATGGAAATCACATACAATAAAACGACCCATCTCTTATTTCCTTCTCCGATCCGCTATGTGGATTTAGGAAGTAATGATCTAATTGCCAGCAAAGCGGATGAAATTGGAAATGTCCTTAGAATAAAATCTTCAGTAAAAGATTTTGATGAAGAAACAAACTTTTCGGTGATTACTCAGGATGGAAAATTCTACACCTTTGATGTTTTATACAGTTCTTATCCCGAGACACTTAATTATGACCTTTTGAAGCTACAAAGGACTACTGAAAAGGGATATTCTACCGACGTGCTGTTTGAAGAACTCGCAGGAGGCTCATCGTCGCTTACCGAAGACATGATGAGAATACTGTATAAAAATACTAAGCGTCCTACTAAACATATCAGCACAAAAAGTTTTGGGATTCAGTTTTTATTAAATTCTCTGTATGTAGATGACGGAAAATTTTATTTTATCATTCAGGTAAAAAACACAAGTAATATCAATTATAATGTTGATTTTATCAATTTCAAAATAGCTGATAAAAAAAGACTGAAACGCACAGTTGTTCAGGATAAAGTTCTAACACCACTGCGTTCATATGAACCAATTACTGTTGTCAATCATCAGAGTGAAATAAAGGCTATTTATCTTTTGGATCAATTTACCTTGCTGGATGGTCAGGTATTGGAAATTGAAATATTCGAAAGAAATGGTGGCCGTCATCAGAAAATCAGGATTAAAAATAAAGATCTGATTAATGCTAAAATTGCTGAGGATGTCCATTTAAAATGAAGTAAAACACGTTTATAACAACATCAATAAGTGTCTATAACACAGGATTAATCAAGAAAAACCTATCAATACTATTTGATTATTGAAGCCCAATACCAAAAAATCTTTTTTTATTTTACAACGAAAAGACCCTTCTGATCAAAGAGATGGACTGGTCTTTTCGTCCGAGAATTTCACAAAGGAACGGCAATTTTTAATCGCCGTTCTCTTTGTATTATTTATATGTAAAAACAACTACAACATCCCTTCATCTGCAAATGAAAGATATTCGGCAGAGGTTAGAATACAATGATCTAGCAACTGTATATTGAGAAAGTTTGAAGCTTCTTTTATTCTCTGAGTCATTTTTACATCATCAGTTGACGGTTTTAAGTTTCCTGAAGGATGATTATGCGCAATAATAATGCATGATGCATTACATAAAAGAGCAGCCTGCATAATAATTCTAACATCTACAATAGTTGAGGAAATTCCGGATTCAGAAATTTTCTTTATTCCTAAAACTTTATTCGCCTGACTTAGATAGAGCGTGTAAAATGATTCTCTATAATCAATTTCATCACTATCAAAATGTTCTCTGAAAACATCAACAGCATCTCTTGAGTCAGTTATTAATCTTTCACAGTTCCCTTCTCTGGAATAACTTAATTTAATTTCATTAACTACATTAAATCTCATCTTTTTTGCTCTGAGTACGGCAGAGACTGATATTTCCCGCACTTAATTAATGTCTTTATTCTTCCACCTTTTCTCCTTCCTTTATTAAAACCGTCATAAGGCTTCTGTAGATGTTTTTCAAAAGAAAAACCGGAAAAAAGAAAGCAGATAATCTAAGCGGACAATGCGAAAAGCCAAAAGGAAACGGAATAATTGGAGGGTACCTTTAGGGTGGAGACCGTTTATGCTGTAGTCTTTTGGATGGAAATAGAAGATGGCTGGCCGCTATACCTTAGCTGCCTTTTTACCGGTTGATGATGAAAAATTTTCTAAAAAAATAATATTAGACTCTAATTCTCAAGATATTTTACAATACAATTTTGATACTAAAACAAAGAAAATAAAAGCCTTACTATTCCAAACTCTGACAGTATAAATATTCAATAATGTAATCTCTCAAATTCACAATAAAAAAATGGAACAAATAACAAAAGATCACTTAAGACAACTAAGATTAGAAATAGTATGTGACTTACAAAAAATCTTAAATAAGAAAGGTATTGATAAGCAGGAATTTGATATTGATTGGCTACGTAGCAAAGCTATAAGGCGAATAATGAATATATCTCCTGCTAGTCTTCAGAATTTACGGATAACGGGGAAAATACGTTTTCGTAAAGTAATGGGCTCCTATTATTACAGCAGAACCGATTTACTTAAATTATTCGAAGATGGAAGTAAATAATGCAGCCTATTGGTTAAATTTCATACAAATGGCATCAAATGATTCCAGACTAAATGTATGGCATATAGCTCTTCTTCTTGCGTTAGTACAGCTTGCCTATTTACAAAATGAATGCAACATTATAAGGGTAAGCAGAAGCAGGTTGATGTCGCTTTCGCATATCAATACCCTTCCTACCTATCACAAATATTTTAAACAAATCCAGGAGTTTGGTTATATAAAATACACCCCGAATTATCACCCTGGATATCGTAGTACCGTTGAATTTTTATTGCCTTGAAGGCTCTATTTTTTCTGATGGGATGTTAAAATATTTTTAATTAAAATCAGTCTTGAATTTAATTAATCTTTCTTCAAATTGCGCAAATTTCTCATTAAAACGGTTATGCTCTCCTAATTGATGACTTCGTTTTAAATTTGCCAAATCATTTTCAAATTGTTCCAACAATGACGAAAATCTATTATTACTTTCCTCCTTAAGTTGTCCAGACAATCTATTCCTGAGCTGAAGCATTTCCCTACTAATTGTCTCCTGCTCTGTAATAGCGTAATCCTCGGTCTGTGATATTGAGTGGTGCCCTAACATTTCTTTGACAACATGAATAGGTACACCATTGTTTAGTGTGATGGTGCTTGCAAATGTACGTCTTGCTTTATGTGTATTGAGCGTACTGTAAACTTTGCTCAGCACAGCAATTTCTTTGAGATATTCATTCATTTTCTGATTGGATTTTACAGGAAGTACCAACCCTCGATCGACACAAACGGGGTGATTTTCATATTTTTCGATGATCTCTATAGCCTTTGGAAGCAATGGAATATCGGTATTCGATTTTGTCTTCTGCCTGTTACTCATAATCCAAAGTTCTCCATCAATTCCCCGCTTTATGTCAGTCTTTTTTAACTGTTTAACATCAACATATGCCAGCCCCGTATAGCACTGGAAAACAAAGATGTCTCTTACCGTGCTTAGACGTTCACTATCAAATTGCTTTGTTTCTAGCAAATAAAGTTCTGCCCGGGTTAAAGGCTCTTTTAAAATTTTGATCTTTTTACCCTTAAATAATAGGAACGGATCCTTTGGAATAATTTCTTTAGCAATGGCACGTAGAACAATCTTTTTGAAATTCGCTATATATTTTAAAGTTGTATTAGTTCCACATTTCCTTACGGTTTTTAGGTACATTTCATACTCTTTGATAAATTCATAATTAAGTTCTCGAAACTCAAGGTCCTCTTTTTGATATTTAAAAAGAATAAATTCCTGTACATGTGCCCGAGCGGTCACAAAACGCGTATGAGTACCAATAGCATATTCGTTAGGCACTAAGGCAAACACTTCATCATTATGCTTCTGAAACTCTTCTAGTACTTTAGATTTTGACGGATTATTACCTTTCACAAATTCAATAATGCGCAGTGCCGTAATTGTCTTTCCTTCATTGATCAATTCAGTTCTATAGTTACTGACATTATTCACCAATGAATCCAGAAAAAAGTTAAGACTTCTAGCATCCTCTCTTGTCCCTACAGCCCTTTCCGTATTCTGATCCCATCTTTTAATATCCCATTTCCTTTTGGTGGAAGTCTCTTTAGGTATTCCATCAACAGTAACTCTCAAATAAACGTACCTGATCATATCAGATTTTCTTTTTGGGGTCTTCAGAAAGAAGGTTAACCCATAACTGTTTTCCAGCATAATTCAACAATTTTTAAATATTAGTAAATGTCGAATTAAAGTGTCTTTGAGTCAAGTCGTTAACGTTATTTACCCGTTGGTCTACAGGCTTTTACGTCAATTTCTGTGGCAATTATTTTGGAATTTTAAAAGTGCCACGAAGTTGCCACATTGTTTTTGAGTGTTTTTAAAAATTATGGCTATTTAGGCCAAAAACAAAAAACCTGCAATTAATTAAAATTGCAGGTTTTAATAGCTTTTTAAGCATTTTTTGAGTTTTACTCTTGCTTTTCAGCGGAGAGAGAGGGATTCGAACCCCCGGACCTGTTACAGTCAATAGTTTTCAAGACTATCGCAATCGACCACTCTGCCATCTCTCCCTAAACTCCGGCTATACCGTTGTTTTCAGTGGTGCAAATATAGAACGATTTTTAATTTCTGCAAAACTTTTATAGAACAAATTTTAACGAAAATTAATAATAGACTAGAAATCAAGGGAATTATTTTTCATTAATTCTGAATTCGAAAGATATTAAGTAAATCAAATCTGCCGTCTATAAAGAGTTTCTCGATAAAAAACAACTTCCCCCTTTCCTGCACTCCATACATATTGATTTACCAACAGGTTCAAATGAATATATTATATTTGTAGAGTTCATCATTCATGGACATAACTAAAAACAATAACTATATTTTCAGATGTTTAATCAATTATTCATTAAAAGATCGGTTCTTACCGCATCCGTATTTCTATATTCTTCTGTTGCATTGGCGCAAAAAAGTCCCTTAAACATATTGCCATCCGGACACCTGATTGTACAGGCCGAAGTGGAAGGTAAAAAAGGAAATTTCATTTTTGATACAGGTGGAGGTGTTAATCTTTTTCTGGAAAACTTTTCTAAGAACCTGGATCAAAAAGATTCCTATAATTTTTTAACCTCTTTTCGGGCTACCGGTGAGGAAATTACAGTTCCCATGTTTAAATCAAAAGAAATTATTTTTAACGGGAAAAAATTTAAAGATACCTGGTATGCTATCCACAACATGGAAATAAAGGGAATAGACGGGTTAATTTCTTTGGCAATGCTTTATGATACGGAATTCATTATAGATTATACCAACAAGGAAATTGTTTTTCCAAAAGATAAGTTGAGCGGAAATAAAGTATTGGATATACAACTGTCTACGAATGCAGATAAGTCATTGGACATTTCAACTTATGTTCTCGTGAACAATACATTTAAAATCAATGTTCTTTTAGATTCCGGAGCAGGTAATGATTCTTTCTGGCTGAGTGAGCGTCTTATGAGTACTTTGGGTATAAAAAAAGAAGATCTACAGCTTATCGAAAAGAAAAGTGAATTTAATCCGACAATAACCAATAAATTCTACAAAGGAAATATAGCTTCTGTTTCTAATTCGTTTACAAAAGTTGAAAAACCAAATGTTTTTTTTGTTGAAGGATTGATTTATGAGGGCAAAACAAGTATTAACTGGCTTGGTAAAAAAATAGGATTTAATCTTAAAGAAAAGAAAATATATATTTTGGATTAATTATTGATCCAAAGATCAAAAAACTGCTTCTGAAAAGAAGCCGTTTTTATTTGGTTTACGTTGAACACTACTCTTCTGCCGGCTCGAATAATTCAATTTTATTTCCCTCAGGATCCATGATGTGAACAAATTTCCCGTATTCATAGGTAGCAATTTCATCCAGAATTGTAACGCCCTCCTTTTTTAATTCTTCCACCAATGCTTCGATATTCTCTACATGATAATTAATCATAAAGTCTTTAGTTGATGGCTCAAAATATTGGGTAGACTCTTTAAAAGGGCTCCATAATGTATATCCTTTTTTATTGGAATCTACTTCTTTCCAATCAAATTTGGCTCCATACGGACTGGTTTCTACTCCAAGGTGGGTTTTATACCATTCATTTACGGTTTCAGGTTCTTTACACTTAAAGAAAATTCCCCCAATAGCGGTTACTCTTTTCATTTTTTATTCGTTTTTGTTCAGTTTATATAAAATGGAATGCAAATCTACTTCAATTTGAAGTTTCACAAATATATCAATGTTTCCATAACACATTTCACGAATTCAATAAAAAAAATTACACTTACATCATATCTATAGTTGGAAATTCACAAGGGAGCAATTGGCTTTAAAAACATATTTCTTTAAAGCGTAATGATTGTATCTACAATAAAATTGAACATTTTGTATTGTTAGAATCTCTCGCAGATTTTGGAGATTAAGTAGATGGTTATGGAAAATCCGCGTCATCTGCCATATCTGCGAGAAAATTAATTACACATCGTTGGCTAAAAATCTTTGATTTTCTTACGTCTTTGCGAGTCTCCAATAAAAAATAGCTAAAAAAGAAAAGCGCACCCATTGGGCACGCTTTATATCGTTTAAAACTGAGTATTAGTGTAATTCAGCCAAGTATTTTTCTGCATCCATCGCAGCCATACATCCGCTTCCTGCAGCTGTAATAGCCTGTCTGTAGATATGGTCCTGAACATCCCCTGCAGCAAATACTCCTGGAAGATTAGTTCTTGTGGAACCTTTTTCAGTTAAGATATATCCGTTTTCATCAAGATCTACCTGACCTACGAAAATATCCGTGTTTGGTTTGTGGCCGATTGCAATAAAGATCCCTTCTACATCTACTGTAGATTTCTCCTGAGTTTGGTTATTGATGATCACGGCTCTTTCTACTAAACTATTTTCTCCTTCAATCCCGATCAATTCGTGATGGAATTTCACTTCGATATTCGGTGTGCTTTCTACTCTGTGAATCATTGCTTTTGAAGCTCTGAAAACATCTTTTCTCACCAACAATGTTACCTTTCTGCATAATTTAGCCAAATAAGTAGCTTCTTCAGCTGCTGTATCTCCTGCTCCTACTACCACAACGTCTTTCCCTCTGTAGAAAAATCCATCACATGTAGCACAAGCAGAAACACCACCTCCTGCATATTTTTTCTCATCCTCAAGACCTAGATATTTTGCTGTAGCTCCCGTAGAAATAATTACTGATTTAGCAAGGATCTCTTTGTTTCCTGCATAAAGTTTGTGAACTCCGCCAACTTCCTTAGAAAATTCAGCTTTAGTGATCATTTCATAATGAACCTTGGTTTCAAATCTTTCTGCTTGTTTTTGCAGATCCATCATCATTTCAGGACCTGTAATCCCCGCCGGATACCCTGGAAAGTTATCAACCTCAGTAGTTGTAGTTAATTGCCCACCTGGCTCCAAACCTGTATATAATTCAGGTTTCAAGTCTGCTCTTGCTGCATAGATGGCAGCTGTGAAACCAGAGGGTCCGGATCCAACGATCACACAATCTAAAATGTTTTGCTCCATAATCTATTTGTTCAAAAAGATTTAATTAAATTAAGACTGCTAATTTCGTAATTTTTACTGTCTTTTTAAAGTTATTTTAATGATAGTTGTCAATATGAGATATGCAGATTGTCAATGAATAGATAACATGCAGACTCTGTGCCCAGTAAGACTTTTGGTTTAGAAATCACAATTAGGATTCACTTCCTCATACTTTAAATTTCAATCCAGCATCCATTTCACCAATTCATCCTGTTCCACAATATTCCATGAATGAGGATGTTGTTTTCCGTTGGCTCTTATACCACGGTTTTTTGTTTCAATATATTCTGATTTTTGATTTCCAAGATTTCCAAGTGATTCATTGACTTTTTTAAGCATAAAGGCATTAAGATCTTCAAATTTTCTGCCTTTGTTATTTTGTTGCCACTCAATATCGGGTTCACAATAGAATCGGGTTTTTACAGCTTTTAGGTATTGAATATTCTCAATAGAATTACCAGAGATCAAATAGGGGGAAGCTATTTTATATTTTTCAGGGTTTTCATTAGGTTTTCCCAATTTTTTTTCAAAAAGCTCAGTTAGGAATTTCCCTTCTTCTACCGCATCTGGATCAGCATTGGCAATGATATCTTTCCCTGCATTGCGATACAATTGTTCCAAATCAACAGGAGAATCTACTACCAAAAGTCCTTTGGGCTGAATGGCATTATGCTTTTTAATTAAATAGGCCGAAAGCAATAAAGCAACGTTTCCACCACTGGAAAAACCACCTATAAAGATGTTTTCTTTTTTAATTTTCTTCTGATCCAAAATCGTATTGAGAGACTTTGCATATTCCTCTTTTTCCGATTCGGTTAAAAACAGTCTTTGGTTATCATTTAAAAGTAAAGTAGTAATGCCTTTATTTTCAATATTTTTGAGAAATCCGGCTTCCGTTTGGGTGTGTTCAGTATCACAGGGAAAGCATGGAAATAGAATAAGTACAGCTTTTTGATCAGATGATTGTTTTAATTTATAGTGATTGTTTTTTACCGATTCTGCCGCTATATTTCTGGTTGTGCAGCTTACTAAAAATACGGATAAAGCAATCAGAAAAATATTTTTTTTCATTAATATATAGTTAAATAAAAAAACACACAACTCTATTTCCTCTCCAAGAAGCTTCGGTTTATCAACCTCATCTCAGCACGCTTACTTAAACTTTCATCTTAATTTTATCTACATTGATAATCTTATACACCAGTTCCTTAATCAGTTCTGCTTCTCCCATATTTACCGCTCCAAGGCCTTTCCCTTTCATATCAAATTCTCTTAGAATGGAAATCACTCTTGTCGCATGCTTTAAAGGATAAAGTCTTGCGCTTTCTGCATAATCCTTAATGAAATAAGGGTTCACTCCCATTTGAGAGGCAATGGTCTGTGGCGACTGCCCTGCCATCGTCTGATAAATAATAACGTTTGAAAAATAATTGTAAAGACTTGCCAGCATCATTACAAAAGGATTGTTCTTTGGATTCTTACCCATAAAATGAGCAATTTTAAAGGCTGCATTGGCATTTTTTGTTCCCAAAGCCTTTTGAAGCTCAAAAATATTGTACTCCTTACTGATTCCGATATGGTTTTCAATAATAGTTCCGTCCAGAACTTCCCCTTCTCTCAGGATGATCTTCAGTTTATTCAGTTCATTGGCAATTCTTGAAAGGTCATTTCCAAGATATTCTGCCAAAAGATGAGAAATATTGGGTGCCGTTTTTATTTTAAGTTTCACACACTCATCTGCAATCCATTTGGGAAGATTACTTTCCTTTACAGATTCACTTAGGAAAAGAACTTTGGCTTTATCCAGAGCTTTGGCTGCTTTTTTTCTGCTGTCTAGTTTTTTATGCTTGTGGGCAAAAACCAAGACCGTGGAAGGTACAGGGTTTTCAACATAGGATTCCAGAATTCTGTTTTCATCTTCGTTCAATTTCAGATCCTGGGCTTCTTTTACAATGATTACCTGCTTATCACCCATCATCGGAAACTGCCTCGCCAGGGAAAGAACTTCCTGATAAGAGGTATCTTTTCCGTAAGTAACGGTCTGATTAAAGGCCTTTTCATCCTCTTCCAAAAAGTTGTGTTCAAGGGCTTTTACAGCAACATCAATAAAGTAGGCTTCTTCTCCATGGAAAAAATAAATAGGTAAAACTTCTTTATTTTTAATATTTTTGAGGATTAAATCTAATTCTTTCATCTTATTAATGGAACTTCCAAAACTGAATTTTCAGGAAACTTTTGATTTTAAATTCAAGAAAGACAAAGATAAGTTTTTTATTTATGATTTGGTTCGTAAAACTTATCTGCTGCTCACTCCTGAAGAATGGGTAAGGCAGCACTGGATACATTACTATCTTACTGTAAAATCCTACTCTACATCGGCATTAATCACCGAAAAAAAGATTGTTCTAAATGGTTTGACCAAGAGAATAGACCTTTTGGTTACTGAAAAAACAGAGCCTGTTATCCTGATTGAATGCAAGGCTCCTCAAATCAAATTAACGGAAAAAACATTTGAACAAACGGCCCGATACAATTCCATTATCGGAGCTAAAGAAATTGTTTTAACAAATGGTTTACAGCACATTCATGCCTATTATGAAAACGAGCAGTATGTGTTTTATAAACCTGAATAACATTTCAAACCTGAACATCTAACAGATATTAGATTACAAAATTTCTGTTTCCATCATGTTAAACTTTTCTAAACTTATCGGTTCCAAACTGCTTAAATAAAAAACTTTCTTGATTTTTGTATTGCAAAATTAAATTCTTCTGACATTGAACAAGATAATATTACAAAAGTATGGCTTAGTCATGCAAAAAACATCAGAAAAATTTTGTGGAATTGTTTCCGGAGATCCAATTGCCAATTACATCACAGGATTTAGACATCCTGATGATATTGAAGATTTTATAGCTGATTTAGATTTAACCACTTCAGGTAATTTTCATAAAATCAACGATCCGGATTATGGAAGCAATGCTTTGGGAAGTTATTGGTTTGCAAGGATCACTCCTATCCATTTTGAGTTATGGCAGGAAGGTCATCCAAAAAAAATAATTCCATTAGAAGACTGGAAAGCAATATTGTTGTCCTGGAAAGAATGTATAAAAGGATAATCAAAATATAAATAACAACTGAACAACATTTTATTAATTATGAAAATTAAAAACATAATATTCGATTTCGGCGGGGTTCTGATGGACTGGAATCCCAGATATTTCTTTAAAGACTATTTCAAGGATGATGAAAAAATGGAATATTTCCTTGAAAATATTGCACAGGACGAATGGAACATTGAACAAGACAGAGGAAGAACTTTAGCGGAGGGAACAGAGATTCAGGTGAAAAAATTTCCTGAGTGGGAAAAGGAAATTCGTGCGTATTATGATAACTGGACCACCATGTTGAAGAGCGATATCCCTCAAAATGTTGAAGTTTTACGCAAGTTAGAGAATACGGATTATCATTTATTCGGATTGACGAACTGGTCTGCAGAAACGTTCCCCTATGCATTAGAAAATTATGATTTCTTCCAGATTTTCGATGGGAAAATTGTGGTTTCCGGAACTGAAAAGCTTATTAAGCCTGATCCTAAAATATGGTATGTATTGCTGGAAAGATACAACATTCAGGCAGGTGAATCTGTTTTTATTGATGATAATCCTAAGAATATTGAAATGGCGCAATCTCTGGGCTTTGAAACCATTCAGATTACGCCTGACACTAATCTTGAGCTGGCACTTGCCAGGCTAGGTATTACACTGTAAAATATTCTATATCTAAAATATAAAGTCCTCAATTAAGTTATTTTCGTAATTTAGTTGAGGATATTTTTATTGATATGAAGATTATTTTACTTTTACTACTATTGGTAACTGCTAATTTTAAGGCTCAAAATAGTAAAGATAAAGAGTCTTTAAAAAAGTGTTGTGAAACATATGGTAAGAAAATTTGTTCTTCTGATGAAGATCATGATGGAGTTCCTTTTTATATTGATCGCTGTCCAAAGGAATCAGGTACAAGACAAAACAACGGTTGCCCAATACTAGGATTAAAACCTATTGATACAACAAGAACAGCTGACTTAGACGGTGTTCATATAGTTGGAAAGCCCAACCCCATGGGAGGCTGTGGCCAGATCATCAACGCAGAATTGCTTAACTCTATTACAAAATAAAAAAATATGATACGTTCAATTTTATTAACCACATTCCTCATGGCTTCAGGAACAATATTCGGTCAAAATCTTAAAACGGTTTCCTATAAAGATGGCTCACAAAATCTGAATGGTTTAATTACGTCCAATGCAGGAAAAAAACTACCGGGTGTTCTTATTTTACCGGCATGGAAAGGTATTGACCAGGAAGCAAAAACCGCTGCTCTGGAACTTGAAAAACAAGGATATATCGCTTTTATCGCTGATATTTATGGCGAGGGTAAAATTCCTGCTGATAATGAAAGCGCCGCTAAAAGTTCAGGATACTATAAACAGAATTACGCGGAATATCAAAAAAGGATTTCTCTTGCCCTGGAGCAATTGAAGAACAATGGTGCTATTTCTGACAAAACAGCGGTCATTGGATATTGTTTTGGGGGAACAGGTGCTTTAGAATCTGCGAGAGGTAATTTGCCTGTGGCGGGAGTAGTTTCTATTCACGGAAGTCTGGGAAGAGATCAAAGCAGAAAAAATGAAAAATTAAATGCTAAGATTTTGATTGAAAATCCTGCTGAGGATAAAAGTGTAACGCCTGAGGATTATAATAACCTCATCAAGGAAATGAATGACGGAAATGCTGATTGGCAGATCATTACCTATGCTCATTCCAAGCATACTTTTACAGATCCCAAATCACCGGATTATAATGAGATAATGGCTAAAAGAGCATGGAAGCATACGCTTCTGTTTTTGAAAGAAATACTGAAGTAAATTTAATATAACAATGTATCAGTTTAACAATGTACCAATGTTTTGGTGTAACCCATTCATTGGTACATTTCTATATTGGCAAATACTCAATTTTACTACTGTTTTGCTTCTAGTTCAACTTCATATTTTTTAGAAGAATATTTTGTCAGAGAACCTGTTGCAGCATCAATTCCCACCCCTATTGCTCCTCCAAAAAGAATGTTCAATAATGTTACCGGATTAAATTTCTTGTCCAGCTTAACTTCTTCACTGTTAAATCCTTCTTTTTGAAATGTAATGGTTTGTTTACTCAATGACCTTTGGGATCTTTGTAGTGCAGGGTGTTACACATTTTTCAATACCTTTATGAAATACGGTAGCTCCTGCAGGATTGGAGGTAAAGGTAATTGGGTCTTGTGTTCCGGTAAACATGGTAGCACAAGAAGTTGTAGAAAGCGCGATGCCTAACAATAGTACAATTGATAATTTGTTCTTCATATATTTTATTAAAAAGCTAAATATGCCAAGTAATTTTCGGCGCGCGAACTTACAAAATAATTAATGACAATGGGCATTAACAGGTAAAAATATCTTTATCTAAAATATAACTGACTGATATTTAAAATATTTTTTTGATACTAATGAATTCAGTCTTAAAACAAAAAACTATCTCACTTTTGAGATAGTTCTTTTATTGTCCTATTGTATTGCAGTTAGAGCACCACCAGTATTCTTTGAAAAAATCTTTTAGCTTGGTTTTTGTTTTATTTCCACAACGATTACAAATACATTCATCGTTTTCATTTTCTAAAGCATGGTAGCTGCAAGAATTACATTCCCAATGGGTTAAAGATTCATCATCTATATACCACGTAAAAGAATCTTCCTTGCATTCAGGGCAAATTTGTGTAGCCATGCATGTGTTAATCCACACGCTCTTCTTCCCTGTTCACCAGTTCCATAGAAAAGGCTGGAAGACAAATGGCAAGATATTCACATGGTTCTGAAAACGGATTACTGTAACGGATTCTTGCTCCTTTTTCAATAAGGATGCTGCTCCCTTTTTCCAGTATTACCATCTCTCCATCTATTTCAAACTGTTTTTTTCCTGAAATAATATAAGTAAATTCATCAAATTCAGGAGTCTGATGTGGCTCACTCCAATCCGGCGGAGCCACCATATGAGCAATAGAAACATTAGAATTTCCGGTGGAGTTTCCCCAATGCTCTTCAATTACTTTTCCGTCTGTAGTAGGAACGACGAATGGAGATTGCTGGATTTTATATTTTTTCATTTCCAGTCTTCTTTTTTAATTTCGTATACAAAATTAGTTCTTGTGGGCTCTGCAAAATAAGCTACTTCCTCTTCTGCTATTTTCACTCCTCCAAGTCTTTCCAATGCTGTCTGCGAACGGAAATTTTCTTTTCCAATATGAAAATGAACTTTGTTTACAAACTGAAAAATATAATCCAACATCAGCTTTTTAACTTTTGGATTAATTCCTTTCCCCCATGATTTGGTTCCATAGAATGTATACCCAATGAAAATATGACTGTCATTTTCATCAAAGTTATAATAACGGCTACTTCCTAGAACATCTCCGGTTGCTTTTTCAATGATTTTAAAAGCTCCCCCACTTTCGATGGCTCCTCTAAAAAAGTTTTCAAAAACTTCTCTCTGATAACGATCTTTGTTAGGGTGCTGTTCCCATACTTTAGGATCGGATGCTACTTCATATAAAGATTCAAAATCCCCTTGCTGTAAGGGGATTAATTGAAATTCTTCATTCTCTAAAACGGACTGAACAGAAAAATTCATTATTTAGCTCTTTTTAGTAGAATCGGATTCTATTTTCTTGATTTCTTTCAATTTATCCGAAATCTTGATAACAGTGTCTAATTTTGATGGCTTCAAAGGAACTTCTGCCTGAGCCATATCCCATTTGATCACTAAGTTTCCTGTGTTTTCGTCCATAGGATTCAGGGTAATTTCAAACCACTCCTGTTTGTCGGTTAGTTTATTAACCGGTACGGTAACATCTACTACGTCCTGTTTAGGATCGTAAGTATAAGCTCCCCACTGTTGGAAATCCTTGTTCAAGATTACTTTCCATTCTTTTTCTGTAGGAATGATGAATAATCCGTATGTTCCTGCAGGAACTGTTTTCCCACCGAAATTAATGGCTTGCCCGAATGTAATTTTCGTAGACGAGTTAGCTCCGGCTCTCCAAACCTGACCATAAGGAACCAATTCTCCGAAGATCTTACGTCCTTTCACTCCCGGTCTTCCATAGTCGATAGAGATTTTAGACATTGAAAACTGCTGCTCAACTTTCTGACGCGGACTTGCTGCCGGTACAGAATAATCCTGAGCAAAACTGAATGCTGAAACTGAAATGCAAACTGCTGCTAATAACTTTCTCACGTGTAAATTTTTGTTTAAAATTACAAAAATCAAAACAAAATAGCTTTCTCTAACTCTAATAATTTTTGTTTTCTCCAGATTCCGCCACCATACCCCGTTAACTGCCCGTTGCTTCCAATGACTCTATGACAGGGAATCAAAATGGATATTTTATTTAGACCGTTAGCATTCGCTACTGCCCGAATGGATTTAGGAGCTCCTAAAATATCCGACTGTTCCTGATAGCTTCTTGTTGTCCCATAAGGAATTTTCTGTAAAATATCCCAGACTTGTTTCTGAAAAGTAGTTCCTACAGGAGAAAGAGGAACTGTAAACTGAGTTAGCTTTCCCTCAAAATATTCTGAGAGTTCTTTTTCCAAGGTTATAAAATGAGAATTTTCTCCCTGTACAATATTAGCATTAAAGTGTTTTGAAATATTTTTAAGCTCTGTAGGAAGCGCTTTCCTGTCGGAAAACTCCAGAAGACAAATTCCATATTCATCGGCACAGGCAACCATTGTCCCCAATATTGTTTCGATTCTTTTCAGATCAATGATTTTTTCCATTTTGTTATTTCGGGGAGAGACTCCAAAAACATTTTTAAAACTTTCATTAAACCCGCTAAGGCTTTCATAGCCTGTATCAAATGCTACTTCTGTAACAAGTTCACCTTGCTGGAGCTTTTTAAATGCAATATTCAGTTTAGACATTCTCTGAAAGGCATGAAATGTCACTCCATGATGTTTCAGAAACCATCTTCGCACTGTTGACGGTTCTAGTCCTCTTTTCACCAGATCATAATCTTTTAGTTTCAAAGAGGGATCCTCAGAAATTTCCTGCAATAACTCTTTAATATACAAAGGGGTTACATTCAGGGTTTCCAAAGGTTTACAAACCTTACATGGACGGTATCCTTTCAACATAGCATCTTTTGTATTGGAAAAAAATTCCACATTCTTGAATTTCGGTTTTCGGGCAGTACAAGTTGGACGACAGAAGATTCCGGTAGTCTTTACCCCCATCCAGAATATTCCTTCAAAGGAAGAATCTTTTTGAAAGGAAGCTTCGTACATTATTTTTTCTGTAAGTTCCATGATCAAATGAAAAGAGCCTTAAAGCTTTTATTGTTTATAATTGTTTCGCTGATTGTTTCCAGTTCATGATAAGTATGTCTGTTTAAAAAGGCTCCTGAGGTAATTCTTTTTACACCAATTGCTTTCAATGTTTCAAAATCCGGAAGATCCTGCAAACACATTACATTAACCGGAAGTGATGTAGCACTCACAACTGATTTGATATCACTTTCATAAGTCATACAAGGAACAAATATTCCGTCAACATGAAGTTTTTCAAACAACTCAATTCTCTCCAAGGTTTCTTCCAATGCATTTTCCATTTCTAGTAAAAAAGGATCTGTTCTTACATTGATAAAGACTTCACATCTTCTTTCCTTTAATAGGATCAGAATTTCTTTTAGCTTGTCAAAAAATATATCTCTGTTTAAAAGCTGTCTCACTCCATCGCAAACATAGGAATCTTCAAGGTTTATCCCTACAACCCCTATTTCAAGTAATTTTATAATATGAGAAACTATGATTTCATTTGTACTTCCATATCCTCCTTCCAAATCCGCAGACAAAGGTATGGAAACGGATTCCTTGATTCTTTTAATGATATAAAAATACTCTTCGAAACTCATTTGTTCTCCGTCTTCGTACCCTAAACTCATTGCTACTGCTGAGCTTGAAGTTGCCAAAGCTTTGTAGCCCGATTTTTCATATGCTTTTGCACTTTGCACGTTCCATACGTTGCCTAATAATAGCGGCTCGTCTTCTTGATGTAAACTTTTGAAACTGATCATTTTATTTTTTTATTCAAAAGTAGACATCTTGTTCAGGTGTATGCAACCGAAAAATGAACAAGTATTTTTGAAAAACAAATGAGGAATGATTAAAATAAGATCGCTTTCTCCAGCTCCAATAGTTTTTGTTTTCTCCAGATTCCGCCTGCATAGCCCACCAATTCACCATTTGACCCAATCACACGATGACACGGAATTAAAATAGCAATCTTATTAATCCCATTGGCGGTTCCTACAGCGCGTATTGCTTTAGGATTTCCCAGAAATTCTGATTGTTGTTTATAGGTTCTGGTCTCCCCCATAGGAATTTCACGAAGAAGCTGCCATACCTTTTCCTGAAATTCTGTTCCTGTAGTAAATAACGGGACTTCAAAATGCTCTCTCTTTCCTTCAAAATATTCTGTCAATTCTTCTTCCAACTGCTTAAAATGAAGATGTTCTTTTTCTAAAATTTTAGCGTTCAATGCCTTTGATAAAGATTTGAATTGTTTCTCCATATTCTTCCGATCTGTAAATTCCAGAAGGCAAATGCCCTGATCCATGGCACAAGCTATCATCTCCCCCAGTGGAGTTTGTATCGTTTTTTGGTATATGATTTCCATTAATATAAAATTAGTATTTTTTGGAACTCATATTCCCTGCTTTTAAATATTCTTCAAAATTCTTTCTACCTGAGCCATATGCCTCGCATTATGATAAATAACAAAACGAAAAGTATCACCCAATTTTAAGGTTATCAACTTAGAAATACTGATTGCTGTTTTTATTTTTTCCAGATCAATGTGCTGAGATTTTTCTAATAGTTCCAGTAAAAGTTGCTGCTGTTGAATAAATTTATTCAAAACATCCTTATTCAATTGACTATGGATAGGATTCATTGCTTTTAGAGTCTTCATCTTGTTCAGTTTTTTCTTGGGAAGCATACTTTTGGCAAAATAATTTCCTAAAAACCCTGGTTTGAAAATGGCTTGGGGAGAAGTTGCAGAAGAAGATATTTTATGACTGATTTCCGGAATGTAAAAGTCTCCATAGCGGTTAAGGTGTTCCAGGCATTCCAATACACTCCAGCTGTCTGTAGAGATTCTAAAGTTTAATTCATTTTCCGACTTTAGCAAGAGTGTTTGAGTATATTTTAAGTGATTTCCTGTTCTATCTTTTAGCTCTTCTAATAATTGCGAGGTTGAAATTTTCATCTGTTTATTTTTACATTTTTAAAGGGTAGATGGAACAGCACGTCTGATTATTACGGTATACCGTTCCAGTATCACTTTTTATGCAAATTTCAGGATAAGTTGATTCTTAAATATTGATTGAACTCAAGATTTTTTGAGCCTTGACAAGGTTTCCGGTGACATCCTGAGATAATTGGCAATATATTTATTGGGTACTTCCTGAAACAGCTTTGGGCTTCGCTTTAATACTCTTTCATAGCGTTCTTTTGGTGAATTGATCAGAAGGTCTTTCTCTCTTTCAAGCTGTTGTAATACCAGGTCTTCTAAAGTGTGCATCCAGAATTTCATATGCTCTTCATGAGATTGAATAAATTCATAGAAATCCTTTTTTGAAGCCACTTTTACTGTCGTTTTCTTTATTGCCTGAATATAAAGATCCGATGGTTTTCCTGAAAGAAAAGAATCCAGGGAAACAATTATATTTCCGGTATATCCAAAACGGATGATTCTTTCTTCATTTTCATCTGTCATGAAGATCCTTACACTTCCTTTTTCTATAAAATAAATAGAAGTATCTGTACTTCCTGAAATCTTCAGAAATTCATTTCGCCTGAATTCCTTAGATTCCCAATGAATGCCACTTTGAAGTAATTTTTCAATCATTTCAGTTTATTATTTGGTGTTCCAAAGATAATGGGTAATTTTAATGGTTTAAACACTCATCACGAATAATGCTCAAAAAGATAAGTCTTTTACTTCTGCTTTCCATAGGATTTTCCAATGTTAAAGCTCAAAAAACCATCCCTTTCCGGATGACAAAATATAATAATATTATTGTAAAAGCTCTTGTTAACAAAAAAGATTCTTTGAATCTTATGTTTCAGATTGCCATGAAAGATGCTTCTATTTCTCCTGAACGAAAGCAAAAAGCAGATCATATTATTTTCAATAAGGAGAAAATAAGTGATCATAATACGATTAATATTGGAACTCTAGGCTGGAAAGATATCCGTTTTACAGATAATGAATTAACCGGCCATGAAGCAGATGGAAAGATTGGAACAGGGCTTTTTGAAGGAAAGATTTTCAAGATTGATTATGATAACAACCAGTTTGTTATTTATGATAAGATCCCTGATCTTACAGGATTTCAACCTATTAAAATTCTCCTGAATGAACAGGCTTTTTATATTTCAGGGGATAATATCATTGACGGAGATCAACAACAGGAAGCTTATTTTTTACTCCAATCCGGATATTCTGGAGGAGTTTTATACAGTAATGAATTTGCCGAAATACATCAATTAAATGATAAACTAAAGATTTCCGGAGAAAAAACACTAAAAAATTCAAGTGCAGAAAAGCTGGTAATCAAACAGGCAACTCTTCCTTTTTTTAAGCTTGGTAATTTTGTTTTTAAAGATGCATCGGTAGGATTTTTTGCCGGAGAGTTGAAAACACAAAGCACCAGTTATTTTGGAGCTGATATGCTCCGCCGATTTATCTGGATCTTTGATGCAGATAAAGAAATTGCCTATATTAAACCAAGTAAATACTATTCGGAACCCTATTATAAGATAAATTAAAACTTACGATATTCAAAAAAATCTTAATAATGAAATTTAATACAGCCTTAGTGCTTTTATCATTACAACTGATGATTATAAGCTGTAAAAAAGATGAAAAACAACCTGTTCAGAATCAAACCAATGTACCGGGTGATTCTATAAAAACAGTAGTAAAGACAGAAGATGAAATAGATTTTAAGAATTTTCACATTTTCAATGTTTCTACCATGCAGCGTAATGAGCTGATGGATACCTTTATCTCTGTATCTGACATTTACAGTGATTCTAACTCTGTTCCGGCAGATATCCTTAAAAAACAAAAAGAACTTCCTTTTGATAAGCTATCCTATCTTGAGCTTGATGAACAGTACAAACAAAAGATGCTTACGGGAATTCACCTCACTGAAAATGACTCTTTGTATCTTTACAACTATGGGACTAATAAGCTGCAAAAATTTCCGGTACGCCAGTTAAAAGCCGTTGCCTATTTATCTCCTTATACCACTGAAGGGGAAGAAATTGATGCAGGTTCTTATATGCTTGGCTTCCAGATTGACAATCAGAAAAGCAATGAGATTTTTGATAAGTATGCGAATGTTGTTGCTTATTTTGGAAACAAGAATCCATTTGTAGAAAATAAGATGAAGATGATTAAATGGGAAAAAGCAAGGACTGATGTTCAGAAAAAATATTTCTCCGGTTCAAAGCTTAGATATGGAGGTACTTTCCAGGCCAAATATGATAACATGACCTATTATGTACAGGATCTTCTTGAAGAGTATGGAACCCAGGAACGCAAACTATTGGTCATTAATGATCAGAATGAAAAAATATTTGAAAAAACCTTTTCCATGGATGATGGCACAGAATTCAATCCTCTTGAGAAAATGGAAAATGATGAAGCCCATAATTATGCACAATGGACCGGTCATCTTTTTAAAGGAAAGGCTCCTGTAGTTTTTGGCTTTATTTCTCCATCTTTTGGCTGTCCTGCCATTACATTGATAGATAAGGATAAGACCGAGCTGAGTATCAATTGTGACAATAGACACTAGTCAAAAAGAAAGATCATGAGTGGGCTTTAACTACTCAGCTAAAATCTATACTTTTTTCTTAAAACATATCAAAAAAAGCAAATCTGTACTATTTACAGATTTGCTTTTTTATTTTAGCTTTAAAAATTATGAGGCAGATTGAATAATACCAATCTACCCCACTTTCCATCCTATTTATAGCATTTCAATTATTTAATCTTAGGATAAAGCTTGTTTTTCAGGTTCATAAAATAAGTTTCAGACTCTTTAAAGTCATTGCTTTTCATGAACTTAAGAACTACATTCAGATAGGCTTCTGACGGAGTAAATTTGACACCCATTTTCTCAGAAAACTTTTTATAGTCTTCTTCCAGTAAGCCCGGATTTTTGGTAAGCTGCTTAATATCTGTTCTGAACCCTTTAAATATAAATTTTAAAGCTTCATAATTTCCAGGATACGAAACTGTTCCATGTACTTCTCCTTCAAAAAAGCGGTGCTTGTAGTTCAGAGTTCCGTTTTTCTCTACAATTCCTTTAAATTCTTCAATGGCCTGTGTCATATCAGAGTTCCAGTTTTTCTGTTGTTCTTCATTGTCGGCCTGAGAAACATAGAGGGATTTATTGGCAGGAAATTTCTTATTCTTTTCCAAATAATCTTTTGTTCTGGAGAGGGTAACCTTATTATCCCACCATAAGCTTGGATCATTGGCCACATAGGCATTGAAGTAATCCGGATGAGAAAGAAAAACATTGATGGCAAAAAGACCACCGAATGAGTGTCCCACCAATACAGAATAATCCTGAGTTCTATAGTTTTTACTGATAAACGGTTTTAGTTCTTCCTGCATGAATTTTACAAAATTCTCACTTCCCCCGCTGTCAGCAAAAAGGGTTATATTAGGATTCACAGGACTTTTCTTTCCAGCCTTTGTAGGGGTAAGATCTCTTGTTCGCTCTGTATTTTTAATTCCTACAACAATACATTCCGGAATATCTGCATAGGGAGTTCTCGCTATAAAATCTGCCATCCCTGTATAATATTCAAAGTTGATTTCTCCGTCTAAAAGATAGATTACGGGATACTTTGCGGGGCTGATTGTATGATCATTATAGGTTTTTGGAAGGTGAACTGAGATTTCCCTGTTTTCATTTAAAGCCTTTGAAAATAGGGTCTGTTTCTCTCCTATTACCATCTTTTCCTGAGCCTTCCCAAGTGTAAAGAATGAAAATAGAGATAGATATAAAATTTTAAACCAATTGTTCATGGTGCGATTCTTTTCTGTGTTGATGAATATTATTAATTTCTTTGCCTTTTTTGGTGGACTTATTTCGTCTTCCCCACCAAATCAGGAATCCAGTAACGGGAAGACTGGTACAGATAATTCCGATGACGAAAGTGAAGATCTTTCCAAACATTCCGCCCCAATAGCCTACATGCAGATCGAAATTCATGTGTTCAATCACTTCATGCATCTGAACTTCTTTCGGATAGTTGATTTCATCTCCTGTATATTTACTGACTTCTTTACTTTTCCCATCAGAAATGCTTTTTAAGCCTATAAACTTAGCAGCAATTACGTTGTAAACCGTCGTAGAATCCTTTCGTGGGACACTCATTCTGATCTGCTTTGCCTGAGGAATTTCTTTAAAATTTCTGTCAATAAAGTCGGTAAAAGACAATGCTTTTTTATCAGGATCGAATGTAGGCTCATACTTTTCTGCAATCTTATGAGGATCTGCAACTCCTCCGAAAACTTCCTGAGTAAGATCTGTTAAAACCTTATAGGCCATAATTAATCCTGTAATGGTAATAAATACTGCAGGTAATAATGAATAGAACCCAAAAACATTATGAAAATCATAGTTTTTTCTACGCCATTTTGTTCCTGATTTAATTTTAAATGCAGTAGTTCTTGTTGTTTTGTTCCATTTTTTTGGCCACCAAAGAATGAGACCACCAATCAATTGAACAAAAAAGATGATGGACGCTATTCCCACCACTGTTTTCCCGAATTTACCCGCCAACAATTGAGCATGAATATGGGCTACCACATAGAAGAATTCATAGCTTTTCGTAGAGCCCATGACTTTTCCTGTGTACGGATCTAGATAATGATAAGCGAATACCCCTCTTGGACCACGGCCTTTTGGTTTTGCTGCTTTATCTGTATTTTTTTCCTTAGGAGGTTTGGTTGCTGATGCTACCCTAAAAGTTCTGTCTGCTTCTTTGTAAGTATCGAAATAAAATGCTTTTCTATCCGGAACCTGCTGATGAAATTGTGCCAACAGCTGTTCGGGTGACATTTTTTTTGCGTTGGCCGGAGCCTGAACATATTTTGCGCTTCCACCGCACAGGTCAATAATTTCATCACAGAAGACAAATACAGTTCCTGAAAGTGTGACCGTAAGTACAATGATTCCGGAAACGAGTCCGAGCCAGAGATGCAGCCATCCTGTGATTCTTTTGGTGAGGGATTTTCCCTGCTTTTTCTTTGTATTAGTTTTTTTGTTTTCCATATCCAGTTTTGTAAATGATTTCAAAAGTAACCGATCACTAAAAGATTGATGTATGCCGGATATACGCAAAGACGAAAAAAAGGATTAGTAAGTTTGAGTTATAAGATGTAAGAATCTGAAATTGATCAAATTTATGAATGCGTGTTAAAAATCTAATTATTAAATATATGATTTTCTCACCCCTTAAAAACGTTATAATCGTCTCAACGGCTTTGCGTTCTCCAGCCCATAGTTATTTTGAAAAAATATTTTTTGTTTTTAAGTTTTTTAAAATTTGAAAGCGAAATTGGCAAGAATTTCTCTCGGCTTCTGTGGCTGGCCGTAGAAGTTCCAGTACATTTGATTCAAGGCATTGTTCATCTTCAAACCAATTCTGTATTTTTTCTTGTCATAGAAAATAGTGGCTCCCACTGAAGTGTATGATGGTGCCAGAAAATGGTTTGTAATATTGATATACGTTTTATCTACAAAATTAAATCCAGCTCCAAACCCAAGTCCTTCAAAAGCTCCATTCATAACTTTATAGCTCGTCCAGAAGTTGGCTACATGCTTAGGAGTCCATGCACTTCTTTTTCCCGCGTCTTTGCTTCTGTCATCAAATTTATTGTCGTTATACCCATAACCGGCAACAATATTCCATCCCTTAAATGGATTTGCTACAAGATCTATCTCAAAACCTTGGTTCTTGATATTACCATCTTGAATATAAAGTCCGGTAATTCCTGATGGATCAGCAATTAGACGATTTTTAATTCTCATGTTATAATAACTCACCGTTGTTAAAAGTTTTTTCCCAAATAAATCAACTTTAAAACCTGCTTCAAACTGATTTCCTTGTTCAGGCTTATACTCGATGAAAGTATTTCCTGATTTATCTCTTGAATCCCTTGTAGGAGCTACATTTTTAAAACCGTTTACATAGTTTGCAAAGAATGAAATTTCATTTTTAACGATCTCATAAACTAAACCAAATTTCGGAGCAAATTGAGTCTGTGTATATTCACCCTTACCTTCCACTCCATTGGTAATGATATTGTTATTTTTATAGTTGTCCATTCTTAAACTCGCCATCACCAATAGATTATCTGTAATATTAAGAACGTCAGAGGCATATACACTGAATGTTCTGGATTGGGTAACATCGTAGTTTGTAGGTTTTATCATACTGTTTGGATCGTTGGGAATTCTTTCCAGGTTTTCTACTAAACTTCTGGATATTGGCTGCCATGGTGAAGATTCATTGAGCTTAATGATATCGTAGGGAGCAAAAACTGACCCTTTTGTATCATCTTTTGAGGTCTTAAACATCCCATACTGATTTTTAGTGGTCTGCTGATAATAATCTAATCCCACCACCAAACGGTTTCTAAGGTTTCCTATTTTAAAGTCTCCAATAAAGTTCTGCTGAATATTATCTGTTGTAATTTTATAGCTGTCAAAAGGACGAATTCCTCTGCTTACCGTATTATTATCGATATAGCTTAAAACAAGAAATATTGATCCGTTTTCATTAGCTTCACCTCTTTGATAAGATGTTCTGGAAGTCCATTGATCATTGAATTTATGGGTAACTTCAGCCATCGTTACAAAATTGGTTCTTTTTGATCCAATGTCGTTACTTGTAAATGACCTGTCATGGGCTCCTGCAAGGTCTTTCATAGAATGCAGTGTCAATTTCTCAGATTGTCTTACATAGGCATTCAGTGTTTTTTCCGGTGAATGGAATTCTGTATCCAATGTTACCGTTGTTTTGTCGCTTACCTTATATAAAATACTTCCTGAGAAAAACAGACCTTTGTTATATCCTGCATCCTGGAAAGAGTCTTGAGAATAGGCTGCTACATTAAATCTCGCTAAAGCTGTTTTTTCTTTATTTAAAGGAGTGTTTACGTCTGCTGTAATTCTGTTCATTCCCCAGCTTCCGGTGGTATAGTTGATGATTCCACCGAAGTTCTCCTGTGGCTTTTTAGTCACCACATTTACAACACCACCATAGTTTGCCAAGGTTCCTCCAAATAAGGTTCCTGATGGTCCTTTGATTACTTCCACTCTTTCAATATTGGCAATTTCCGACTGTACTCTTGGGTTTTGAGTCAATCCGTTTCTGAAGCTGGCATTAGAACTAAACCCCCTCAGAAAGACATCATTTCCACTGTCGTTCACACTATTACTTACTACTACACCCGGCGCTGAAGCCATTGCCGTATTGAAATCGGTAGCGCCCATTTCGCTGATGATTTCTTTTGGAACAAGATTGTAAACGGTTGGATTTTCAAGGTTTTCCAGAGGAAGCCTTGCCACGGATTCGGATTTTTTGGTTCTGTAGTTATGAGTTCCCTGAAGTGATACGGACTGGATCTCAGCCACTTTTAGGGTGTCACTTTCCTGTCCATAGAGCATGGTTACTGCCAATAAAGATGCAGAAATAATCGTTTTTTTCATTTTTATAATTAAGCTAGTGTCGCAAAATTAATTTATTTTTATTAATTCTAAATAAAAATATGATACAAATCATAAAATTTGTTAATAAAAAAAGACCATAAATAAAGGGTTTCCGAATAATCGAAAACCCTTTATTTACTGAGAGTATGATATGCTTTAGGCTAAATATTTACCTAGCTTCTTTACATTTTTCATAAAATTATTATATTTTTTTACATTATTGCAGCGCTCATCATAGACATATAGTAGTTGGCACAATGCAGTGAAACCATCATTAATATTTCTTTCTTAGAAAATCTTTCAAAAGCATCGGAACTTATCATCTGATATTCGTAATCCATTAAATTCCATTTTAAGCTTGGCTTCATAATCAACAATTCTGATCCAATTTTGTCTGTAAGAACAAATGACTCTTTAAAAATTCCCCTATGTTTAAAAACACAACTTTCTTTTACTCCATCAAAATAGGTCTGTACAATAATTTCGCCATTCCAGTTCATCCTGAATTTCAAGAGTACTTTATCATCTTCCTTTAATTCTATTGTTGTTCCCCAAAATCCCTTTGGCTCTACCTGATAGCTTTGATGATCTGCAATATCAATGATTGCATTAAACTTAAACCAATTCTTATAAGAAAGTGTCCCTATTAATTTGTCGTCTTTCGTAACTTCAAAATTTAAGGAATTGTTTGATTTTGCATAATATTCTGCCATGGTTATATTTTAATTTGGTGGAATTTTTATTAGTCTTTAAAAATAATAACAGCCTGAATTTTAACGCTCTAATTTATAAATAATTCGGTAAAAATAAATGTATTTTTAAGCTGGTGTGATAAAAATACTTGATAATGAGTTGGGAGTTATGCTTTTTCAATCAAGTTTTTCATAATAATGATTTGAATCTGCATTTAGAATAATCTTAGGTTTTTCAAAAAACCCATTTAAAAAATAGGTTTTATAAACAGCTGGCTGACCAAAATCTGTATAATGAAGTTCTATTTCAGGATTTAATCCATTATATAATTTATATGTACCCATTCCATAAAATTTACTTTTAAATGTATTGTCTTCATATAAAACTAAAGTATCAGCGGTATGAGGAGCTTCCACACAGCAAATTGGCTCATCAAAATTCATGTTAATATATTTTCCATAGATATACTGCTTTTTTAATGGAAAATTGATATTGAGAATAAATACAACTCCTAATACAAAAGTGAGTGCAAAAAGTATTTTTTTCATAGAATAATTAATAATGCCACGATATTCTTTTTAATCGAAATATTTACTGCCCTAAATTATAGAATTTATATAGAAAAAACCCCGCAAGAAAACTTACGGGGTTTACAATATTTATTTTGTATTCGAAATTACATCGTCTCCATTTTGAAGCTCATGCTTTCGATTACTTTTAAGATCGCTTCTACTGTATCCATTGATGTTAGACAAGGGACACCGTTTTCAACGCTCATTCTTCTGATTTGGAATCCGTCTCTTTCAGCTTGTTTCCCTTTTGTAGTGGTATTTACAACATACTGAACTTTTCCTTTCTGGATCAGATCGATAAGGTTTACACTTTCTTCTCCGATTTTGTATCCGATTTTACAAGGGATTCCTTTTTCGCCAAAGAATTTCGCAGTTCCTTCTGTAGCCCAGATTCTGAATCCTACTTCATGGAATCTTGCTGCTAAGTCAGCTGCTTCTTCTTTGTGCTTATCTGCTACTGTGAAAAGGATAGATCCATGCATAGGAACTTTTCTTCCTGCTGCTACAAGACCTTTGTAAAGAGCTTTTTCAAGAGTTGTATCTTTCCCCATAACTTCTCCTGTAGACTTCATTTCCGGTCCTAAAGAGATATCAACCTTTGTTAGTTTTGAGAAAGAGAATACCGGTACTTTTACAAAGACTCCTTCTTTGTTTGGAACTAGGCCATCTTTATACCCTAGATCCGTTAGTTTCTGACCTAAGATTGCTTTTGTAGCAAGGTTAGCCATTGGAACCTCTGTAATTTTGGATAAGAAAGGAACTGTTCTTGAAGAACGAGGATTCACCTCGATCACATATACATTTCCTTCGAAAAGTACGTATTGAATGTTCATCAATCCAATAACCTTAAGACCTTTTGCCAATCTTTTTGTATAATCTACTAAGGTATCAATTTCGCTTTGTAAAATATTCTGTGGTGGATATACTGCGATTGAGTCTCCGGAGTGTACTCCCGCTCTTTCAATATGCTCCATAATCCCAGGGATTACCACTGTTTCACCGTCACAGATTGCATCTACTTCAATTTCCTTTCCTACCATGTATTTGTCAACCAAAACAGGATGTTCAGGGCTTGCGTCTACCGCGTTCTCCATATAGTGAGCCAGTTCTGCTTCAGCATATACAATTTCCATTGCTCTACCTCCAAGAACGTAGCTTGGACGAACCAATACCGGATAACCGATTTCGTTGGCAATTTCTATTGCTTCTTCCTTAGATGTTGACGTTCTTCCTTTTGGTTGAGGAATCCCCATCTCCTGTAGAGCTTTTTCAAATTTGTCTCTGTTTTCAGCTCTGTCAAGGTCTTCCAGAGAAGTTCCCAGGATTTGTACTCCGTGAGAAGCTAATTTATCTGCAAGGTTAATTGCTGTCTGCCCTCCAAACTGAACGACTACTCCTTTTGGTTTTTCAAGATCAATGATATTCATTACATCTTCCTCTGTAAGAGGCTCGAAGTATAATTTATCTGAGATTGAGAAGTCTGTGGAAACCGTTTCAGGGTTGTTATTGATGATGATCGCTTCGTATCCCATTTCTTTGATGGCCCAAACTGAGTGAACAGTTGCATAGTCAAATTCAACACCTTGTCCGATTCTGATAGGTCCTGAACCTAGTACAATGATTTTTTCTTTATCTGAAACTACACTTTCATTTTCTTCTTCATAGGTTCCGTAGAAGTATGGTGTTTCACTTTCGAACTCAGCAGCACAAGTGTCTACCATTTTGTAAACCGGCATCACTCCGTTTTCTTTTCTGAAGTTGAAAATCTCACGTTCTTTTACCTCCCAAAGAACAGCAATATTGATATCTGCAAATCCTAATTTTTTAGCCTGGATAAGAGTTTCTTTATCGAATTTATTTTCAGCAATTACTTTTTCGAAGTCAACTAGTTTCTTCATTTTCCAGATGAAGAACTTATCAATTTTACTCCATTCTACAATCTGTTCCCAATCGTAACCTCTTCTTAAAGCATCACCAATGATGAATAATCTCTCATCATCACAAACTCTGATTCTTCTTTCAATTTCTTCAGCAGTAAGTGCCTGAGCTTGTTTTGTTTTTAATCCTAAGTGCTTAATTCCAGTTTCTAAAGAACGGATTGCTTTTTGTAAAGACTCCTCGAAGTTTCTTCCAATCGCCATTACTTCACCCGTTGCTTTCATCTGGGTAGAAAGTCTTCTGTCTGCAGTTTCGAATTTATCGAATGGGAATCTTGGAAACTTAGTGACCACATAATCCAGAGCAGGTTCGAAACATGCGTATGTTTTTCCTGTTACCGGGTTCATTATTTCATCCAGTGTTAATCCTACTGCAATTTTTGCCGCGATCTTTGCAATCGGATACCCTGTTGCCTTACTCGCTAACGCTGATGAACGGGAAACTCTTGGATTCACCTCAATGATGTAATACTCGAAAGAGTGTGGGTCTAAAGCCAGCTGTACGTTACATCCACCCTCAATTCCAAGAGCTCTGATGATTTTAAGAGAAGCATTTCTCAGTAACTGATACTCTCTGTCTGAAAGGGTTTGAGAGGGTGCCACTACAATTGAGTCTCCTGTATGAACTCCTACAGGATCTATATTTTCCATGTTACAAACCACAATCGCGTTGTCGTTTGCATCACGCATTACTTCGTATTCAATTTCCTTGAAACCTGCAATTGATTTTTCAATAAGACACTGTGTTACCGGGCTATATTTCAAACCAAGTTCAGCAATTTCCTTTAGTTCTGCTTCTGTGGAAGCAATACCACCTCCGGTACCTCCCATTGTAAAGGCAGGACGAACAATTACAGGATAACCAATTTCATCAGCAAAAGCAATAGCTCCTTCTACTGTATTTACAATATCAGACTCAGGAACCGGTTCGTTCAACTCTCTCATCAATTCACGGAAAAGGTCTCTGTCTTCTGCTCTGTTGATGGCAGAAAGCGTCGTTCCTAATACTTCCACTTTACATTCTTCAAGAATTCCTGATTTTTCCAACTCTACTGCCATGTTCAGTCCTGTTTGACCTCCAAGTGTTGGTAATAATGCATCCGGACGTTCTTTTCTGATGATGTGGCTTACAAACTGTAATGAAATCGGCTCGATATATACTTTATCAGCGATTTCCACATCCGTCATGATTGTTGCAGGGTTTGAATTGATCAAAATTACCTTGTAGCCTTCTTCCTTTAAAGACAGACAAGCCTGCGTTCCTGCGTAATCAAATTCAGCTGCCTGACCAATGATGATAGGTCCTGAACCGATTACTAAAATTGTTTTTATATCGTTTCTTTTCATAGGGTTTTAAAATGTAACAATTTATCAATTTAACAGTGTAACAATATTTACAAACCGTTCTCTTTTGATAAACTTGTGCTTAAAATTTTATAAATAATTTTTCCAATTTCTATAATCTGCGCTTCTAATTTTTCTTCAAATGGGTAACTTTGAGAATGCTTACACAGATATAACCAATATTTTGTTTCTTCAAGTTCTTTGGCAGCAATTTTCATTTTATTCACAAAGTCTTTTTTACTGTAAGGATTTTGTGCTTCAAAAGAATTTGCACCTATACTTGTGCCCGAACGTAATAATTGTTTAGCAATAACAAATTTCTTTTTACTTTCCAATAATTCACAGAACTCTATAATATCTAAAGAGAATTTAACTGTTTTTTCAATTAAAGGATTGTTTTCGAAATTGATCATTTTAATTATTGTTAAACTGGTACATTTTTAAATTGGTACATTAGATCAATAAACTCATCAAACAGGTAGTTTGCGTCCTCTGGGCCTGGGCTAGCTTCAGGGTGATACTGAACAGAGAAGCAAGGATGGATCTTATGTTTTAACCCTTCGTTTGTTCTGTCGTTCAATGCGATGTGAGTTTCGATAAGGTCTGTTCCTTTCAAACTTTCCTGATCTACTGCGTAACCGTGGTTTTGGGAAGTAATAGCTACTGTATTTTTTTCCAGATCCAATACCGGGTGGTTTCCTCCTCTGTGTCCGAATTTCAATTTGAAAGTTTTTGCTCCACAAGCAAGACCAATTAACTGGTGCCCTAAACAGATTCCGAAAATGGGAACTTTTCCTAGTAATCCTCTAATCATATCTAAAGCATGTGGTACATCTTCCGGATCTCCAGGACCGTTTGAAAGCATGATTCCATCAGGATTCATCAGTAGAATTTCTTCTGCTGTCGTATCATGAGACACTACAATGATATCACAGTTTCTTTGTGACAATTCTCTGATGATTCCCAGTTTTGCACCGAAGTCTACCAATACTACCTTGAAACCTCTGTTTGGGTTTGCATAAGGTGTTTTCGTAGAAACCTCCTCTACCTGATTGGTTGGGAAGCTTGTAGATTTCAATTCTGAAACTGTTGCATTTTCATCAGCATCAGCGTTTACAATTTTTCCTTTTACCACTCCGGAATTGCGAAGAATTCTTGTCAGTCTTCTCGTATCAATTCCTGAAATTCCTGAAAGGTTTTTCTTTTTAAATAATTCATCTAAAGTAATCTGAGTACGGAAATTGGAAGGAAGATCGCACAATTCTTTTACGATAAGCCCCTTGATTGCCGGCTCGATACTTTCATAATCATCACGGTTAATACCATAATTTCCGATAAGCGGATAGGTCATACAAACTATCTGACCGCAATACGATGGGTCAGAAATCAATTCCTGATACCCTGTCATTCCGGTATTGAAAACTACTTCTCCTGCAGTTTCCAATTCTGCTCCGAAACCTTCTCCATGAAACACTTCACCAGACTCCAGTATTAATTTTTTCTTCATTTTTAAAAATTAGATTTTCTATTATTTTTTTTGTACAATGTCAGCTGCAAAATGTATTATAATTTGACTTACGATTTGTACTTTTTACTTTTTCTTATTTGTATAATGTCGGGTATACCCTATCATATACATTATACTTTCTACAATTTACTTAAACGTAAACCCTTTTTCTTCTAACGCTTCTTTCAAGATTGCCATTCTTGCAAAGACCCCGTTTTCCATTTGCTTGAAAACTCTTGAACGTTCACATTCTACCAGATCAGAATCTATTTCTACCCCTCTGTTGATAGGTGCCGGATGCATGATAATGGCTTCTTTCTTCATAGCCTGCTCTCTTTCTTTAGTCAGGCCATATCTTTTATGATATTCAGATGCAGTAAAACTCATTGCCGCATCATGTCTCTCATGTTGGATTCTTAATAGCATCAGAACATCTACTTCAGCAATAAGCTCATCAAGTGCAAGATAAGTTCCGTTGATTAAGGCTCCCTCATCGAACCAATGTTCGGGTCCTGAGAAGTATACCTTAGCACCCAATCTTCTTAAAGCCTCAGCATTTGAATTCGCTACACGGCTGTGTTTTACATCACCTACAATTCCTACTTTTAATCCCTCAAACTTTCCAAACTCCTGATAGATTGTCATCAGATCCAACATACATTGTGATGGGTGATTTCCTGTTCCGTCTCCTCCATTGATCACAGGAATCTTAATATTCTTTAATTCCTCGAAGTATCTGTCCTTTTTATCTCGGATCACAACCAGATTTACTCCCAAACTTTCAATGGTCTTCACCGTATCATACAGACTCTCTCCTTTATTTACAGAACTGTGTGAAGCATCAAATGGAACAATCTGAAGTCCCAATTTTCTTTCTGCAATATCAAAGCTTGTCTTTGTTCTTGTGCTGTCTTCAAAGAAAAGGTTTGAGCAAAAAACTTCTCCTTCAATTTTAGCAGTTTTTCCGTTTGCAAAAGCTAATGCTTCTGTCAGTATACTGTTGATTCTCTCGGTACTTAGTTCTGTAATCGTAAACATAATTCTAATTTTTGGGCATAAAAAAAGCGAAGACAACAATCTTCGCTAATAACAATAAATATCGTAAAGGGCGCTTTCGCCCGGTAAATCTAATGATATAAATGCTTTTTTATTCATTAGGTGCAAAGATACAGAAATTTTATGAATCTACAAAAACAAAGTTTCAAATAAATTAAAACCTTTGGTATTTTCTTATTCTCATTTAAAAATGATATTTTTGTTAAAACTCAAATTAGTTTTATGGATTTAAAAGACAAAATGATTCTCAGCATTATACAGGAAGACTCCACTTTATCTGTTAAGGAAATTTCAGAAAAGATAGGTCTTACCTTTACTCCAACGTATGAAAGAATCAAACAATTGGAGAAGCATGGGATCATTGAAAAGTATGTTGGCCTCTTAAACCGTGAAAAATTGGGTTTAAATATTGTAGTCTACTGTAATGTTCGTCTCAAGGAACAATCCAAGAAAGTATTGGAAACCTTTGAAAAACATATTGGAAATCATGATGAAGTACAGGAAATCATCAGCCTTTCCGGAGAGTACGATTATATGTTAAAGATTATTGCCAAAGATATCAACTCTTATAACGAATTCGCCGTTAATGTGATTTCCAATCTTCCTAACATTGGGCAATACCACAGTTCCATAGTTTTACATGAGGTAAAAAAATCGACCAAGTTCAAGATTGATCTGGAATAATTCTTTTCACTATACCCCAAAACCGGTTTAGATTTTTGTTGAAAATTTTTGATTTTCTTACACCTTTGTGCTTATCCATCTCCTATTTATTAAAATATGCAAAGGCACAAAGGAAATTCCCAAGCTTTATGTGATAAGACGCAAAGATTTTATCTTGGATAAAATTTTGATTATCTATTTAATCTCAATTTTCAACTATACTCCATAGTTTCAAAATCAATCATCAAATTCAAAGAGCGGAATAAAAAACCATTAAGACAGTCCAAGTAAATAAGATTAAGGATTTACAAACGATAAAAAAATAAGGCGTGATCTAAAAGTAATTTTAGATTCTATATCTACTCAGACTTTTTATTATCTTAATGGTTTATATTTTAGCCCAATAATTTATTTTTCAACTTATTGAACTGATATTCTATTTTATCCAGACAAAGATTCCCTATGCTTCCCTGGTGGGTATGATCTAAGTTTCCTAACTCAAAATCAAACGCATTGTTCTCAATCTCCTGTCCTATCTTTACATAAGCATCACGGAAAGAACTTCCATTTTTCACTTCTTCATTAATCTTCTCTACGCTGAAAAGATATTTATACTTTTCATCCTCCAGAATACCATCCTTTACCTGAATATTCGGCAACGTATAGCTTAAAATCTCAAGACATTCTTTCAGGGAATCTATTGCAGGGAAAAGAATTTCCTTGGTCAATTGTACATCTCTGTGATATCCTGACGGAAGATTGTTGGTCAATAGAATTAACTCATTCGGTAAGGACTGGATTCTGTTGCACCGCGCACGAACCAACTCAAAAATATCCGGGTTCTTTTTGTGCGGCATTATACTGCTTCCTGTTGTAAATTCCTTTGGAAAGCTTATAAAATCAAAGTTTTGATTCAAATATAAACATACATCATAGGCAAATTTACCGAGTGTTCCTGCTAAGGTAGCCATTGACATTGCCAGTAGTTTTTCTGACTTTCCACGGGTCATCTGAGCATATACCGAATTATAATTCATCGACTGAAATCCCAGGTTATAGGTAGTACTTTCACGATTGATAGGGAAAGATGAACCATATCCTGCCGCGGATCCCAATGGGTTTTTATTAATGATATTCTTTATTGAAAACAGCATTTCCACATCATCCAAAAGGGCTTCTGCATACGCTCCAAACCACAATCCAAAGGATGAAGGCATGGCAATCTGCAAATGGGTATATCCCGGAAGCAGAACATTTTTATGCTGGTCTGCCAATTGAATTAAAATTTGGAAAAACTCGTCGGTAAGTGCGGTTATTTCACGAATTTCATCTAATAGGTACAGTTTAATATCCAACAAAACCTGATCATTTCTTGATCTTGCAGTATGGATTTTCTTTCCTGTATCTCCTAATTCTGCAATTAGGATTGCTTCTACCTGAGAATGGATATCCTCAGCTTCTTTATCAATTTCAAAACTCCCATCTTCAATTTTATTTAAAATATCGTTTAGTACAGATAGCATCTGTTCTGATTCTTCGTTGGAAATAATTCCGGTTTCTGCAAGCATTTTACAGTGTGCCATGGAACCTTTGACATCATATTTTGCCAAACGTTCATCAAAGTCAAGATCCTTTCCTACTGTAAAGTTGTTGACTAATATATTGGTGGCCAGGTCATCCTTTTGCCATATCTTTTTCATATAATTATCGATTTTTATGAGATCATACACCACCTTATGGTAGTTTCACAATGATCTGATTTAAAATATTTGATTGATTTTGACATGCCCAGCAAGGCGATCCTTATTACTATTAACTATAAAAAAACATGTCCCTAATGTAAAGTCGTTGTTTCTAATTATTCTTTTTTGCATAAATCCTTATTAAAAACGTAAACTTTAGCGCCTGCTGAGCGTAGTCAAAAATATATTTCAGAGGTTAGCTATTAAAAGTTTCTAAGTCCTCTTTTATAACACTTTTTCCAAAATTTGGATGTAGATATCAATCCCTTCTTCTATTTCATTAATATAGATGAATTCATCCGCAGTATGGGAGCGCCTACTGTCTCCAGGCCCCATTTTCACTGATGTGCATGGAATAATGGCCTGATCTGAAGAGGTTGGAGAGCCATAGGTGGTCCTTCCCAATTCAAGACCTGCTTTTACAAAAGGATGATCCATTTCTATTTTTGAAGAATTCAGCCTGAAAGACCTTGCCGTAAGTGCTGACTTCATTTGCGACTGAATAATTTCAAAGGCTTCTTTATTGGAATATGCATCTGTTACCCTTACATCCAGTGTGAAATTACACGCCTCAGGCACTACGTTATGCTGTACTCCGGCATGAATTCCTGACAGGGTAATTTTAACTTCACCCAGATATTCTGAAACCTTTGGAAATTTAAAGTCTAAGATACTCTGAAGATCCTGCATACATTTTACAATCGAATTATCCTCATTGGGATGAGCAGCATGAGAAGGAGTTCCTTTCATTTCCCCGTCTATCACAAGCAACCCTTTTTCTGCAATCGCCAGATTCATCTGCGTGGGTTCTCCTACAATGGCGAATTCTATATTGGGTAGTTGTGGAAACAAGGCCTCAATTCCGTCAAAACCTGAAATCTCCTCCTCTGCCGTCAAAGCAATCACTAAATTATATTTTAAATCTTCTTTATCATAAAAGTGCAGAAAAACCTGCGCCATAGAAACCAAAGAGGCTCCGGCATCATTACTTCCCAGCCCGTACAGCTTTCCGTCTTTTTCTATGGGAACAAACGGATCCAGGGTATAAGCCTTATTAGGTTTTACAGTATCATGGTGCGTATTCAGCAAAACAGAGGGTTTAAAGACATCAAAGTTCTTATTGACCGCCCAAATATTATTCTTGAAACGCTTTGTCGGGATCTGATGCTTTTTGAAAAAATTTTCAATCTCTACAGATGTATTGAATTCATCTTTACTGAAGGAAGGAATTTCAATCAAATTCTTAAGCAATCCAACTGCATTATTCAACAATTCTTCTTTATTATAAACAGATTTCAGTTCCTGCATGATGACTCTCTATATGGTTTTTCAATTCGGTTTCTTTAATGAGAAACACTTTATTTACATTATTCTTTATCGCTCCAAGAGCATTTTCAAGTTTGGGCAAAATCCCCTTGTGCAGCTTTCCTTCTTTTTTTAAAGCAGTAAAATCCTCCTCGGAAATACTTTTAATAAGGGATTTGGGATCGTCAACATTTTCCAATACTCCCAGCTTATCAAAACAATACAAGAGCTCTACTTCATACTTGGATGATAAGGCCTGTGCCATCACTGATGCAATGGTATCTGCATTGGTATTGAAAAGATTTCCCTTTTTATCGTGGGTAATCGCAGAAAATACAGGAACAAGGTTAAGTTTAATTAATTTTGAAAGCAGTTTCTTATTCACGCTTTTTTTATCAATATCTCCTACAAATCCAAAATCTATTTCCGGATGCTCTCTTTTCTTAGCCTTGATTAAGTTTCCGTCTGCACCGGAAAACCCTATGGCATTGCATTTTTTTTGCTGTAATTTTTCAACCACATTTTTGTTGATTCCTCCTGCATACACCATTGTTACAATATCCAGTGTATCTTTATCTGTAATCCTCCTTCCGTTAATCATCTTTTGCTCCACGCCAAGCCTAGCTGCCAATTCCGTAGCTAATTTTCCTCCGCCATGAACAAGGATTTTCTTTTCTTTTATTTGGGAAAACTGATCTAAAAACTGATCCAGTAATCGTTCATCATCAATGAGCGCTCCGCCTATTTTTATGATGTACATTTTATTTTTCATAAGATTAAAGGATTTGATTACTTGCGTCTTATTTTACGATTCAAAAACGCTTTTTATACAATGGATTAAATGGTTACCACCTGATTCAATTACTATTTTATATTCTCTAATATTTCGCTGAACACTGCCTGTGCTGAGAAAATACGATTCTTTGCCTGCTGATAGATGATTGAATTCTCCCCGTCCATAACCTCATCGCTTAATTCAACATTACGACGAACAGGAAGGCAGTGCATCACCTTTGCCTGATTGGTATTAGCCAGTTTTTCATTCGTCAGCATCCAGTCTCCTTTTACTTCCGGCATTGCGGCATAATCATCAAATGAAGACCAATTTTTCACATAGATAAAGTCTGCATCTTTTAATGCCTCATCCTGATCGTAAATTACTTGTACATCTTTTGTAAAGTTTTTATCCAGATCATATCCCTCAGGATTAGTGATCACCAATTCAACGTCCATTTCCTGCATCCATTCTGCAAATGAATTTCCTACAGCATGAGCAATGGGTTTAATATGTGGTGCCCAGGTTAAAACCACTTTGGGCTTATGATCTTTCTTCCAGTTTTCTGTAATGGTGATACAATCTGCCAAACTTTGCAACGGGTGACGGGTTGCTGACTCCAGGGAAACGACAGGAACTTTTGCGTGTTTTTCAAATTGACTTAGGATGCTTTCATTTACATCATCTTCTTTGCTCTTCATTCCTGCAAAACAACGAACTGCAATGATATCACAGTATTGGTTCAATACCTCAATAGCATCTTTGATGTGTTCTACTGTATCTCCGTTCATCACGGCTCCATCAGCAAATTCAAGATTCCAGGCTTCCTGCGCTGCATTTAACGTCAATACATTCAGTCCTAAGTTTTGTGCTGCAATCTGGCTGCTTAAACGGGTTCTTAGACTTGAGTTTAAGAATACCAGACCTATTGTTTTTCCTTTTCCTTTTTCTGTTTCGGAAAGAGGATTCTCTTTTATTTGTAAAGCTTTTTTTATGATTTCCTGTAAGTTTTCAACATCACTTACAGCGGTAAAATTTTTCATTTTAAATTGATTTTAAAGATTTTGTTTACACATTAACTGTTGATCTAACCGTAAAAGTTTTTATTTAAACACTTTAGAACACTTAAGTGTAAAATATTTTGGGATTTTGTGGTTTAAATTTTTTCCAACACCACTTTCAGGGCATTGATGAAAAGATCTGTTTCCTCTTTTTGGATATTAAGTGCCGGAAGAATCCTTAAAACACTTTTATCATTAGAGTTTCCTGTGAAAATATGATGATCGTAAAGCAAGCTGCTCCTTACTTCCGAACAGTCCCTGTCAAGTTCTATCCCGATCATCAATCCTTTCCTTCGAATTGATTTAATATGTGGTAAATCTTTAATTTCATTTTCAATATATTCGCCCATTTTCTGAGCATTTTCGATGAGATTTTCATCTTTCATCACATCCAGCACAGCAATTGAAGCCGCACATGCCAGATGATTTCCTCCAAAAGTAGTTCCTAACAAGCCATTGCTTGCCTGAAATTTTGGACTGATTAGCACTCCGCCAACCGGAAAACCATTCCCCATTCCTTTTGCTGTGGTAATAATATCTGCTTCTATTCCGAATTCCTGATGAGCAAAGAAATATCCGCTTCTTCCGTATCCGGACTGTACTTCGTCTAAGATCAAAACAACATCATATTTTTCACACAGTTCTTTAATCTTAGATAAAAATGCTACCGTAGGAATCATGATTCCTCCCACTCCCTGAATTCCCTCAATGATGATGGACGAAATTTCATTTCCATGTGCTGCAAAAGTTTCTTCAAGCTGTTCAATATTATTCCATTCGGATTTGATAAATCTTTCTGAAAAATTCACCGGAGCAACAATTTTCGGATTATCCGTTACAGAAACTGCAGCAGAAGTTCTTCCGTGGAATGAGCCTGAAAAGTAAAGAACTTTACTTTTTCCGTTATGAAAAGAAGCCAGCTTTAAGGCATTTTCATTGGCCTCAGCTCCGGAGTTACAAAGGAAAAGACTATACTCTTCATATCCTGATAGTTTTCCCAATTTCTCAGCCAGCTCAGTCTGCAATTCATTCTGAACAGAGTTGGAATAGAAAGAAATTTTTTCTAATTGCTCTTTAAGTTTATTCTGATAATGCGGATGATTGTGCCCAATGGAAATCACAGCATGACCACCATAAAAATCAAGATATTGTTCTCCTTTATCATCCCAAAGAAAAGATCCTTGAGCTTTAACCGGATTGATATTAAATAATGGATATACGTTGAATAAATTCATTTCTTATTTTTTTATATTTTTCTTTTGTCTTGAAACAAAAGAAACAAAAGTTTAAGACGTGGAAACTTTCGCTAAAAAATATTTTTGTTCTCTAAAAATTCTAAAACTTGTGCGAAATCGGCATTTGTATCGCACTTCGAACAGTAGAATTTTCTTAACGTTCACAAAATTATTTTTCTTAACGCTCCATTTTCCTAGGTCGGTTGTGATTAAGCTTTAAAAATTCACGATTAGCTTATTGACAATTGACTTTTAAGTTTTCTTTTAAAATGCAATAGGTTTTAAGTTTAATCCTGAGTTTTCTTCCCAGTTCATCGCAATATTCATATTCTGTACTGCCTGTCCTGAAGCTCCTTTTAACAAATTGTCAATCGCCGAGTGAATAACTACAACATTTCCACTCTTTTCAATTTGAATCACACAGCGATTGGTATTGACAACCTGCTTTAGGTCCATTGCCCTTTCACTTAGCGTAACAAAAGGCTCCTCTGCATAAAAATCCTGATATAATTGCTCTATTTCTTTTAGTTCCAAATCTATTTTCACGGTAGAGCTTGTAAAAATCCCTCTTGCAAAATCTCCTCTCCATGGAACAAAATTCAGGTTTACTTCTTTATTATTAAATGAAATCAACTGCTGCAAGATCTCATCCACATGCTGATGTGTTAAAGTTTTATAAGCCGAGATATTATCATTTCTCCAGGTAAAATGAGTGGTTGGCTGCAGAGATTGTCCGGCTCCTGTAGAACCCGTGATCCCTGTGGTGAAAACCTCACCCAACAACCCTTTTTCCGCCAATGGAAGCAATGCTAACTGAATAGCTGTTGCGAAACATCCCGGGTTTGCAATACTCTTTGAACCTTTCAGTTGTTTTTTATTAATTTCCGGCAGTCCGTAGATAAAATCTCTGTTTTCAAAATTTCCATCCAAACGGAAATCATTTCCTAAATCAATTACCACCGTTTCATCTTTAACAGGATTTTGGGTTAACCAATTCTGACTTTCCTTATGAGGAAGACATAGAAATAGAATATCTACCTCTTCAGGTTTATCCGTTAATACTTTTTCACAAACCGTCGTTAAATCCGGGTACAAGTCCGATATTTTTGTTCCCGAATTTGAACGACTATATAAAAAACTCAATGTCACATGGGGATGAAAAGCCAGTAAGCGTATCAACTCACTTCCTGTATAGCCATTGGCTCCTACAATTCCTACTGTTTTCTTCATATTTTAAGCAATAGGATCATATCCTATCTTTTATTAGATTGTTCCTTAGGAACTAGTTGATATTTTGGTTAATCTGATGATATATATTTAAGGAATTGCTTACAATTTTTGTATATCCTTTCACATCATCTCCTGTCCATGCTCTGTTCGCCTCGCCGTAACTTCCGAATTTATCAGACATCAGGTCGTGATCAGATTCAATTCCGTTTAAGATAAATCGGTACGGGTGAAGGGTTACGAATACTTTTCCACTTACCGTTTTCTGGGAATCTCCTAAGAAAGATTCGATATTTCTCATCACAGGATCCAGGAAAAGTGCTTCGTGAAGCCAGTTTCCATACCAGTCTGATAGTTGAGACTTCATCATTTGCTGATATTTTGAAAGCGTATGTTTTTCCAATAAATGGTGTGCTTTGATAATCACTGAGGCCGCTGCCGCTTCAAATCCTACTCTTCCTTTAATACCTACAATGGTATCTCCTACATGAATATCACGACCAATACCATAAGCAGAAGCCAATTCTTCTATTTTTTGAATAGCATATACGGAATGTTCAAAACTTTCTCCGTTTACAGCAACCACTTCTCCATTTTTAAATTCAATCTCCAGTTCCGAAGGCTGCGTCTCTTTAATTTGTGACGGAAAGGCTTCTTCTGGCAGGTAATTTCTTGAAGTTAAGGTTTCTTTTCCTCCTACTGAAGTTCCCCAAAGTCCTTTATTCACTGAATATTGTGCTTTATGGAATTCCATTTCGTACCCATGATCTTTCAGGAACTCAATTTCTTCCTCTCGAGATAATGCCATATCACGAATGGGCGTAATGATCTCAATATTAGGACACATCACCTGGAAAATTAAGTCAAAACGGACCTGATCGTTTCCTGCACCTGTACTTCCGTGCGCAATGGCATCAGCCTTTACTTCAATGGCATATTTTGCAATTTCCTGCGCCTGAATCGTACGTTCAGCACTTACAGAAAGAGGATAAGTATTATTTTTCAACACATTCCCGAAAATTAAATACTTCACACAAGAATTGTAGTAGTCTTCCTGAGCGTCTACACACCTATACTCTTTTACCCCAAGATGTAAAGCTTTTCTCTCCAACTCTTTTTCCTCTTCCTTAGAAAAACCTCCGGTATTTACAGTAACGGCATACACATCATACCCTAGTGTTTCACTAAGATATTTAGCACAATAGGAAGTATCCAAACCTCCACTAAACGCTAAGATGACTTTTTTCTTCATAATATTTATTTTCAGGCTGATTGTTGACAGCCTCATTTTCTTTTATATTGTCCGGAACAAATAACATAGCTGTACAAAGACAGTTTTTACGTTCCTTATTCATTAATATTTCATAGTTCACACAGTTCTTGCAGCCACTCCAGAATTCCTCGTCCTGAGTAAGTTCTGAATAAATAACCGGCTTATATCCCAAATCACTATTGATTTTCATTACCGCAAGCCCTGTTGTTAATCCGAATACTTTTGCTTCCGGATATTTTTCTCTAGATAACTGGAAAACCTTATGCTTAATTTGAGTAGCAATACCTCCGTTCCTGAATTTGGGAGAAACAATCAATCCCGAATTGGCAACAAACTTCCCGTGTGACCACGTCTCTATATAGCAGAAACCTACCCACTCCCCGTTTTCAGTGGCTACCACAGCATTGCCCTCTGAAATCTTTTTACTCAAATATTCGATAGAACGTTTTGCGATTCCCGTTCCTCTACGCTGTGCAGAATCATACATTTCCTGCTGTATTTCACTCACATACATTAGATGTTCGCATGAGGAAACTTCTATTTCCATTTATTTATCTAATTTTTTTGGCAAATTTAAAATATAATTACTTTAAAAACCAAATAAAAAAGATATTTTTTTTGTTTTTTAAATTTATACAGGTAAAATTATCTTTATTAGAAAATATACATTTGCTAATTTATTATATATTTGCTAAAATAATATAGTTATGGAAAATACATGTCCTAAATGCCAGAGCGACAAAGTAGTTAAAAGCGGCATTATCAATGAAAAACAACGCTTCCACTGCAAGAACTGCAACTATTATTTTACCGTTAAAAAACTAGGGAAACAAATTGATGATTATTATGTAACCAAGGCACTTCAACTCTATCTGGAAGGCCTGAGTTATCGTGAAATTGAAAGAATCATTGGTGTTTCACACGTTACTATAAGTTCATGGATCAAAAAATACAACATCACAAGACCACCTCATTCCGAGTTTCATCCTGTTTATAAGATATTAAAGCAAAATGAGTTAATTGAATATATCGCTCAGGAAGAAAACATCAAAAATTCAGGGATCATCATTACTCAATTCGCTGATAAGTACATGCTGATCAAGTGGGAAAGATTTAAAAAATAGATATAAAACAGATTTAGAATTCAAATCATTACAATAATCAACTGGTAATCAAGAACAATATCAATATAACTATACTATTAGCACTAATATATATTAAATTTTCATAAATAAATTATTAATTCCAATTTGGCTTTCACAAAAAACAACGCCAAAAATTGATAATTTATGAAGAAATTACTTACATTTATTGGATTAGCCTTAATCAGTGGATCAATGTATTCACAAGGCTCTCCTGATTACGGCAGCGGACTGAAAGTAAACCTCAATCCTGAGGGAGACAAATTCATCAGATTTATTTTATGGGATCAACTATGGTTAAGAAATACCTCCATGAACCCCGGAAGCATGGTTGGAAGTGAGCCTACAGACAATTCCTGGAGTATAGGAAACAGAAGATTACGGGCTTTAACGTATGCACAGATCTCCAAAAGATACATGATTCTTCTTCATTTTGGAATCAACAATCAGACTTTCATCAATGGTGGTGCTACGGGAACTTCAGGAACAGGAGGCTATGGAAACGGAAAGAAAACCCAACTGTTTTTTCATGATGCCTGGAATGAGTATGCAGTTATTTTACCTGGAGAAGCGGGAAAATTCAGTTTATCTTTAGGAGCCGGGCTTCATTATTACATGGGACTTTCCCGTATGACCATGGCTTCCACACTTAATTTCCTCACGGTTGATTCTCCTGTTTTTTCATGGCCATTAATTGATAATTCTGATCAGTTTGCAAGACAGCTCGGAATGTTTGCAAAGGGTAAATACGGAAAACTTGAATATCGTTTCAGCTTAAACAAACCTTTTGCAACTGACCTTACTCCGGCAAATGTAACTGACCCATCAAGAGCTGTAGCCGTAGATAATAACGGAAATCCTAGTTTTTCAAAGGCAGGATATGTAGAATACCAATTCCTTGATGAAGAATCTAATACACTCCCATTCAAAGTAGGATCCTATCTGGGAACCAAAAAAGTCTTCAATGTTGGTGCAGGGTTTTATCATCAGGCAGACGGAACAAGAACTTCAGTTAATTCCAATATTGAAAAGCACGACATTACTCTTTTTGCGGTAGATGCTTTTGCAGACATACCATTGGGAGAAGCGAAAAATAAAATGGCAGTTTCAGCCTACGCCGGGTATTATAACTACAATTTCGGACCTAATTATGTAAGAAATCTGGGAACCATGAATATTGCAGCTTCTGATCCTAATTTTATAGGAAATAAAGCCATAGCAGGTGCCGGAAATCTACAACCAACCATTGGAACAGGTAATATTATCTATGCACAGGCTGGTTTACTATTACCCAGTCAGGCAGAAAAGCCAAAGATCAGGATACAGCCATTTGCGGCCTACACTCATAAAAGCTTTGAAGCATTCGATAAATCTTCTTCACAGTTTGACATAGGAGCCAACTGGTTTATAGATGGGCATCACGCAAAAATTACTACACAATATTCCACAAGACCGGTTTACACTAGCCCTACAGAGAGCCCATCCTCAAAAGGAGAATTCATTCTACAGTTCCAGATTTACCTATAATCCGGGAATGAACCCAATTATCATTTTCTACTAACATCAAAACTAATCAATATGAGCGAAAATCATCACGAAAGCTACGAGAATATGACTGACAAGCAGAAAAACCGTACCATTTGGGGGGTAATCACTGCTTCATCCCTCGGAACACTGATAGAATGGTATGACTTCTACATTTTTGGAAGTTTAGCTATCGTTTTAGCTACAAAATTTTTCCCTGCAGATAATCCGACGGCAGCATTTTTATCTACACTTGCCACTTTTGCAGCTGGATTTGTTGTAAGGCCTTTTGGCGCTTTATTCTTCGGAAGACTGGGAGATATCATCGGAAGGAAATATACATTCCTTGTTACTTTACTCATCATGGGATTCTCTACATTCCTTATCGGATGTATCCCAAGCTATAAAACCATTGGATTTATGGCTCCTGTTTTGGTTTTAATCCTAAGATTATTACAAGGATTGGCCCTTGGGGGTGAATACGGAGGTGCTGCAACCTATGTTGCAGAATATGCACAACCTCATCGAAGAGGATACTGGACTTCATGGATCCAAACTACGGCTACAGCTGGACTTTTTATTTCACTGATTGTTATTTTAATTACAAAAACCTCGCTTTCTCCGGAAGAATTTGATAATTGGGGCTGGAGGATTCCTTTCTGGATCTCTATTTTGATGGTAGGTGTTTCTTACATCATCAGAAAAAACATGAAAGAATCTCCGCTTTTTGCAAAGGCTAAAAGCGAGGGGAAAACTTCTAAAAACCCCTTAAAGGAAAGCTTCGGTAATAAATACAACTTTAAATTTGTTCTTCTGGCTTTGTTTGGAGCCGCAATGGGACAAGGCGTAATCTGGTACACAGGACAGTTCTACGCCATGAGCTTCCTGCAAAAGGTAATGAACGTAGATTCTATGCAAGTAGACTACTTAATGGCCACTGCCTTGTTTTTAGGGACACCATTCTTTGTATTTTTCGGCTGGCTGTCTGATAAGATCGGAAGAAAAGCTGTGATGATGACAGGAATGCTGATTGCCATCCTGGCGTATAGGCCAATTTACGACAGCATGTTTAAAAGTGTTAATCTTGAAAATAAAACGATTGCTTCCAACGGAATTACAGAAAAAAGGATTGCTAAAATCCATAATGATATTGCAACAGACAGTCTCGTTACTTTCCACAAGGAAACTCTTTACACTGATGGAACTTTAATCAAAAAAGACAGTATTGTTCACTGGTCTCCAAGCGGACCTGTAATGAAAGATGGAAAAGCTGAGGAACCGAAAGTATCTCAGTCTTTAAAGCTAAGCGATGATACAAAATGGTACCTGGTGTTCCTTGTATTTATTCAGGTCATATTTGTAACCATGGTTTACGGACCTATCGCAGCATTTCTTGTTGAAATGTTCCCTGTGAGAATCCGATACACCTCAATGTCTTTACCTTATCATATTGGAAACGGAGTGTTTGGAGGACTTCTTCCTGCAGTAGCTACTTATCTTGTAACCACAGGAAAAGAAGCCGGACATGCAACCTGGTACCTTGAGGGACTTTGGTATCCGATTGGAGTGGCAGCAGTATGTTTGATCATCGGGTTATTTTATCTTAAAAATAAGAACAATAATCTTCATGATTAATCATTAAATCACTCAAATTTTTATTAATTTTAAAACTACTAAAATGAACGGACTAAAAAAAATATTAGGCATTCTCTGGATCGCAATAGCGGTGGTTGTAGGATATTTCGGAATTACAGTATTAGGAATTCCAAAGATCGCCTCAGGAAAGCAGGAAGATCTGGTTTTCGGGATCATTATCTTATTTGTACTGATGCCGATTATCTCAGGCGGTATGGCCATCTTTGGGTATTATGCTTTAACAGGAGAATATTCTGACGACAAAATATAGTTATAAAAATAAGTAATAATTGATGAATGATAAACCAATATCTATTCATCAATTATCTTTTATAAACCATCATGTATGAAAAAAAGACACGAACAAAAACTGGTTATCCTGAGCATCGGACTGATGATTGCTTTCAGTATTCCTATATCATTGCTTTTCAACAGTGATCGGGAAGTTTTAGGATATCCAATGATCTTGATCTACCTGTTCGCTGTCTGGATGACCTCCATCATCATTTCTTTTGTAATCGTAAAAAAATATGATGAGTAGTTTCGCATTATTTTTCGTAGTTCTGTTTTATCTGGCTCTTCTGTTCTTAGTTGCTCATCTGGCAGAGAAAAAAAGAAGTAAGCTCTGGATCAATAATCCTTACATTTATGCATTGTCTTTGGCTGTGTATTGTACGGCATGGACTTATTACGGAAGTATTGGTGTGGCTGCTACAAGTGGATTAAACTATCTGCCCATCTACATTGGTCCCATTATGATTATCCCGGCCTGGATTTATATCAACACAAGGATTGTAAGAATTTCCAGGGTCAATAAAATCAGTAGTCTTGCAGATTTTATCTCTCTGCGATACGGAAACAGCAGAAGCCTTAGTGCGATTATCACAATAGTCTGTCTTTTAGCGATTGTTCCTTACATCGGACTACAGATTAAGGCGATATCTGAAACTTTTCATTTGGTGACAGAAACCCCAATGTCAAAGGATATTTTAACGGATAACGCTACTTTTGTTGTGGTTCTTATTGCATTATTCTCATCTTACTATGGAACCCGCTATGTAGATGCTTCGGAAAAACGTTTAGGAATTATTTCAGCCATTGCCCTTGAAAGTTTTTTAAAGCTGTTTTTCATCATTATTCTTGGGCTGTTTGTAATCTATTATGTATTTGATGGCTTCTCAGACATTTATCAGAAAGCGAGTCAGTTTGAAGATTTTAAAGAAAAAAATACATTTAACGGAATTGAGGGAGCCATGAACTGGATGGTTTTATGCATGATTTCCGCTACAGCCATTTGTATTTTGCCAAGACAGTTCCATACAGCCATTGTTGAAAACAGACAGGAAAAGCATATCAAAACCGCAATCTGGTTTTTCCCACTTTATCTTTTGATATTTACAGTGTTTATCTTTCCTATTGCATGGGGAGGAAGATTAATTTTTGATGGTCAAAAAGTAAATCCGGAGTTCTACTCTATCCTGATTCCACAGCATTTTGACAATACACTGATTACTGTTTTGGTTTTTCTCGGAGGACTAAGCTCATGCATTTCCATGATTATTATTTCTGCCATTACATTGTCCATCATGCTTTCCAACAACCTTATTATTCCCTATGGATTGCTGGGAAAATTTAAGTCTGAAAGTGAAGAACAAAATACAAGAAGCATTACCAATATTAGAAAATTCAGCATTTTTGCTTTGATCATCATGGCATTTGTTTTCTACAAGTACTTTATTTTGAAAACGTCACTGGATTCTGTAGGACTGATTTCATTTGTGGTGATTGCCCAGTTGGCACCCGCATTTTTCGGAGCTATATTCTGGAGAAGAGGAAGCTACAAAGGCGCTGTCGTTGGGCTTGCGGCCGGATTAGCAATCTGTTATTTCGGATTGATTATTCCACAGTATTATTTCTCGTATAATCAAGAATTCAAAGGAGTTTTAAGAGATATGTACAATTCCTTTGACTTCTTCACAATTCCTTATCTGGCAAAAATCCCACAGATTTTCTTTTGGTCACTCTTGATGAATACAGGTTTATTTACCATTATTTCAGTCAGTACAAAGGGCAATTATCGTGAAAGAAACTTTGCAGAATTGTATGTAGATATTGACAAATACATTCAAAACCACGAAAATGCGTTCATATGGCGAGGAACAGCTTATATTTCTGATATTCAAAACATTTTGGAAAGATTTTTAGGCAAAAACAAAACTGAGCAGGCCTTAAGGATTTTCAATTTAAAATATAATATCGATTCTAAAACTGAAACAGCCGATTCAAGATTCATCAAGTTTTCCGAAAACCTTTTGGCAGGAAGAATCGGTACAGCATCAGCCAAGATTTTAATTGAGGGGGTAACCAAGGAAGATAAAATATCCTTAAAAGAAGTATTAAACATCCTTGAAGAATCCAAGGAAAATATCAGCATCAATAAAAAACTTACGGAACAGTCTGAAGAATTACAAAAATTGTCCGATGACCTGAGAACAGCCAACGAAAACCTTATTGTTAAAGATCGTCAGAAAGACGACTTTCTGGATTCCGTTGCCCATGAATTGAGGACCCCGATCACTGCAATTCGTTCAGCAGGAGAAATCTTGGCAGACGATGATGATATTCCTTTTGAAATTAAGCAGGAATTTTTGAATAACATCATCACAGAATCAGACAGATTAAGCGAAATCATCAATGATATTCTTTATCTTGACAAGTTACAGCATGGCGAAATCTCGTTAAATATTCAACAAAATAATATTCTTGAAACCTATAAAAAGGCTCTTAGCCCACTTCTCCACCTGATCCAGCAGAAAAACATTCATTTAAGTGAGGTTAATCTTTTGAATCAGTTTATATTTGAATATGATGAAGCAAGAATGATTCAGCTGTTTCAGAATATTTGGGGAAATGCCTTAAAATTTACAGATGAACAGGGAACGATACAAACCAAATTGTTTGAAAAGGATAATCAGTTAATGATTACCATTTTCAATACAGGAAAGCATATTCCAGAGGAAGACCTTGAGATGATCTTCGACAAGTTTTATCAGTCCAAAAATCAGAATATTTTAAAACCAACAGGAAGCGGGCTTGGGCTGGCTATTTCAAAAAAGATAATACAGGCTCATAATGGAAGCATAAAAGCTGAGAATAGTGGTCTTGGTGTAACTTTCACCATCAGCTTTCCTGGAAAAACAATTAACGAGATTAAAAATGAAGTTGAACACCTTTAAAAAGCATTTATGAGAAAGATAATCATTGCAGATGACGAACACAAAATACTAATGTCACTGGAATACAGCTTTAAAAAGAACGGGTATGATGTATATATTGCCAGAGACGGAACAGAGGTACTCGATTTTTTAAAAACAATGGTTCCTGATGTCATCCTTCTTGATATCATGATGCCCAACCTAGACGGCTACAGTACACTAGACATGATCAGACAGGATGAAAAACTAAAAGATGTAAAGGTTATTTTCCTGAGTGCCAAAAACAACCCAAGAGACATTGAAAAAGGATTAGAAATGGGTGCTGATGCTTATGTAACAAAGCCCTATTCAATAAAAAAACTGATACAGCAGATTGAGGAAATGTTTGGAGAATAAGAAAGCAAATAACAGGTTTTCAAATAAAAAAACACTAATACGATATTGACATGAATGCAGATATTCAATTTAAACATAGCATAGAAAACAAGGAGGCTTTCTGGAAAGAACAAGCCGCAGAAATACAATGGTTTGAATTCCCACAGCAGATTCTCTCTAAAGACCCCAACGATTACCCACAATGGTTTTCGGATGGCAAGCTTAATATGTGTTATTTATGCATTGACAAACATATTGAAGATGGCTTTGGAGATCAGAATGCGATTGTGTATGATTCTCCTGTAACGGGTCAGAAGAAAACCTACACTTTCAATCAGGCAAAAGAAGAAATTTCAAAATTTGCAGGCGGGTTGGCTTCTTTAGGCCTGAAAAAGGGAGATACAGCGGTTATTTACATGCCCATGCTCCCTCAGACTCTTTTTGCAATGTTAGCTTGTGCAAGAATTGGAGTGATTCATAATGTCGTTTTTGGAGGATTTGCCCCTCATGAACTGGTGGTAAGAATTGATGACTGCAAGCCTAAGGTTTTAATCACCGCAACTGCAGGAATAGAAATTGCAAAAAGAATCCCTTATCTTCCTTTAGTAGAAAAAGCAATTGAACTCGCACAGGATAAGGTGGATAACATCATTGTTTACAATAGAAAATTAGTTGATAACCAGCATGAAATGTTTGACGGGCTGATTGACTATGAAGAGCTGGTTCAAAAGTCAGAACCCGCAGACTGTATTTCCGTTGAGTCTACTCACCCACTTTACCTTCTTTATACCTCAGGTACTACAGGCAAACCTAAAGGAATTGTTCGTGATACCGGCGGATATGCCACCGCATTAAAGTATTCCATGAAATACATATATGGCGTGGATTCCGGAGAAACTTATTGGGCAGCATCAGACTTTGGATGGGCCGTCGGACATAGTTTTTCGGTATATGGACCATTAATTAACAGAAATACCACGATTATTTTTGAAGGAAAACCCATCATGACTCCTGACGCAGGAACTTTCTGGAGAATTATTTCGGAATACAAAGTTTCTGTAATGTTTACTGCTCCTACAGCGATCAGGGCCATCAAAAAAGAAGATCCCAACGGAGAATTGGTTAAAAAATATGACCTGTCACATTTCAAAAAACAATTTTTAGCTGGCGAAAGATGCGATGTAGCCACATTGGATTGGTTTGAACAACACATAGGCGTTCCCGCGATTGACCATTGGTGGCAAACCGAATCAGGATGGCCGATGCTGGGATTAATGACCATTGATGATCAGTACAAAATAAAAAGAGCTTCCGCAGGAAAACCAATTCCGGGATATGATATTAAAATTTTTGATGAAAACGGGCTGGAACTCAATCCACATCATGAAGGCTATCTGGTTATTAAACTTCCTCTTCCTCCAGGCGCACTCCTTGGAATATGGAAAGATCATGACCGTTTTGAAAATAGCTATTTATCACAATATAAAGGCTACTATTTTTCGGGGGATGGCGCCATACAGGATGAAGACGGTTATATTTTCATTACAGGAAGAGTGGATGACGTGATTAACGTTGCCGGACACAGACTTTCCACTTCTGAGATGGAAGAAATTGTTTCCTCACACCCGGACGTTGCCGAATGTGCAGTAGTAGGCATTGATGATGACTTGCGGGGACAAGTTCCTTTTGCAACCGTTGTTTTAAAAAATGGTTCAGAAATTTCAGAAGAAAATGTAGAAAAAGAGATTATCCTGAAAGTCAGAGAAAAAATAGGAGCTGTTGCTTTTTTAAAAAGCGTAATGGTGGTAAAAAGGCTTCCAAAAACACGTTCCGGAAAGATTTTAAGAAAATTAATCCGAACATTATTAGACGGAAAAGATTTTCAGATCCCATCCACCATTGATGATGAGAAAATCATTGAAGAAATTCAGGAAAAAATCAATGAATATAGGATATAGACAAAAAATTAAACATATATTTAAGTATCATTTTTAATCTTTCAAATGACAAAAGAAAGGAAAGTTCCAGATACTTTCTATCACTTAATTTTTAAAACGCAAGCCTTTTAAAATTTAAGATTACATAAATAAAAGACAATCAACAAATTATCAATACAATTCAAATTTCAAAAAACGAAAGGGATATGAGAAATTACTTAATAGAAGATTTACCACAATACTTTGAAGATTATAAGAAGTCTATCAAAAACCCAAAGAAATTCTGGGATAAGGTAGCCGATCAAAACTTTGTGTGGTACCAAAGATGGAGCAAGGTTGTTAAGTATGATATGAATGAAGCGAAGATTACGTGGTTCAAAAATGCCAAGCTCAATATCACAAAAAACTGTATCGACAGGCATCTTGCCATACGAGGAGATAAAACAGCCATCATTTGGGAACCCAATGATCCCAAAGAGGAAGCTCAGCATATTTCTTACAACGAACTATACACCCGTGTCAACAAAACCGCAAACATTCTGCGTGATATGGGAATTGAAAAAGGAGACAGAGTATGTATCTACCTCCCCATGATCCCGGAACTGGCTGTTACCATGCTGGCTTGTGCTAAACTGGGGGCGGTTCATTCTGTTATATTTGCCGGATTCTCTGCTTCTGCTGTTTCTTCAAGAGTGAATGACTGTGAAGCTAAAATGGTGATTACCTCCGATGGAAGCTACAGAGGAAATAAAGTTTTAGACCTGAAAAGCATCGTAGATGAAGCGCTGGAAAAAACGCCAACTGTTGAAAAAGTCTTGGTGGTAAAGAGAACCCACAACGAAATCAAGATGAAAGAAGGCAGAGACTACTGGCTGGCTGATCTTTATGAAAAAGCGTCTCCAGACTTCGTTACGGTAATCATGGATTCTGAAGATCCACTTTTCATTCTGTATACATCCGGTTCTACAGGAAAACCAAAGGGAATGCTTCATACCTGTGCCGGTTATATGGTATACACCGCTTATACTTTTAAAAATGTTTTCAATTATAAGGAGAATGATATTTATTGGTGTACTGCTGATATTGGATGGATTACAGGACACTCCTACATTCTTTACGGACCATTATTGAATGGAGCTACAACTGTGATTTTTGAGGGTGTGCCTACCTACCCTGAACCCGATCGTTTCTGGGAAGTGATTGAAAAACACAAAATTACTCAGTTTTACACCGCCCCTACCGCTATTCGCTCCTTAGCCAAGGAAAGTACAGAATGGGTAGACAAACACGATCTGAGTTCTTTAAAAGTAATAGGATCTGTGGGAGAACCTATCAATGACGAAGCATGGCATTGGTTCAATGATCACGTTGGAAAGAAAAAATGCCCTATTGTAGACACATGGTGGCAAACTGAAACAGGAGGAATCATGATTTCACCACTTCCTTTTGTTACCCCTACAAAACCAACCTATGCTACCCTGCCTCTACCTGGTATACAACCGGTATTGATGGACGATAAACGTAATGAAATTACAGGAAATCAGGTTACAGGAAACCTTTGTATCCGTTTTCCATGGCCGGGAATTGCACGAACAATTTGGGGAGATCACCAAAGATATAAAGAAACCTATTTTACAGCTTTCCCCGGAAAATATTTTACCGGTGATGGCGCCTTAAGAGATGAAGTAGGTTACTATAGAATTACAGGACGTGTGGATGATGTCATTATTGTTTCAGGCCACAATTTAGGAACAGCTCCTATTGAAGACAGTATTAACCAGCACCCTGCCGTAGCAGAGTCTGCAATTGTAGGCTACCCACACGATATCAAAGGAAATGCTTTATATGGCTATGTGACGCTTAAAGAAACCGGAGAAGGACGTGACAAGGATAATCTGAAGAAAGAAATAAACCAGTTAATTTCCGACCAAATTGGACCTATTGCCAAACTGGACAAAATACAGTTCGTTTCTGGGCTTCCTAAAACGCGTTCAGGTAAGATTATGCGAAGAATATTAAGAAAAATTGCAGAGGGAGATTTCAGCAACTTTGGAGATATCAGTACACTATTGAATCCGGAAATTGTAGAAGAAATTAAAAACGAAAGAATTTAATTACTCTTTAAAATACCAAATAAAAACCTTAGAATTAATTATTTCTAAGGTTTTTTTGGTATTCGAGTCAGGGGTATCACATTAGCTTCAATTAGAATCGAAGAAAAAATTAGAGTTAAAATAACATTCCCTCTCTTTATATCTCTTCATCAGAGGGATGTCAGAACGATTGTTATATTTATTCATTTCAAAAAAATTAAACACCCATTCAATAGATTTCTTCAAATATTTTAACATTATTATATAGATAAAATATTAATAGATAAATTTTATTGACTTTATAATAAAAATATGGTTTTTTTTTCACTAACTTTAATCAGAACTTTAAAACCCATTAATTATGTCAAATATATTAGCTGGGCTATTTGAGCACCATAGCGATTACAAGAAGCTTGAAAGCGATCTGGAGAATTCCGGATTCCAAAATTCAGATTATATCATATACCTTAATAGTGAAACAAATAATATCCAATACCTAGCCAGTGTTGCGGTAAAGGATAATGAGCAGCTTGATATTTCTCGGAGTGTTTTCTCAGAAAATGCAGTCATAAAAACTTATTTATTTGAAAATATGAGTATTGATCAGGCCAATTATGAAACTATTAAAAAATATATCGACGCAAGAAATAGGGCTGAAATTCACAATAGCCCTGACATTAAAATCAAAACGTCGAGTGAAGGGATGAATTCAGAAGTAAAATTCTAATCGATATAAAATCTAGTAACCGAGAATCCGTAGTACAAACTGCGGATTTTTATGTTTGAAAAAACTAAAAATTTTCGTATTTTCGTCTAAATATAGGCATCTACACAAATGAGTTACGATCTAGAACAAGAGAATAAAGAGATCCTTGCCAGATATAAGGACCTGATTTCTAACACATACAGAACATTGGATGAGGAAAACAATAAACTCATTCGAAAGGCATTCGACATTGCATTGGATGCCCACAAAGATCAAAGGAGAAAATCTGGCGAACCCTACATCTACCACCCTATCGCTGTAGCCAAAATTGTAGCGACAGAGATTGGTTTGGGAGCTACTTCCATTGCCTGTGCGCTTTTGCATGATGTGATTGAAGATTCTGACTACACTTATGAGGATCTTAAAAAGATTTTTGGAGAAAAGATTGCCAATATTGTGAATGGATTGACTAAGATCTCCATCATGAATCATCAGAATATCTCTGTACAGTCAGAAAATTACAGAAAGTTACTGTTGACGCTATCCGAAGATTTCAGGGTAATTCTTATCAAAATTGCTGATCGTCTTCACAATATGAGGACGCTGGAAAGCATGGCTCCGGATAAGCAGAAAAAAATTGCTTCGGAAACCGTTTACATCTATGCCCCAATGGCACACCGTCTTGGGCTATATAACATCAAATCCGAATTAGAAGATCTTTCATTAAAGTACAACAGCCCTGAGGTCTATAATGAGATCACAGAGAAGTTAGAACTAGCTAAGGAAAGCCGCGAAAGGTATATTGAGGAATTCAAAAAAGAGGCTTCTGAAAGACTTCGTGAAGAAGGATTAAACTTTAAAATCAAAGGCCGAGCCAAGGCAATTTCCTCCATTTACAGAAAAATGCTGAAGCAGGGAGTTTCCTTTGAAGAAGTTTTTGATAACTATGCCATCAGAATTATTTATAAATCTGACGCTAAAAATGAAAAATTCCTTGCATGGAAAATCTACTCCATTGTTACAGATGTTTACCACAGTAACCCATCAAGAATGCGTGACTGGATCACACAGCCTCGTTCTACAGGATATGAAAGTTTACACTTAACCGTTCTGGGACCTGATAGAAAGTGGATAGAAGTACAGATCCGTTCAGAACGTATGGACGAGATTGCTGAGAAAGGAGTTGCCGCCCACTACAAGTATAAGGAAGGGTATAAGCAAAGTTCTGATGACCGAAATTTTGAAAAATGGGTAACAGAGATTCGTGAAGTTCTTGAACAGCAACAGAATCTTTCAACTTCCGAGCTTTTGGATAACATCAAGCTTAATCTTTATTCAAAAGAGGTGTTTGTCTTTACTCCAAAAGGGGAAATTAAAATTTTACCAACCAATGCAACGGCACTTGATTTTGCCTTTTCTGTTCACTCCGATTTGGGAATGAAGTGTTTGGGCGCTAAAATCAATGGAAAATTGGTTCCCATTTCCTATATTCTTCAAAACGGAGATCAAGTGGATATCCTTTCTTCGCAGAATCAAAAACCAAAATCTGACTGGCTGGAATTTGTAGTTACATCAAAGGCCAAATCCAAGATTAAAAGTTACCTGAATTCCCAGAAAAACCAGCTGGTGGAAGAAGGCAAGGAAACCTTACAAAGAAAGCTTCGTCATGCAAAAATCAATTTCAATGATGAGGAAGTTAATAAGCTTCAGAAATTCTTTAATTTAAAATCTTCACAGGAACTGTTTCTTAAATTCCAGACCAATGAACTGGATGCAAGCAGTTTAAGGAAATACATTGAAAGTAAGAACGTATTCAACAACCTACTTTCAAGATTCAGAAAGTCTCCGACAAAAAATCTTCGCTTCGAGGAACCTAAGGAGCAGAACCTAGACATGATTGTCTTCGGAAAGGATGAGGAAAAACTGAATTATAGCTATGCAAAATGCTGTACGGTAATTCCGGGGGATAAAATCTTCGGATTCATCACTATTTCTGACGGAATCAAAGTACACAGTGACAGCTGTCCTAATGCCATTAATCTTAGGGCGCAGTATGACTATCGTGTCATTCCTGCCAAATGGGTGAACGCAGAAAGCTTCAAGAACAGAGTAAAAATTGAGATTGAAGGTCTTGATAGAATGGGTATGATTAATGACATTACCACTGTCATCAGTGGAAGTATGGGAATGGATATGAAAAGCATGTCTATTGAGTCCAACAACGGAGTCTTCATGGGAAATATCAACCTCGAAGTCAAAAATAAGGGGCAACTGGAAGAAACTTTCAAAAAGCTCAAAAATATTAATGGAGTCTCGAGGGTGAGACGACTACAATCGTAAATATGAATTTATCACTTTATTTTAAAAAATTTTTCAACAACAGTCAGGCATCAGGAATTATTCTTATTTTCTGTGTCCTTATTTCATTACTTATTGCCAACTCATCTGCTGCAGAAAGTTTTCAGCAGTTTTTAGACAAGGAAGTGGGTACTCACCTATTCCAACTGGAATATCCTGTCAGCATCTGGATCAATGACGGTCTTATGGCGGTTTTCTTCCTTTTGGTAGGTCTTGAAATAAAAAGAGAACTGGTAGAAGGCGAGCTTTCATCTTTTAAAAATGCATCTCTCCCTATTTTTGCAGCCGTAGGCGGAATGCTTGTTCCGGCTGTTATTTACACGATATTCAACGCTGGAACTGAATACAGTAATGGTTGGGGAATTCCAATGGCTACAGATATTGCATTCTCTTTGGCTATTATTTCAATGCTGGGTAAGAAAATCCCCAATTCAATTAAGATATTCTTGGCAGCATTAGCAATTGTAGATGATCTTGGAGCCATCCTTGTAATTGCTATTTTTTATACTGAACAGATCCATTGGAGCTATCTTCTGCTCTCTTTAGGAGTGACTGCTCTTCTGTTTATTTTAAACTTTTTAAAAGTTACCAAAACGATATACTACATTATTCCGGGAATCTTTTTATGGTACTTCCTTCATCATTCCGGAATACATGCAACAATAGCAGGCGTTTTATTGGCCTTTTCAATTCCTACCAACGCTTCCCATGTGGAAATTTCTCCACTGGAAAAACTGGAACATCAGCTTCATATTCCTGTAAGCTTTCTGATTATGCCGATCTTTGCTTTAACGAATACCAATATTACTTTTTCAAGTGAAATGGTTGCAGGCGTTACAAGTACATTAGGATTAGGTATTATTTTCGGATTAATCATTGGAAAACTGATTGGGATTAACTTATTCTCCTTAATTGCTATTAAATTAAAGCTGAGTTCCTTACCACAAAACAGTAACTGGCTTCAAATGATTGGGGTAGGTTTACTTGCCGGAATTGGTTTTACCATGTCCATTTTTATCGCTTTACTATCTTTCAAAGGGGAAATTATTATTCAGGATGAGGCTAAATTTGCCATTCTGATTGCATCCTTTATTGCTGCTATCTTAGGATTTACCATCTTAAGCTTAAGTTCAAAAGGAAATGCAGAACCGGAAGAAGATTAATCTTTTTTCAGATTACCCAGCTTTCTTTGATGTTCTTCATTACTGTCAAAGTTGGGTTCTGTAATCTGAGAATGGTAGTGTACGGTTTCTTTTTGAATCTCGTCAGACAACAGTTTTTCTATCCTGAGCTTTCTGATAGCCATATTCAGTTCATTTCCGAATAACAGGAGATATACATTCACATTTACCCAAACCATCAACAGAATCATACTTCCAATGGAACCGTAAAGAACGTTATATCGAGCAATATCCTTTACATAAATAGCAAAGATATACGTGGTGACCACAAATAATATGGTGGTAAGAATCGCTCCCGGAACAGCCTGTCTGAATCTGGTAATTTTCACCGTTCCCAGCCAATAAAAAAGAGTCAAAAGAATAAAATAAAACAACGGAAAGGAGACAAAACCAATGATTTTGGAAAGGTTATCTACCAACCATGAGACATCATACGCAGGAGTAAACAGCTTCATAACAACCTCTACATAATAAACCCCGAAAAGTGCTAAAAATACAATCGTAATAAAGCCTATCGTGATAAAAAATGAGAGAATAAATTCTTTTACATCACTTAGTTTTTCTTCTGTATTTTCATTAAATCCGTTGATAAGAGAAAAAGTACCGTTCGTTGCAAATATAAGCGCCAACACAATCGTCAGATTACTGATTCCTTTCATATTAGGAATGATATTGGTTTCTATATAGCCTCTTACATCATCCTCCATATTGGACGGGAATACATTATGCATCAATACATCAAAAATATAAAACTGTAATTTATCGTAATGTGGCATATAAGGCAATACAGAAAGCAGAAACAGAATAAACGGAAATAAACTGATGGTAAAGCTCCAGGAAATAGCAGCCGCTTTTCGTCCTATCTTTCCCTTAAAAATTCCAGAGATATAGATCTGGAACATCTGCCAAAGCGATATTCCCAAAACAGGAATATGTATGTTATCAAAAAACTCCTGAATTTTCAGGATAAATTTGGGAACTGTTACACTCATCTATTGCTGTAGTTTCGTAATTAGCTACAAGATCAAACACCTAATAACTCCAATCAGGGGGAGCATTTTTTCACGATATTTTCTCTATCTCTCTTACAAATATAAACATTTTCCCTCTCCTCTTTCTTACTGAAAATTATATAGAATTGAGACTGACTGACAAGATTAACAAAAATTCTAATGTTTTCTCTTTTATCAATATGATCTTTTTCAAATTAATTGTAAACCATTAAAATAATCAAAATCAAGCTTGGCTATACGCAATATCTCCGGATATTCTTACATTAATCTCTTCGATGAATTATCTGTACTAAATCTTAACCGTTAAAAAATCGCTATCTTTGCGGACTGAAAATTTTAATCAATGCGAATCAGTTTACTTTGTATCGGAAAAACAGACGACAAGGAAATTACTTCTTTAATCAATTACTACCTTAATCGTCTTCCTAAACACTGGAATTTCGAAATTACGGAGATTCCTGATGTAAAAAATGCAAAAAACCTGTCTCCTGATTTGCTAAAAAAAGAAGAATCCAAACTATTTCTTAATCACATTGATAAAAATGATCTTGTTGTGATCCTTGATGAAAAAGGAAAACAGTTTACCAGCCGTGAATTTTCCCAAAAAATAGATACATGGATGAATTCTTCCGTAAAAAAGGTTCACATACTGATTGGAGGTGCCTATGGTTTTTCAGAAGATATCTATAACAGAGCCAATGAAAAGATGTCATTATCAAAAATGACCTTTACCCATCAGATGATTCGATTGTTCATTGTAGAACAGCTTTATCGTGCTGATCAGATCTTACAAGGAAAGCCTTATCATAATGATTAATGGGAATTCATTTTAAAATCGATTCTTATTTTCTAAATATCAGACACCATCAAAAATACTGTACGTAGTAGGCTATATTTTTAATCCTATCTGCCTTTTAGCCTCTCCTACCACAAAAGCAACAGAATTGGCAATATTAAAGCTTCGGATTAACTTGGACATGGGAATGGTTAAATGATTTTCAAACTGATCCAAAACTTCCTTACTCAACCCTACACTTTCTTTTCCGAAAACAAGCCAATCCCCATCCTGAAAATCATTTTCCAGGTATGATTTTTCTGCATGTGAACTCATTAAGAAAACGCGTGAAGGATCTGGAATACTTTTTATCCATTCTTCTACATTTGCATATTCGGAGACGTCAAGATGTACCCAGTAATCCAATCCGGATCTTTTCAGGTTTTTGTCATTAATTACAAATCCGAAAGGATGAACTAAATGCAACTTAGACTCTGTACCGACACACAGACGTCCGATATTTCCCGTATTATTAGGTATTTCAGGTTCTACAAGAACAATATTTAACATGTATACTTTTTATATGAATTTAAAAAACAGCTAAAACGAAGCTTACGCTGTATTTAGCTGTTTTTTATTTATGATTTATACTCATTATTTTCAGTAAAATAATTTTGATACTATATTTTAAAAAGAAAATTGAATACTATTTCTTCGTACATTTAGCATAATAGTCTGCTAACAAGGCCTTTTCATACCCTAGCCCCACTGCTTTATTAAGATTATCACAAGCTTCCTTAGGTTTAGCCATTTCAAATAAAATCATAGCCTTAGTAACAAAGGATTGTGAAAATTTAGGATCAATGGAAATAGCTTTGGAAACATCTGCAAGAGCTTCTTTAGTTTTCTTCAGTTTTAAGTAAACATCTGCTCTTCCATTATACAACAATGATTCCGGTTTCTCCGCTATAAGTTTATTGTAGTCTTTTAAAGCTTCCTCAAACTCACCATTCGTCTTTTTCAGATTGGCTAACCCGGTTTTTGCAAAAATATTATCTGGTGCAAAACTCAATATCTGATTCAGATCTTTCATCGCCAGTTCTTTTTTACCCTGACTATCGTAAATCTTTGAACGCGTGAGGTAAAAATCAGGATTTTCCGCATCTAGTTTAAGCCCATTTTCAATGTACTCTAATGCTTTCGTTTTGTTTCCTTTTTGACTATGTAATGAGGCAATATTTACATATACTGAAGCAGATCTAGGATCCGTCTTTAATGCTTTTTCATATGATTTAAAAGCAAGATCTGTTTCCCCAAGCCTTCTTTGAGTGGTTCCCAGGTAATTGTAATATTCTGATTTAAATTTTTGAATCTGTTCCTTTTCTGCCAATTGGGAATACTGCTCTTCAGCACATTTATAGTCTGCTTTTTTAAAACATTCCTCGGCCTTTTTTTTGTCCTGCCCGTAGATATTCAACGAAAAAAAACTGATGGATGCTAAAAGTAATAAAGATTTTTTCATGAAGTTATATTTTGTTTGTTGATCACTTTTTTGGCGAGTGCACCAAATATCACTCCCAATAAAGATCCAACAAACACCCCCACCAAAATATCAATTGGAAAATGCACTCCTAAATATATTCGGCTGTAGGAAACCACTATAGCCCACACAAATATAGCATATGGAAACCATTTAAGCTTATTTTTCAGTAAGATACTTAAAAAAGATGCCAAAAAGAACGTGTTAGAGGCATGAGCGGAGTAGAATCCAAACTGCCCGCCACATTTTACAATTCTCATGTAATGTTCCAACGTGGGGTCATGACAGGGTCTTAGTCTTGCCACTCCATATTTGAAAACACTTGCCAACTGATCTGAAACCGTTGCCCCAAGTGCTAAAAATATAAGAATAAAAACTAAGGATTTTAGTTTATAGTTTTTGTATAAAAAATAAAGGAATATAATATAAAGAGGTACCCAGATCCATGTACTGGATATCAGCATCCAAAACTGGTCAAAGGCAGGGTCTCCTAAATTATTAAGATATAAAAATACCTGTTTGTCTTCCTGAATGATCTCCTCCATACATTATCTGCTTACAGGCCCTTCGTAGGTTTCATCATCGGCAGGCTTTGGTTTTGGAGGTTCATTAGTCGTAGAAGCCGGATCTGTAAGGATATCTTTTTCAACATCCTTCATTGGATTGAAATCCTTGGCTGCGTCTTTCACTTTTTCAATTTCACGTTTAATTTCAGAAACAGGGTTATCCGTTTCTTTCATTATTTCAGTTTTGATATCTTCCACTGCTCCACGCATTTTTCTAACGCCTGCACCTAAGTCACGCGCAATCTGAGGCAATTTATCCGGACCGAATAATACAACGATTGCCACTGCAATCAATGCCATTTCTCCAATGCTTAATTCCATGGTGTAAAATTACAAAAGATTATACATTTATTTACAGTAAACTAAAAATTTAAACAAATTTTAAGATTTTATATATAATGTTCAAAATTCAGGGCTTAAAGCCGGAGTTTAATAGTAAGCATTCTCATAAAACAGTGGCTTTTTCAAATGTCTGCAACTCTTTACCACTCATCCATTAAATTTACCAATTAACAAATAATTAGTTAAAATCATTGAGAATTAAATAACATTTAAGCATATTTACTACACACAATCAAATAAATATTTATTATGAAAAAATTAGTTACTGGCTTTAAAATTCTGGCCGTATTATCGGCATTGACACTCAACAGCTGTCGTGATGAGAACAATGAAATTTCCCAACAGGAAACAACTCAGACTAAACTCACGGCTGCTGATCTGAAAAAGGAAACAACATCTATTTCACAGGCAGTTCCAGAGATTGTACAATCACAGCTGGATGAATCCCAAAGAAGCCTTGAAAAGTACTTAAAAAGTGATCTACAGGTTGCAGGAATCAATGTGATTGGAAAAATTTCGACTCAAAAAGGTATTGAAATTTCTCAAAGTCTGATTTCTGACAAAGATCAATTTATTGCGCTTGGAAATGTTCTGGATCCGTCTTCTGTAAAAATGGGAAGAATGGGTGATCTTTATGCTGGAGATGATCTTACTACTGCCCAAAACGGGTTAAAGGAAATGGGTACTGAAGAAATAAAAACAGGTATTAATGTAATGGAAATCATCTGGAGCAGCAAAAACGAAAAGTTCACAACATTTTGTTTTTATAATGATTCGGGAATTGTCTGGGATAATATTCTTGGCGGGTTGGTTATGATGGATACAAGAGGAACCAGCGAAAGCTCCACTGGTAACGCATCTGCAAGGGTTACTTCCAAATGGTATAAGCAATGGTGGACTGCCAGCTGGCTTTGGGGATCTAAAAGAGGTGAAGCAGGATATCAGATTACAGTTTATTATACGGGATCAACAGTATCCAATACGGATGTAAATGACTGGGCTTATATCAGCTTGGGTAAGGCAAAAAGTGAGAGTAAGATTACTAAAAATACTGGCGCCTATGGACAGTGCCGGTATGCGTTAGGACTTTGCACTCCTACAGGTTCTCTAAGCTTCAATGCCAGTAATTTCTCCGTTTCTTTCTCAGGATTGGGAAGCAATGTTGTAAATAATGGGGTAAAATCTCTATATCCATAATTTTCATAGAATATAAAATTTTCAAACAGTAAGGGAAGCCTCTATGGGCTTCCCTTTATATTTTACAGTGTAGAGTAATGATTCTCTAATTTGTTTTAAATTCAAAACATTATTTTCATTCTGTCGGTATTGACTCTTACCCTCCTCTTTACCTTGCGAATGCAATGGTCTAAATTTTCCCTTTTTTCTTAAAAGCAGAATAGGTAATTACAACGCTAATTGCCATTAAAATAAATGCAAGGAAGAAAGGCGCACCTGAGAACTTAAATGGCGCTTCATCATGTGTAAAAAAGTAGAATAAATTAGTCATCATGGGAGGCCCAATAATGGAGGTTGCACTCATCAAGCTCGTTAATGCTCCCTGTAGCTCTCCTTGTTCATTGGAAGGAACACTCTTCGTAATAACAGATTGCAAAGCCGGCCCACAGATTCCTCCTAAACAATAGGGTACCAAAAAGGCAAACATCATCCATCCCTCAGAAGCAAATGCGAATAATAAGAGTCCTAGCGCATACAGTGCAAGTCCGTAATAAATACTTTTTTGCTCACCCAATCTTGGCGTTGTCCATCTAATCAAAAGCCCTTGTACCAAACCAACCAACAAGCCAACAACTCCCAAAGAAATTCCTACCATTCTTTCTGTCCAGCTAAATTTATACATGGTAAAGAAACTCCAGTTACTCTGTACAGCATGCCCTGCAATATAAATTAGTATTAATGCAGCAATAAGCCCTGAAATCTCAGGGTGCTTTCCTAAAAATTTAAAAGAACCTACAGGATTAGCTCTCTTCCAGTTAAATTCTCTTCTTTTATCTTTATCTAAACTTTCGGGAAGAATGAAGTATCCATAAAGGAAGTTAAGCAAACATAAACCTGCTGCTGCATAGAAAGGAACCCTGGCACCATAATGTCCCAGAACACCACCTAAAACGGGTCCTATAATAAATCCTAATCCAAATGCTGCCCCAATCAGCCCAAAGTTCTTTGCCCGGTCTTCATCATTTGAAATATCTGCAATATAAGCACTTGCTGTGGTCACACTTGCTCCGGTAATCCCTGCAATAACTCTTCCTAAAAACAGCCACCAGATTGTAGGAGCCAATGCCAGGAAAATATAATCTACTGCAAATCCGAAAAGTGAAATCAAAATAACGGGTCTTCGTCCGTACTTATCACTTAGATTCCCTACAAGCGGTGAAAAGATAAACTGTGTAAAGGCATAGGCAAATCCTAACCAGCCACCGTATTTTGCTGCTTCACTGATATCTGCATGAATCAATTCTTCAATCAATTTGGGAACAACAGGGATAATGATTCCCCATCCCGTAATATCAATCAGTAAGGTTATAAATATAAAGCCTATAGCCGCTTTTTTCTTTGAATTTTCCATGATGGTGCAAAATTAATCAAATCTTAAAAATAATGATTCTAAATTTCATTATATTAAAGAAGTATAATATTGAGTAACAGAATACTATTAAAAAACAATTTATTTTAATGGTATATACAATAAAAACCTCAAAAACAACCTGTTCAAAAATACTTGAAACACATCTTAAATTCAGATAACAAAAAAGCCTTTCTTTCGAAAGGCTTTTACTAATTTATTGTAGTTTGTTTTACTTTGAAGCAAGTACTTCTTTATCTGAAGTAGTTTTTCCATGTACTCCATCTTCTTTTCCTTTCTTAAGGAAGTCATAAGCAATTGCCGATGCAATAAAGATAGAGGAGTAAGTACCGAATCCAATACCAATTAGCATTGCAAACATAAATCCTCTAAGGTTATCACCTCCAAAGATGAAGATCGCAAGGATTACCAAGATTGTAGTAAATGATGTGTTAAATGTTCTACCTAACGTACTTGAGATAGAGTCATCAAATAATCCTGCTAATGTTAATGATTTCTTCTCTCTTAGATATTCTCTAATTCTGTCGAAGATAATTACTGTATCGTTAATTGAATACCCTAATACTGTAAGGATTGCAGCGATGAAATCCTGGTTGATCTCCATGTTGAACGGCATATATTTATGAAGTAATGAATACGTTCCTAAAATAATAACCGCATCGTGGAATAGAGCTGCTACAGCACCTAAAGAGAACTGCCACTTTCTAAATCTGAATAAGATGTATAAGAAAATACCTCCTAAAGCAGCCACTACAGCAAGAATACCATGGGTCTGAATATCGTCTGCCACTGTAGGACCTACTTTTTCAGAAGAAATGATACCCGCGTGATCTTTATCTGCAGATTTGAAATCATGTAATGTGATGTTAGCAGGAAGATCTCCTTTTAACCCCTCATATAATTTCTGCTCAATCGTCTGGTCAGCTTTTAAAGACTCATCTTCAATTAGGTAATCTGTAGAGATTTTCAATTGATTAGCATTTCCAAAAGTTTTAGCTTCTACAGAAGAATTTTTACCGTCTTCAGTTTTGAATAGTTTTACTAATTTCTCTTCAACATCATTAGCATTAACTTCTTTATCAAATCTTACCACGTAGTTTCTACCTCCTGTGAAGTCAATACCATATTTGAATCCGTGGGTAACCATTGAGAATACACAGATCACTGTTAATACAGCAGAAACGATATAAGCATATTTTCTCTTACCAATAAAGTCGATCCAAGTATTTCTGAATAGGTTTTTCGTTGGCGGAGTCCATACAGAAAGTTGTTTCCCTTTATTTAATCTACTAAAGATCATTACTCTTGAAAGCAATACAGAAGTAAACAATGTCATCACGATACCAATCATCAATGTCAAAGCAAATCCTTTAATAGGCCCTGTTCCGAAGAAGAACAACACAACTGCTGTTAATAAAGTAGTTGAGTGACCATCGATAATCGCGCTTAATGCATGCTTGAAACCGTCTTTATAAGCTTCAAGAATACTCTTACCTGCAAATAATTCTTCTTTCGTTCTTTCGTAGATAATTACGTTTGTATCTACCGCCATCGCCATCGTCAGTACGATACCTGCGATACCAGGAAGCGTCAACGTAAAGTCACCGGAATCCATAATTCCGAAAATATAGAATAAGTTGATTACCATCGCAATTACAGCGTACACACCGGCACCACCATAATAGAAAATGATATAAACAATAATAATCAAGAATGCGATTGCAAATGAGATCATACCTGCGTTGATAGATTCCTGCCCAAGGGACGGACCTACCTGAGTTGCCTGTACTACTTTTGCACCTGCAGGTAATTTACCTGCTCCTAAAACGTCTACCAATTCTTTAGCTTCCTCCTGAGAGAAGTTACCAGAGATTTGAGTTCTACCGTTAGGAATAGCATTTACAACGTTTGGTGCAGTATATACTCTGTTATCAAGTGTAACAGCAACTGGCTTCCCTACGTTTTTCTCAGTTAAAGTTTTCCAGTCTTTCGCACCTTTAGAATCCATCTGCATGTCTACTACTACTCTTCCAAGTTCATCGTAGCTGATGCTAGCTGTTTCTACGGCACCGTCTACCGGAGCTTTTTGGTTGATGTTACTTCTGATTGCATACAATACCAAATCGTCAGGACTTGTAGCCTCAGGTTTGTAACCCCACATAAACTGAGTATATTTAATGTTTGCAGGACGTAAAGCTAAACCTACCTTGCTGTTTAAAATTTTATTTACTACAGCAGTATCAGATAATTTTACATTGGCAACACCATTTGTTCTTAATTTGTCAAACTGTAAAAGGTTGATGAAGTTCACATTTTTTGCAACTCCCATAGAATCTCCTTTTGCAGCAACCATAGTGGTTAATGTTTGGAAATAAGGTGCAATTTCAGGAACCTGTTGTACTTCCCAGAACTGAAGCTTTGCAGAAGTCTGAAGCATTTTCTTTACCTTATCGATATCTTTCATACCAGGCATTTCTACAGAAATTCTAGCTGTACCAGGTACTCTCTGAACGTTTGGCTGGATTGCTCCAAGCTTATCAATTCTCGTTCTGATTACCTCGAAAGCTGTTCCTACAGAAAGATCAATTCTTCTTTTCACAATACTTTTTACCTGCTCATCAGTCGTGTTGTACTTGATTTCAGATAAGTTTGTGTTTCCGAAAAGTTCCGGATCAGCAAGCTTAAGGTTGGTCCCTTTTGCTTTGTTAACCGCATCGAACTGTTCAAAGAAGTTGTCGATGTAAGATTTTGTTGAGTTTTTCTGAGCTTCATCAGTCTTGTTCAAAGCATCAATAAGAACAGGATTTGTTGAATAATTGGTTAAATCATTAACCAAATCTCTCTGGTTGATTTCCAATAGAACGTTGATCCCTCCTTTTAAGTCAAGACCAAGTTTCATTTCCTTGTCTTTAGCTTTTGAATAATAAAGCTTTGTATACCCAAGATTAAGAGTATCCTCCTTGATTCGTTTGATCTCTTTCTCGTTTCCTTTCGCAGCTTCGATCTGCGATTCAATTTTGCTGGCGTACCAGGTTGGTAATAGCTCGTTTAAGCAAATCAACCCCAGGACAATAGCAACAATTGTAATAAGTCCTTTTCCTTGCATTTTGTTATAACTACGTTAAATTAAGTCGGCAAATATAATGATTTTCTTGTATTTTATGAATTTTTAACAACAGAAATGGTTTATTTTCAGATATATCAGCATTCTGATTTACATTTAAGATTTAACAATTTTTTCACCGTATCCTAGTGAAATTTTCAAAAATTAATTGGTATAAAATTTTCATTCCTATATCAACGCACTAACTATCAAAATATTATGAAAAAACACTTTTTTATCATCAGTATTTTTTCTTCCTTAATTGTTAATTCTCAAAGCGTTAATTTGGAAGAATTTGCCAGTGGACTTACCAGTCCTGTAGAGATTACGAATGCCAACGACAGCAGATTGTTTGTTGTACAACAAGACGGAATTATAAAGATTCTTCAACCCAATGGAGCCATTAATGCAACTAATTTTCTGAATATTTCAACAAAAATTCTTTATGGTGGAGAAAGAGGACTTCTAGGACTTGCATTTCACCCGCAATACTCTACCAATGGGTATTTTTTTGTGTATTATAACAACACAGCGGGAAATATTATTGTAGCAAGATATAATGTAAGTACTTCTGATCCTAATCTCGCAAACCCTAATTCTGAAAAGATTTTAATGAATATTCCAAAACCATTCAGTAATCACAATGGCGGAAGCATTCATTTTGCTCCTGACGGAAAGCTGTGGATCATCACCGGCGATGGAGGAAGCGGCGGAGATCCCAACAACAATGCTCAAAATAAAAATGAGCTTCTGGGAAAAATGTTGAGAATTGATGTAGATGCTACCGGCCCCTATAACATTCCTGCAGACAACCCTTTTGTAGGAACCACAGTAGACGGAGCAGATGAAGTATGGGCTTATGGACTCAGAAACGCATGGAAGTTTTCCTTTGATCTCAATACAGGAAATGCATGGATCGCTGATGTAGGACAAGGTGCAATTGAGGAAATCAATAAAATGCCTATCTCTCAAGCTGGGCTTAATTATGGCTGGCGCTGCTATGAAGGTAACACGCCCTACAATACAACGGTAGGATGTCCCAGTGCGTCGTCTATGACCTTTCCTATTGCCGTGTATGACCATTCCGGAGGAAAATGTTCTATTACGGGAGGGTATGTTTATAGAGGTACACAATATCCGTCGCTTCAGGGGAAATATTTCTTTGCAGACTACTGCTCTACGCAGATCGGGATTCTAAATCCTGATAATTCCATCGTATGGACTACTCCCTACAGCGGAAATAATTTTTCAACTTTTGGGCAGAGCTCACAAAAAGAACTGTATGTGGCAGCCGTTAATAGTGGAAAGATTTTTAAAATCACAACCGGAACCTTGAGTACACAAGAGGACAGTCACTTAGGAGCCATAAAAATTTATCCTAATCCTGCTTCAAAAGAGGTTTTTGTGAATGGAATTAAAAATAAAAAAGCAACCGCAGAAATTATCAGTACAGATGGACGAAAAGTATTGGAAATGGACGTAATTACGGAGAATCAAAGAATAGATATTTCCAAAATTCCAACTGGGGTTTATTTTATCAATCTAAAGTCCGGAAATTTAAAATCTTTTAGTCAAAAACTTGTTATTGAGTAAGTTCTATTTTTTATACAGGAGTGTATTGTATTCAACACATAATTCTGGCATAGATGTCTAAACTAAAATTTTAAGTGAAATAAAAAAGCGGTTCAAGACTGAACCGCTTTTTCTTTATATTGTCATTGAGAAAATCCTCGTTTCGGGTTTATTTCTCATCATTCTAAGGTCAAATACCATTGCTACATTTCGGGTAAATGCTCTGCCGGCTTCAGTAATTTTAATTTCGTGGCCGTTAATCTCAACCAACCCGTCATTTTCCATTTCTTTCAACATTTCCAGGGCATTTTCCAGCTCAGGGAAAGAATTATGTATGTTAAATGTCGTTTCCAGCTGACACATTAGATTCAGAATATGTCTTCTTACCGTTAGATCTTCTTCATTCAAAATATGTCCTTTCACCACAGGAATCTCTCCCTCTTCAACCATTTTCTGATAGTCTTCAACTGTTTTTACATTTTGGGCAAACGCATACCATGAATCTGAAATAGCGGACATTCCAAGTCCTACCATCAATTGGGTATTGCTTGAAGTGTATCCCATAAAGTTTCTGTGAAGTTTTTTATGAATCAGAGACTGGTACAAATCATCATGTTCCAAAGAGAAATGATCCATTCCGACTTCAATATATCCCAGATCCTGAAGTAATTTTTTCCCATCTTCATACAAGCGGCGCTTCTCTTCACCACTCGGCAGGTCATTTTCATCAAATCCTCTCTGCCCCACACCTTTTACCCACGGAACGTGTGCATAGGAATAAAATGCCAGTCTATCCGGCTTCAATTCCATTGTTTTTCTAATTGTGTGTTCCATTGCTTCCCAAGTTTGGTGAGGAAGACCAAAAACCAAGTCATGGCTAATTCCTCTGTACCCAATTTCCTTAGCCCACTCTGTTACATTTTTCACATTTTCAAAAGGCTGGATTCTGTTGATTGCCTTTTGTACTTTAGGATCATAATCCTGCACTCCAAAGCTTACTCTTCTGAAACCCAGATCATATAAAGTCTGCAGATGATCTCTTGTGGTATTATTAGGGTGTCCTTCAAATGAAAACTCTGGATGTTCTGCAATATCTACGGTCGCAAAAATTCCTTCCAGAAGTATTTTTAAATTTTCCGGAGAGAAAAATGTTGGTGTACCTCCTCCCAAATGCAATTCTTTCAGCTTTGGTCTTTCTTTAAAAAGATCAAGATAAAGCTTCCATTCCTTGAGTACGCTTTCCAAATAAGGAACTTCAACACTATGCTGTTTCGTTATACGCTTATGACATGCACAGAACGTACACAACGCCTCGCAGAAAGGCAAATGGATATAAATAGAAATTCCCTCCTCTGCATTGCTTTCATGAAAAGACCTGATTACGCTCTCCTTCCATCCTTCTGGTGAAAATGTTGATTCATCCCAATACGGAACGGTAGGATAAGAAGTGTAACGCGGTCCGGGAATATTATACTTATCTATTAAAGAATTCATTTTGAAAAATAAAATTTTATAAGGTGAGGAAATTTAACATAATTAAAATTCCATCCTACAAAATTAACCATTAGTTATGAATTTTTACCTATGAATTATATTAGGTCATAGTTTAGAATGAGTCTAAATACACTGTTTAAAGCTATTACAGCGATAATGATAAATTCTATTTGTTTTATTGATCTTAAGTATCTCTTTTATTTCAACTTCAACAGTATCACTCTATCTTTTCCTGCAAGAACTACTCTATTTCCATCAATCCATTGGCAGACATACAAGCCTTTTTCATCGGAAATTTTCTTCCATGTCTTTCCAAAATCTGAAGAATAACTAATGTGCTGATCTCCAACCGCAATTATCTCTTTTCCTTTTGAGCCGGGCTTTATTTTAACGCATGTCATATATCCCGCATTTTGTCCCGAAGCCTGAATCTGCCAGGTTTCTCCACCATCATTAGTGGTTGCAATATTATTGTTGTTAGCATCCTGCTTTATGTAATCACCCCCTACTGCAATTCCGAACTGATCGTTATTGAAATCAATGGAATACATTCCTTGTGAAGATTCACCCTGAACAAAAGGGGTTTTGAAAATCTCCAGTTTTTCAGTTTTTAAATTTAACCTTAAAATCCTTGAGGCTTTCCCTCCTGTAGCAATCCACACATATTTTTTGGTGGAAGATATATTGGTATTGCTCGCAGCAAAAGCAGCTTCACCGTCATATAATAAGACATTATTTTTAAACATCCCCCATTTTCCATCCTTGTACACGGCCAATTTTAGTAAATGATCTTTTTCTGCGTCACTGAATGTATAGGCAAGCTTATCATTCACAAAATGTAAAGCATCATAGAATGCAGTCTTTGTGGTATCTGTAAAAATAATCTTTGATTTTAAATCTTTTTTATCAATCTTAAAGAAACGGCCCGGACTTTCAATATTGATGGCATAAAAGGAATTTTTATCCTGCGCCAGCGTTCTGAACTGAAGCTTTTCTTCAGAAAGCCTGATCTGTTTTTGATTTCTATGCTCCTTAAGATCCACAAATCCAAACTTGGAATCTGTTCCGCTATACCAAACTTTATGATTATAAAGTTCAAGGGCTCTGATGCTTATTTTATCATTAAGAATTGTTTCTATATTTTCTACCTCTTGAGAAAATGCAATCATTCCTACGGATAGGAATACCATGGACAAAATCTTTTTCATACTATATTCAACAAAAAAACCGCCGAAGCGGTTTATATTACTATTAATCTATTTCCTTGTATTTTTCAGGATTGTTAAGTTTACTGTTTGATTTTCCATAAAGGAAATATACTAATCCTCCCAAGAAAAGCCATACAGCTGAAAGTTCCAATGCGTGAGCACTTAAGTTAAATATTAAATAGACATTAATAAATACGCCTAACGCTACAACAATTTTGTACGCAGGAACTTTGAAAGGTCTGATCAAGTTAGGTTCTTTCTTTCTCATTACCCAAACTGCAATACAAACCAATGTAAATGCGAACAGAGTTCCGAAACTTGTCATATCTGCTAAGGTAGAAATTGGTGTAAATGCAGCAATAAATGCGACTACTATTCCTAACAGGATAATTCCTTTGTAAGGAGTTCTTGTTTTTGGGTGAAGTTCTCCGAAGAACTTAGGAATCAATCCATCTTTTGCCATTCCGATAAAGATTCTGGACTGCCCCATCATCATTACCATTACTACAGAAATCAATCCTACAGTGGCAGCAATTGTTACTACATTACTTGCCCAGTGTTTTCCAGCAATTTCAAAAGCATAGGCTACAGGAGCTTTAATTGCATCAGGATATTTTCCCTCTGGATTAAAGTCTGTATAGTGCATCATCCCTGTTAGTACAAGTGATACACAGATGTATAATGCTGTACAAACTAATAATGAAACAATAATAGCAAAAGGAACATCTTTCTTAGGATTAATAGCTTCACCTGCTTGTGTAGAAACAGCATCGAAACCAATATAAGCAAAGAAGATAGCCGCAGCTCCGGAAATAATTCCTTTAATACCATAGGCGGAAACCATATCTCCTTCTGAATTCTTAATTTTTACCTGATCCGGAATAAAAGGATTCCAGTTTTTAACACCATCAACAGCGTTATAAAGATCAGTATTAGAAAAAATAATATAAACTCCGGCAATAATTACAAAAATAACGGCAGAAGTCTTCATCAAAACAATTAAATTATTTGCTCCTGCTGCTTCTTTTGTTCCTTTTACCAACAATGCAGTAATAAGTAAAACAAGGATAAATGCAGGTAAGTTCATAGAGAAACCGTCTCCTGTATAACTTGACGGATCTGAGGTAAGATATCCCGGCAGATGAACCCCAAAAATCTTTAAAAATTTGGTAAAATATCCGGACCAACTCACGGAAACAGCCATACTGGCCATGGCATACTCCAGGATGAGACACCACCCCATAGCCCATGCAAAAATTTCTCCTACAGTTCCGTAAGCATAGGCATAAGCTGAGCCTTCAACCGGGATGATGGAGGCAAATTCCGCATAACACAATGCTGCAAAAACGCAGGCAATACCTGCTATAATAAAGGAGATTGCAAGCGCTGGTCCTGCATGGTAATAGGCTCCCGTTCCCGTAAGAACAAAGATTCCACCTCCAATGATAGCACCTACTCCAATTGCTGTTAAACTCCATTTTCCAAGGACTTTTTTCAGCTCACTTTTCTTCATATCTGCCTCATAGGCACTTAGTGGTTTCTTAACCCAAATTTTCGACATGTTTTTTTATTTATTAAGGATTTACGAAAATATAAAAAATTTAGGAACTCCCACGTTTATCGTTAAACTTTCATCATTTATTTTACATTAAAGCCTCCAAAACTCAAACAACACATTATTTAATTCATTTTAAAAAGTCCATATTTTTGTTTATTTTTGATCGCATGAATTTATATGATCTTTTTGTAAAGCCTTATGAAAGCTATGATTCTTTACAGATTATGCTTGAAGCTTCGGGTGCTATTTTCGGAACTCTGAGCGTATATTTTTCCATTAAAAAAAATATATGGGTATACCCTACCGGCATCATCTCTACCCTGATCTATGTTTACATTCTTTTCAACTTTGGTTTATTGGGAGACTGCCTTATCAATGTATATTATTCTGTAATGAGTGTTTATGGCTGGGTTTTGTGGGCAAAAAACGCTGAAGATCACGTTCATGTGGAAGTTACCTGGGCGACGAGAAAAGAATGGTATTATGCCGTCATTCTTTTTATTTTAAGCCTTTTACTGGTCACTCTTATTTATTATTATAAACCTTATATAGATAATAAGTTTTCCATGGAAGGTACAAATCTTGGATTATATCATTTAGATTGGGCCAATTGGATGGATATTTTTACCACTTCAATATTTTTAGTAGGAATGTGGTTTATGGCCAAACAACGCATTGAGAACTGGATTTTCTGGATTATCGGAGATTTTATTTGCATCCCAATGATGATTTTTAAGGGTCTTGGTATCACTTCGGTTCAATATTTGGTATTTACTATAATGGCTATCTTAGGATACCTTAGTTGGAAAAAAAGTTTTAAAGAAAAAAAAGTACAATAAAGTCATGAAAAATTTATTTAAAATAGCAGTCAGTATTTTTGCTATTACCAGTTTAACATCTTGTTTAGCATATACAGACGGATACGGTAGTAATAGTGGTTATGGAGACCCATACTATAATAATGGATATTATTATGCACCTTCCGGATATTATGGAAATGGAGGATACTATGGTAATGATGGCTATTATTATAGAAATAACGTTAATTATTATTATGATAATGGTATTCCTTACTATTACGATAATTACAATAACTCCAGAAGAAAAGTATATGTAGAAAGAAAGACTACGGTGACTTCTCAAAGACCAAACAACGGCTTCCGAGATAATGGAGGTTCCTATAACAATGGAGGCTACTATAATAATGGCAGCTCCAATAGAAACTCCAACAGCGGGAGAAATAACAATAGCGGATTCAGAAACCAAAGTAGTGGTAACCAAGGAAACCAAAACAATAGTGGATTCAGAAATCAGAGCAACAGTTCTCAGGGAACTCAGTACAACCAAAACAGCAGTGGATCCAGAAGCCAAAACAGCGGATTTAGAAGTACTGAAAGCAGCAGCAACAGCTCCAGTAGATCAGAATCTTCCAATAGTGGCGGGTTTAGAAATAGCTCAGGCACCCAAAGCAGCAGTTCTGGTAACTCAAGCAGACAGAACAGCAGTGGCGGAGGCTTTAGATAAAACGATTATAAATAAGGAAACGAACAGTTAACACTGTTCGTTTTTCATTTAAAATATATTAATTTTGTCTCTTCAATTTAGACAAAAATATATGGAATTTTATAAATATCAGGGAACTGGGAATGATTTTGTAATGGTAGACAACCGTGATCTACAGTTTCCTAAAGACAAAAATATCATTGAAAAATTATGTGACAGACGTTTCGGAATAGGTGCCGATGGGCTTATCCTTTTGGAGAACGATTCTGATTACGATTTTAAAATGGTTTACTATAATTCTGACGGTGGCGAAAGTACCATGTGCGGAAATGGAGGAAGATGTCTTGTCGCCTTCGCATTTTTTCTAGACGTTTTTGAAGACAAATGTAAGTTCATCGCAATAGACGGTGAGCATGATGCTGAAATCCATAACGGGATCATTAAACTAAAAATGATTGATGTAAACACCATTTCACATGACGGAAACGACGCAGTTCTTAATACCGGTTCTCCTCATTATGTAAAATATGTAGAAAATCTGAAAGACTATGATGTTTATACAGAGGGGCACGGCATCAGAAATTCGGAAAATTATAAAGAAAAAGGAATCAATGTCAATTTTGTTGAAAAAATTTCCGACAATGAAATTTTTGTAAGAACCTATGAACGAGGCGTTGAGAACGAAACTTATAGTTGTGGTACAGGAGTTACAGCTTCGGCTTTAACTTTTCTTCAAAAAGACAATCTAACTTCCGTAAAAGTTAAAACCCTGGGAGGAAATCTTAAGGTGTATGCTGAAAAAAGTGGAGACTCATTCTGTAATATTTGGCTGGAAGGTCCCGCAAAGCAAGTTTTTAAAGGAAAAGTAGATATCCTTTAAAATCAGAAAACTTTTAATCAACATTATTTAAGAATGAAAAAAGCTATTCTCATTATCATTCTGCTGGTTTTTGTAGTCGCAGGATTTTTTGGTTTGAGATTTTATAATAAATACTTTGGAAACAATGTAGAAAAGGACGGCTATATTTTGATCCCTCATAAGGCAGAATTTAAGCAGATCCTGGACTCTATTGCACCATACATTAAAGACCGCGAATCTTTTGAGGCTGTAGCTAAGGACAAAGGTCTTACTACAAACTTTAAAGCCGGGCGTTATCATATTGAAAGTGGTAAAGGAAATACCGACCTTGTGAACATGATTAAGGCTGGTAATCAAACAGCAAATTCTTTCAGAATCGGAGATTTTGGAGATATGTACCAAATGATTGGTAAAGTTACCAAAAAAACGGAGCTAGATTCCTTACACTTTGTGAATGATCTGGATGGAGTTGCTCAGGAAAAAGGGTATAAAGGTGTTGAAGATTTAAAGAAATATTTCTTCATTGATACCTATAATTTCTTCTGGACAGTAAGTCCAAGAGAATTCTTTGCAAAATTTGAAGATCAGTACAATGAATTCTGGACGAGCGAAAGAAAAAATAAAGAACAGCAGTCTGGGCTAACAAGAGATCAAATCTATGCCCTTGCTTCTATTGTTTATAAGGAATCCGGAGGAAAAAAAGATGAAATGAAAACCATTGCAGGATTATATTTAAACCGTTACAGAAAAGGCATGAAACTTCAGTCTGATCCTACGGTGATCTATGCAATTAATAAACAGACCAATTTTAAAGAACCTATTAAAAGAGTATTATATAAACATTTGTCTACTCCGTCCCCTTATAATACGTATGCCAATGCAGGTATCCCTCCGGGCCCCATCTGTGTGGTAGATAAGAACTCTGTAGATGCTGTTTTGAGTGCAGAAAACAACAATTATATATTTATGTGTGCAGATCCTGCAAGATTTGGGTATCATAAGTTTACAGCAAGCGCTGAAGAGCATGCTGTGAATGCAAAAGCCTATCAAAATTGGCTCAATTCAAAAAATATAAAATAGGCTAAACAGGCATCTAAAATTTATACAGCTAAAAACAATAAATAAATCATAATATTTTAAGAATCAAATAGATAAAGACTTTTAAAATATTAAGGGTTATCCTTTCACGATTTTATACAAAAAAATAACCTATGAAGAATAAGACAGAAATTGTCAATATTTTCACAAGAAAAACACTAGGACTTACTTTAGTGCTTTCGGCGGCGGCAATGGCTTTCGCACAGGAAAAAGCAGGGGTTTCAGGGATCATTGTCAACAAGAAGAACCAACCGGTTCCTTATGCATCTGTAACTTTTAGCAATAAAGCCAATACTGCATTAAGTGATGCCGTACTTACCGATGAAAAAGGGCAATACCAATTACAGCTTACCCCCGGAGCTTATGACATTACTGTGGAGGCTATTGATTACAAAAAAAGTATAGTCAATAAGAATATTACCGGAGCCGGTAATATTGGAGCATTATCCATAGAAGCTGAAGCTATCTCTACCCTGGATGGAACAACAAAGGAATTACAAGGTGTTGTGATTACTGCCTCTGCAGCCAAGCCTTATAAAGTAGAACTGGACAAAAGAACTTATGATCCATCCCAGGATATTGTCAGCAAAGGAGGAAATCTTCAGGATGTTTTGAGTAATGTCCCTTCTGTTTCAGTAGATACGGATGGAACAGTTTCCATGAGAGGAAGTACAAATGTAAAATTCCTGATTAACGGAAAACCATCTTCTCTTTTAGGAATTGATGATGGAGCAAATGCGCTTCAAAGTATTCCTGCTGATCAGATTGAAAGAATCGAGGTGATTACCAACCCTTCTTCAAAGTTTGAAGCAAGCGGAACTTCCGGTATTTTGAACATCATTCTTAAAAAAAATAAGAAAATAGGCTTTAATGGTAGTGTGGTTGGAACTTTGGGATATTTTCCAAGAACAGCTCTTAATGCCAATTTAAGCTGGAGAAAGAATAACTGGACATGGTTTGTGAACGGTGGTGGTGGTTATACAGAAAACAAAACCAAAAATAATTCTGAAACAACCTACCATGATATTAAATTTCCAAAGCTAGATCCAATCCCAACAACACCAGCAGAGATAGCAGAAGTACCTAATGTCCCGGTTCATCAGTCTCAAAATTCTGAAAATAAAACATATAGTAAAAACTATAATGTAAGTGCTGGTTTTGTGTATGATATTTCTGATAAAACATCAATCAATTTAACAGGATTGGTGAGAACATTTGAAGGAGATGGAAATGAGCTTGTAAATACCTACGATTCTTTTTATAAATATACAGGAGCAACATCTGAACCGTGGAAATTATTGAACCCTTATACACTGAGAGATTCTAAAAGTGTCTTTAACAATCTGGCATTTCAGGGAGATTTAGGTTTAGATCATAAATTTGATGACAATGGACAAAATTTATCCTTATCATTAAGTTTACAGAGAAACAGAAGTAACAATAATGCTGACATTCTGGAAAGTGTTGACAATATACCCTCTGTACAAGATATCACCAGAAGACATTCTGTAAGTAAAACTATAATCGGAAAAGCTGATTATGAATTGCCTATAGGAGAAAATTCCAAGATTGAAGCCGGTTACAGATTGGATATCAATGACAATACTTATGATAATTTTGTAAGCAGTACTTCTAACAATCCTCTTATTCCCAATTATAACAATAACACGGATTATAAGGAAATGTTCAATGCATTCTATCTTCAGTTTAGAAGTAAAATAGGAAACTTTGGTTATCAGTTAGGATTAAGAGACGAAATTTCGAATGTTAAGATCAATTATATTAGTCAGAACCCTGATAAGGAGCCTTTAAATAAAACGAAGAATTATAACAACTTATTTCCAAGTGTATTCTTAAGCTATGATATATCGAAGAATAACCAGATCTTAGTAAACTATTCCCGTAGGATAGACAGGCCGAGATCATTCTTTATGGTTCCCTTCCCCAATTATACGAATAACCAGAATATTTTTGAAGGAAATATTGACCTGAACCCATCTTATGTAGATTCCTATGAAGTAGGTTATAACATTACTAGAAAGAAGTTTACCATCAACCCTACTTTATATTACAGACATGCAACCGATGATACTAAAATGTTGGTGTACAGGCCTGATGAAAGACAAAAGGTATTCTATACAAAACCTGAAAACCTTGGTAATGATGACCGATACGGTTTGGATCTGAACTTCACCTATGATCCTTTTGCATGGTTCAAAATCATGGGTAGTGTAGATTTATTCGGATACAAAACTTCCGGAATTGCTTCCTATAAAACAATAGATGTAGACGGATTGACTCAGGTGCGTTCATTAGATTTTACAGGAAGTGGTTTTTCTACAAGATTACGTCTTAATACAACTTTTAAGCTTGATAAAACATTAAGTGTACAATTGCAAGGATTCTATAGAGGAGGACAAAAAACAGCCAGCCAGGACAGAAAGGATATGTATGCCATCAACTTTGGAGCATCTAAAACAATCTGGAAAGGAAACGGAACACTTTCATTCAATATACAGGATATCTTTAATACAAGAGGTATGGAGGTAACCAACTATAGCAATGACTATACACGTAGCAGCTATATGCAATGGCAGCCAAGACAGTTCTCTATTGCCTTAACCTACAGGTTTAAACAAGGTGAGAAAGTAGAGCAACCTAAGAAGAAAAAGGATATTAACTCCAATGAAACAGGTGACGATCAACAAGGTGGTCCAATGTAATAAAGCAAAAAATCCCGAAAATTAATTTCGGGATTTTTTTATTCTTTTATTTTACGGGTTCTTTTTGGGAAGCTTTTTCTTTTTCAGCTTCATAGATTCTTTTTCTTAAATCACTGGTAGAAAAACGGTGATCTCTTTTATTATAAAAAATTTCAATGCCCTTTTCTTCACAATATTGCTTCCCTGTAAAATCTCGGTCCATATAATCATCACCAATGATTCTTACATCAATTACAAAAGATTTTAGAATATCCAGTAGATCTTCTTCTGTATAGTAAGGAATGATTTCATCCACAGCATTTACAGCCTTAAGCTGAATATATCTCTCAACGATAGTCTGGCTTGGCTTGTTTTTGTTCGGACGGTCATGTGATGGATCAATTTGTAACCCAACGATTAAATAATCGCACACTGTTTTAGCTTCTTCAAGCATCTTGATATGTCCTGCATGCAGGAGGTCAAATGAGGAAAATGTAATACCTATTCTTTGTGTCTTCATATTAAATTTGGTTAAAATTTCGCTGAAATAAATGTTCTTTTAAATGGATAAAAGACAGGTGATTCAGGGAAGATGTTTTGTAATTCTTGTTTATAGTCTTTTTTAAATTTTTCTTTCAAATCATCAGAAAGTTTCTCGATATAAGGAAGCATTGCTGTTCCTGAAGCCCAAGTAAATACTGCTTCGGCATTTTCAAGAACATGAGGGAATACTTTCTCATAAACGGTAATTTCTCTTCCTTTATTGTCAAATAATATTTGGGCATAGTCTTCTATCTTCAAAACAGGAGACTCTCTTTCCCATGAATGATAAGCAGTTTTATAAGGCTCTGTACCTGCTATTTTCCTTAACAGTTGGTGTACAACATATTCGTGATTGGAAGGAATTTGCACCGCTAATTGTCCCCCTTCATTTACCTTATTGATTATTCTTGGGAAAAGTTCTTTATGGTTATTACACCATTGGATTGCTGCATTTGAAATAATCAAATCATAGGTATCTCCCAAATGAAGCTGCTCTTCTATACTCCTTTTTTCGAAAGTTAATCTGCTTGTTTTGAACTGAGCCGCTTTCTCAAGCATTTCTTCAGAAGAGTCTATCCCTAAAACCCTGGAGTCTTCCAGATAGTCTAAAAGCTTAGAAGTTAATTCTCCGGTTCCACATCCCAGATCTATCACAGATATATCTGTCCTTGATTCAACAAGGTTTAATAAATCAAAGAATGGAGCTGAGCGCTCTTCTTTAAACTGGTCGTATACTTCAGGATTCCAAGCCATATTATTTTTTTATGAGTTTCTAGAGTTGAGATACTTTTGCCACTCCCAAGTTGTTCTTAAGGATTCTTCAAGTGAGGTTTCGGACTTCCATCCAAGCTCGGTTTCAGCTTTACCGGGATTGGCATAGGCAATGGTAATATCCCCTTCTCTTCTTCCACAGACCTGATAAGGTACCTCTACATTATTTGCTTTCTCAAAAGCTTTAACTACTTCCAAAACAGAAGATCCCTTTCCTGTTCCCAAATTATAAGTATCAATCAATGCTTCTTCAGACTGGTCGTTCATAAGTTTTTTCAGGGCAGCAACATGGGCTTTTGCCAGATCCACCACATAAATATAATCACGAACAGCGGTTCCGTCTACTGTGGGATAATCATCTCCCCAAATACTTAATTTTTCACGTATTCCTGCAGCAGTCTGCATTACGTAAGGAACCAGATTATTAGGAATACCAACTGGTAATTCTCCAAGTTTTGCAGATGGATGTGCTCCAATGGGATTAAAATATCTTAATAACGAAATTTTTCGGTTGTATGCTTTGGCAAAATCAATAAGGATCTCTTCTCCCATTTGTTTGGTCTTTCCATAAACGCTTTCAGGCATTTTCAAAGGAGTATTTTCATCAATCGGCATCACCTCAGCTTGTCCATATACAGTACATGATGAGCTGAAAATAAAGTTGGAAATTCCTCTTTCCTTAAACTCCTGTAAAATATTGATAAGGGAAAACAGATTATTTTCATAGTAGTCCACTGGCTTTATCTGGCTCTCTCCTACTGCTTTTAAAGCAGCAAAATTAATACAGCCATCAATCTGGTGTGCATCAAAAACCTGATTAAGCAATTCTTTTCGCTTTAGATCAAAGGGATAAAAAACCGGCTTTTTACCTGAAATTTCCTCAATATTTTTTAAAATAAATCTTTCTGAATTGGATAAATCATCTACAATAACCACTTCAAAGCCGTTATTAAGAAGTTCTACTACCGTATGAGAACCAATGTATCCAAGTCCTCCTGTAACAAGTATTGCCATTTTTATTTTTTAAGCTTCCTTTTTTCCTATGTTTTCTATTTCGTTAGCTACCTCATATTCTTTCACTTTAAACACATTAACAATAATCAAAATTAATATGAATGAAACTGAAAGTTTAAAACTAAAATGTTCTAAAACATAATATCCATTTAAAAATCCCAACAGTAAGGGATATCCTAAAATAATTATGGATAAATATAAACTAAGGTTTAGAAACAAGACAGCTTTATCATATTTTTCAATCAAATTAATGAATGCAAATGCATTAATAACAAGTGAAATACAGATAACCAATGTTTTAAATATGCTGAAATTATTAAATAATTTCAAAATTGAAAGTGCAGATATTATAAAAAGCAGTAAGCTGGTAATTACAGCTACGTAATAAACCAGCCTATGTTTAAATATCTTTCTTTTCATTATTTCATAAACTCAAGCACCGCATCTGTAATATACTTCAACTGCTCTTCGTCTAATTCTGTATGCATTGGCAGAGAAACTACCTGATCCAGAAGTTTGTCTGTATTCACAAAATCTGCATCATTACTTTCCTGGAAGTAAGCTTTCTGTTTTCTTAAAGCCACTGGGTAGTAAATCATTGCAGGAATTTCTTTTTCTGTAAGGAATTTCTGAAGTTCATTACGCTTCCCGTTCAGGATTCTTAGGGTATATTGGTGGAATACGTGAGTAGAACTCTCAGATCTTTTTGGAGTCAGGATATTTGGATGACCTGCAAATGCTTCATCGTAGTAATCTGCAGCCTTTCTTCTTGCCTCATTGTAAGAATCCAAGTGAGGAAGTTTTTTTCTTAAAACTGCTGCTTGAATACTATCTAAACGCGAGTTCACTCCTACTTCATCATGGTAATATCTTTCATACATTCCATGGTTTACAATTCCTCTTAAACGGTGAGCCAATTCGTCATTATTGGTAAAAATAGCACCACCATCACCATAGCATCCCAGGTTTTTTGATGGGAAGAAAGAGGTTGTTCCCACAGTAGACATTGTTCCGGCAAATTTTACCGTTCCGTCAGAAAATGTATATTCTGCACCTATTGCCTGTGCATTGTCTTCAATTACATATAAATTGTGCTCTTCAGCAATTTTAAGGATTTCTTCCATATTGGCACATTGTCCAAATAAATGTACAGGAATAATTGCCTTTGTTTTTGGAGTAATTGCTTTTCTTAAATCATCTGTTGAGATTGTAAATGTATCATAGTCAACATCTACCAAAACAGATTTTAATTTAAGCAAATGGATCACTTCTACTGTTGCAGCAAAGGTAAAATCAGCAGTAATAACCTCATCTCCTTCTTTCAGATCCAATGCCATAAGGGCAATCTGTAATGCATCAGTTCCATTAGCACATGGAATTACGTGCTTTACGTCTAAATAAGACTCCAATTCATTCTGGAAAGACTTTACTTCAGGACCGTTGATAAATGCCGCCGAATCCATTACATTTAAAACTGCATTGTCTACATCATTCTTTATTTTGTAATACTGACTTTGCAAGTCAACCATCTGAATTTTTTTCATAAATAAATATTTCTGTAAAAATAAGGATTTTAAAATCCTATCAAAAATTTTATTGGTTTTTGTTTTTATCTTTATAAAAATAATTTTATGAAAAAAATTTTACTCTTTTGTTTCCTTGCAGGCTGTGCTTATGTATCTGCACAAACGCAGCTTGTGTTTGTATATTTCAAGGACAAGCCCAACAAAGCTGTATTCTTTGCCAATCCACTTTCAGAGCTTTCACAAAAATCACTTAACAGACGTACTGCATTAGGAATACCGCTTAATGACCAGGATGCTCCTGTGGAGCAAACTTACATCCAAAACCTTCAAAACCTGGGATTTACGGTGACGGATTATTCTAAATGGCTTAACGGTGCTGCTGTGAATGCCACCCCTGCTCAAATAATAATTTTACAGGCACAACCTTTTGTACTGTCTGTAGAAAGTTTTGTACGAAACAACTCAACCGGAGGCAACAAAGTTTCTGTTAATAAATGGAAAGATCAGATAACTACCAATAAAAATCTCACCACCTTTGATTATGGCTCTGGAACCGGCCAAATTGACCAGGTAAACATCAGGCCGCTTCATCTTGCAGGGTATACAGGAACAGGGGTTTCCATTGCTGTTATCGACAATGGTTTTCCTACGGTAGATACTGGAAATGCTTTTTTAAGAATGAGAGCCAATAACAGGATAAAGGCAGGTTATGATTTTGTTACCAAGACCAACAATATTTACAATACGTCTTTAAATATCCATGGATCAGTAGTTTTGGGAGCTATTGGCGGTTACCTGGAAAACGTATTTGTAGGTTCAGCTCCTGATGCAGATTTTTACCTCTACAGAAGCGAAGATGCTACCGTTGAGATCCCTGAAGAGGAAATCTACTGGATTGAAGCAGCTGAAGAGGCAGACAGAAAAGGAGTTGAAATCATTACTACATCACTAGGGTATAATGTTTTTGATAACCCTCAGTATAACTATACCTATGCTGATATGAATGGAACCACTTCATTCGTTGCCCGTGGAGCGCAAATAGCTTCGGAAAAAGGAATCTTTGTACTGGCAGCAACAGGAAACTCGGGAGATAAGCCATGGCACTATCTTTTGACTCCGGCAGACAATGCCAAGGTATTCTCTATCGGGGCAGTAGATTCATCAGGAAATTCTTCAGTATTTTCATCTTTTGGTCCCAATTCGCTTAATGTGGTAAAACCTGACGGGAGTGCACAGGGAACAGCAACAGCTACGGTTATAGGTGATGTAGCTTTTACGACCAATGGAACTTCCATTGCCACCCCAATTGCTGCAGGAGGTGTAGCATGCTTCATTCAGGCATTCCCTACTATGAACAGGGAGCAGATAAGAATAAAATTAAGGCAAACGGCTTCTCTTTTTCCTAATCATACGGATCAAATGGGCTTTGGTATCCTTAATTTCGGAAGCCTGTTCAATACTGTTTTAAATACTTCTGAAATTGTAAAAAAAGAAAAATTCGCCATATTCCCCAATCCGACTAAAAACATTCTGACTATTGCATCGGAATTTGAGGTAAAATCATTGGAGATATATGATAATTTGGGAAGGCTCATCAGAAAGGTTAACAGTCAAAAATCCGTCAAAGTGGATGATTTTGCGAAAGGAACCTACTACCTAAAAATTCAAACCAGCGATAAGGTATATTATGAGAAATTCTTAAAGGAATAATTTTTTTGTCTCTTGCAAATTAAGCAGATCATGCAGATACTTATATAGAATTAAGTCTACTGAATCTGTATAATCTGCGAGAGAAATTATGGTTTTTAATAATTATGAGCGAAAGCTTGTGGGTTGTTTAGAATAAAAAAACGGGCCCTAGCCCGTTTCTATTGATAGTAATTATTATTTTGTTACTGAAGTTATTCCTGTTTTAAAAATAACTTAAGCTGAGTTTCTGCTCGCATTAATATTTCCGAATAAAGAACGCGTCACCAGCTTTTCATAGGCTTCTTTATTCCCTTCTCCTTTTTGAATCTTCATTAAAGCATATTGCTGAATACTTAACAATGGAAGTACAATTTTCTCACGGATCTTTACTGATTTTCTTGATAGAGGATCTTCTTCCTGAAGCATTTTAAAGCCTGTAAGTTCCAGCATAATTTCTCTTGAAAGTTCATATTCACTGAAAAGAACGTTCCAGAAAGCTCCGAACTTCGGATTATTTCTGATATAATAAGTCAGAGGAAAATAAGACTTGTTCATGCTCATCATAGAGTTCAAAACTAAGGTTTTAAAGAAATCTGAACCTTTGTACAGTTCTCTTACTTCTTCAAACCTTCCCTGCTCTTTCATTTTCTGCATCGCATATCCAAAACCGAAAAATCCGGGTACATTCTGCTTCAATTGCGACCATGAACCCACAAAAGGAATTGCCCGTAAGTCTTCAAACTTCAATTCGCTTCCATTTCCTCTTTTGGATGGGCGACTTCCGATATTTGTTTTTCCATAATATTCCAGTGTACTCATCTCCTGAAGATAAGGAACAAACATTGGGTGAGCTTTTAGGTCCGAATATTTTTGGTAACTGATATTTGCCAATTCAATAATTAATGCTCTTTCTTTTTCAGTGAGATCTTTTTTAGCATTTTTAAAAACATCGTTTTCAACTCCGGCTGTCAAAAGCTGTTCAAAATTATATTTTGCCTGCTCTTTATTTCCGAAAATACTGGTAATCGTCTGCCCCTGAATTGTTAGTTCAATCTTATTATTGGCAATTGTTTTCCCTTGTGAAGCATAGAAATCGTGAGTTTTACCCCCTCCTCTTGCCGGTGGGCCTCCTCTACCATCAAAGAATACGACCTTGATGTTATTCTGCTCTGAAAGTTGAGTTAAAACTTCCTTAGCTTTATAGATTTCCCAGTTTGCTTTTAAATATCCACCATCCTTGGTTCCATCGGAGAAGCCAAGCATTATAGTCTGCTGATTTCCTCTTTTCTCAAGGTGTTTTTTATAAATAGGATTGTGATACAATTCATTCATCACATTTTCAGCATTGGCAAGCCCTTCCATGGTTTCAAAAAGCGGAACAATATCCATATTGATTGCCTCATCCTGATAGCCGCAGATTTTAAAGAATGCATACACATTCATCACATCTTTTACAGCATCGGAATTGGAAATAATATAGCGGTTCATCCCCCTCAATCCATTTAAATCCTGAATTTTAGAAACTTGTGAAACCGTCAGCAATGTATCTTTTACAATATCTTCAAAATCATCAGCATGTACAGCGTGTGAAACTTGAATCAATTTATTAAATTTCTCCTCATCATCGGCATTCTCGGTTCCGTATACTTTTGCAAATACCGTATCAATTACCTGTTGATGAATCCTGCTGTCCTGTCGGATATCCAATGTAGCAAAGTGAGTCCCAAAAATCTTCACTCGATCTCTGAAATTAGCCAAAAGATCTAAAAACAAGGAATTATGCTCATTGATCAATATTTTTTCGGCTTCATCAGTTTTCTTTAAGATTGCTTCTGCTGTAATACTTTTCCCATCAAAAATCGCAGCATACAATTCTTCACTTAATTGTGTTAAAACCTCTGAAACTCCTCTGAAGCTTAATCTTCTTCTGATGAATTTTAAATGGCTGTAATAAGATTTCAGTATCGCTGAACGAAGTTCTTCTGCTACTCTTTTGGTAACATCTGCTGTCACAAAAGGATTTCCATCTCGGTCTCCTCCCGGCCAGAAACCAAGCTGAATAATATCTTCATGCAAATGGAAATGATCGTTTCCAAAGGTCTTTTTTATCTTCGTAAACAATTCTCCAATGGTATCATAATAGACATACCTCAGATAGGAAATAATGCTTAATGCTTCATCAACAGGAGTGGGCTTTTCTTTGTTCACAAAAGGGGTTTTCCCTAACTGTTGCAAAAGCATATCAATCTGTGTAACGGAATCACTGGTAATGGCTCCTCTCAGATCCTGAATAATCCTTTGTACTGAGCTTGGATAAAACTGAGTTGGATGGGCCGTAAATACAACCTTAACGCTAAAATCTTTTAATTTTTCACGTACTTTTTCAATTTTATGATCCTGAAAAGAACGTTCGAAAAGATTAGTCACTGTTCCGCTGTCACTTTCTGAATGCAGATTTGGAAATGCAGCATCTTCAATACTATCGAACAAAACTACCTGTCTTTCTATATACTGGATAATCTTAAAAAGCAGCTCAAGTTTTTGTTCTTCGGTCTGAAGATCAGTATGGTTTTTAAAAAATTCTTCGACGATTTCTTCAGGGGTTTTTCCTGCGTCATAGCCTGTTTTGCTTTCCTCATACAGGAACGGGAGAAGCATTCCGATATTCGTCATTTTATCATAGGGCAGGCTCATAAATAATGAATTGTAGATCTGGAATTTGTTCTCCACGATCTGCCTGAATTTTTCTGTGCGTTGGTCGTGTCTCATAGTAACAAATGTAAGTGATTTTAGAATGAGTTGAATTGACAAATGACAAAAATTAAGGGCTAAAAGCAAAAAATATTAGAATGTTTTTTTACAGTCGTTTTCCTCAATTAAACATTTTGTAACTTTGATTTTTAAATTAATTCATAAATATAATCATCACAATCTCTGAAGTTATATTAAGAATTATTCAAATACGTTTCTATGGGGTACATCAGAGAATATTACGAACAAATTGTAAAGCTGCAGGAATCAGAATGGGCTTTTATTGCAGGTCATTTCCAAAGAAAAGTCTACGCAAAAAATGATATCATTACCCAACAAGGTGATACAGAAAACTACCTATCCTTTATAGAATCAGGGTTGGTAAGGTTTTATATTCCTGATGATGAACATGGCTATACTTTCAGCTTCAGCTTTGAGAAAGAATTCACCTGTGCCTATGACTCTTTTCTTACCCAAACCCCATCGGAATATGAAATGCAGGCTCTCACAGAAACTTTAGTATGGCAAATTTCTTATGACGACCTACAGAAGATTTACAATCAGACGAATGTGGGAAACCATTTGGGACGTTTCGCTTCTGAAAAATTGTTTTTAGCTAAAAGTAAAAGAGAACTTTCTCTTTTAAAACTTACAGCCAAGCAGCGCTACCTGAAACTATTTACAGAACAACCTGAACTACTTCAACGTGTTCCCTTGAAATATATAGCGTCTTATATTGGCATTACTCCGCAGGCTTTAAGCAGAATTCGAAGGCAGATTAATTAACATAGGTTCATTGCATATCTTTCCCTTTCTGAGGAACTTTGCAGGAAAATAATTTAATGAATTTATCTATTATAGCCTATGGCAACCGTATTTTAAAACAAAAATGTATAGAGGTTAAGGAGAATACGCCTGAAATACAGACTCTCATTGCGGATATGTGGGACACCATGAATCTGGCTAATGGCTGTGGTCTCTCCTCTTCTCAAATTGGAAAACCTTTACAACTCTTTGTTGTGGATAGTAAGGTTGCTTTTGAAAATCTTGATTCTGAAGATAAAATCCTGTACTTTGAAAAGAACGACAAGGGAATTGTGGAAACTTTTATCAACGCCAGAATCATTAACAGTTCTGAGGAAAGATGGGATGATTATGAGGGATGCTTAAGTATCCCCGGATTATCTCAAAAAGTAACAAGACCCTGGGAAATCACCATTGAGTATCAGAATCAGGATTTCACCCTGCAAACAAAAACCTTTACCGGATTAACGGCCAGAATCATCCAACATGAATACGATCATACCCAGGGAATTTTATATACTGATCGGTTGAAACCTCTTACAAGAAAACTGATAGAATCAAAATTGAAAAAGATTATCAACGGAAATGTTTCAACAAGCTATCCAATGAAGTTTATTTAAATCCGGAATCATTAAGTTTTTGTAAATTTGCCTCTGAAAACACTTTCTTTATGAAAATAGTCATCACTCTTTCCCTGATCCTATCCAATCTGTTTTGTGCACAGATCAAGGTTCCTGATGATTATAAGAAAATCCCAGACATTCTGGATACTACAGACTATCTCTACCCTTTTATTGTGCCCGATAAAGAATATGAATACTGGATAGTGCTAACCAATGACATTGACTTTGAAAAGGCAATCGTATATGAAAGTCAGGCACCAGATTTTATGACCATCAATGAACCTGTTCCTGAAAGAGGCTTTTTTCAGAAATGCATGGGCAACAATTGCTTCACCTATATTCTTGCGTGTAAAAAAGACAGATCTGTTTATTTTTCCAATGAGCAACAGTTAAGAGATTTTATTGGTAAGATTGATAATCTTCCGGAAGCTATTTTATTGGCTAAAACCTATGGCTACTCAATTGATCCCAAAAACAAATTTACCGGTTCTTATAAAATTGAAGACAATCGTATTTCCATGTATGCTCTGCAGTCTAAAGGATGCCCTGTTACCAAAGAATCTTTTTTAATTACCATCAACAGAGAAACCGGAAAACTGGAAGCTAAAAGCAATGGGATTTATTCCAAAAATGAAGATTGCTCAGCTTTATAGTAAAAGCTGTCATTTGTTGGAAAATCGCAAGGACGCAAAAAATTTCACAAACTTCATGTTTTAGGACTCAAGGATTTTATCACTGATAAAATTTATGAGTCGTTACCTTAAAAGCATTGTAGTATAAAGGTCATTTTTTTATGTCTTTACGATTTTCAACAAGATTAAGTTTAAATATTTACAGCACCTTGTCCGGATGCTATCAAGTAAGCTTCTTTTAAGGTTTCAGAATAAGTAGGATGTGCATAAGACATACGGAACATATCTTCTGCTGTCACCTCATACTCCTGAGCAATTACCCCTTGTGCAATAAGGTCAGCAGCCCTTGCACCAATAATATGCACCCCTAGTACCTCACCATATTTCGGGTCAACAAGCACTTTGGCAAAACCGTCCGTATCCATTGAAGCCCTTGCTCTGGCACTCGCAGAAAACGGAAACTTTCCTACATTATAGGCTATATTATTCTTTTTCAGATATTCTTCGGTATATCCAACGGATGCCACCTCAGGCCAGGTATATACAACAGAAGGAATTCTATCATAATGAATATGATGCTTCTGCCCATTAATAGTCTCTGCCACCAGAACACCCTCTTCTTCTGCTTTATGAGCCAGCATAGCACCACCAATTACATCTCCAATAGCATAGATGGTAGAAACAGAGGTCCGGTTATTTTCATCTACCTTAATAAATCCTCGCTCATCTAACTTTACATCTGTATTGTCCAGGCCTAATCCTTTTACATAAGGACTTCTTCCGACTGCTACCAAAATATAGTCCGCTTCCAGTTCATGATCATCTCCATTTTTATCCTTAAAAAATACTCTGGCAACAGAATCTGAACTTTCAGCTTTATAAACAGCCTGATTGAGACGAATATCAATTCCCTCTTTTTTAAGTATTTTTTGAAGATTTTTTCCCAATTCATGATCCATTGCGGCAATCAGGTGATCTCCATATTCAAGAATTATTACCTGTGTTCCGATACGACTGAAGATAGACGCCATTTCCACTCCGATCACACCACCACCAATAATAATCATGGTTTCAGGTTTTTCTTTTAAAGATAATGCCTCAGTAGAAGTAATGATCCTTTTCTTATCAATTACTACCCCGGGAATGGTTGATGGCTTTGAACCTGTTGCTATAATGTAATTATTGGCAGTAATCTCCTTAGATTCTGTTTCATTAATAATTTTTATAACAGAATTATTGATGAAGCTTGCTGTACCTTTCAAACGGGTAATTTTATTTTTATTCATTAAAAAGTCAAGACCACTGGTATTTTTTCCAACAACTTCAGATTTTCGGTGGTACATCTGGGAAAAATCGAGTTCTACTCTATCTAGTTTAATTCCGTGATCTTTAAATTTATGATGAGCATCTGCATAATGATGCGTACTATCCAGCAAAGCCTTTGTAGGAATACACCCTACGTTGGTACAGGTGCCTCCCAGAGTATCATACTTTTCTATAATCACTGTTTTGTAACCAAGCTGTGCGCTTCTTATGGCTGCAACATATCCTCCAGGTCCCGAGCCGATCACGGCAACATCATAATTTTCCATTTGATTTATTAATTTTTTATGATTAAATTTACTTGCAAAATAAAAGTAAAATTAAGATAAATACTTTCATTTTGCAAGTAATATTTTTAAAATTAAAATAATGGGTAAAAAAAGATCAGACTGCCCCATCAGTTGCTCCTTGGAAATATGGGGTGATAAATGGTCACTCTTAATCATTCGTGACCTGATGATTAAAAAAGAATGTACCTATGGAGAATTCTTAAAAGCGGATGAAAAAATTGCCACCAATATTTTGGCAACCAGGCTTCAAACACTATTGGAAAACGGAATTATAGATAAAAAGGATCATCCAGACAATAAATTGAAAATCCTCTATCATCTTACCGAAAAAGGGATTGATCTGGTTCCGGTTATTGTAGAAATCAACCTTTGGGGAGACCAGTATCTAACCATTCCGGATGACAGAAAGAAATTATTGGAGGATATTAAAAAAGACAAGGTAGATTTTATAAAAAGAGCAAAGGTCTATCTTTCCGGTAATCATTAAATCTTACCATTGTGTATGACAGACAATTGCCGTGACTTTGCTGTAAAATAAACTCTCAATAGCTTTCATGAAACGTAATGATAGCTATTTTAAAATTTCATTAACTCAATTTTCCTTTTTCATTCCGTAAATTTGGGTTAAAATAAATTTAGAACAATGCTTAATTTCGAACTTAAAAATCCAACAAAAATACTTTTCGGGAAAGGTGAAATTGCTAAAATTTCAAAGGAAATTCCTCAGGATGCTAAAATATTAATGATCTATGGTGGTGGAAGCATCAAAAACAATGGAGTGTATGATCAGGTAAAGGAAGCTTTAAAGGATCATGATCTGTATGAGTTCGGTGGAGTCCCTGCCAACCCTGAATATGAAGTGTTGATCAACGCATTAAGCTTCATTAAGGAAAACAACATCAATTATCTTCTTGCTGTAGGTGGTGGATCTGTGATTGATGGCACTAAATTTATCTCTGCAGCAGCCAATTACAATGGTGAGCCTTGGGAAATTCTAACCAAGCAAGTAAGAACTTTTGAAGGAGAAGGAATGCCTTTCGGAACTATTTTAACGCTTCCGGCAACAGGTTCTGAGATGAATTCGGGATATGTAATTTCAAGAAGAGAAACCAATGAGAAGCTATCTTCGGGTGGTCCCGGACTTTTCCCCCAGTTTTCGGTTTTAGATCCTGAAGTAATCAAATCTATTCCTAAAAATCAAATTGTAAATGGCCTTACAGATGCCTATACCCATGTGTTGGAACAATATATGACAGCTCCATCTTCTGCTGATCTTCAGGAAAGAATTGCAGAAAGTATCTTAATAAGTATTCAGGAAACAGCTCCGAAAGTATTGGCAGATGATTTCAATTATGATGCAGCAGGAAACTTTATGTGGTGTTGTACAATGGCTTTAAACGGATTGATTCAGAAAGGAGTCATCACAGACTGGGCTGTACACGCCATGGGCCATGAGCTGACAGCTTATTTTGGTATAGACCATGCCAGAACATTGGCTATCATTGCTCCATCTCACTACCGTTACAATTTTGAAGACAAAAAAGGAAAATTGGCTCAGTATGCAGAAAGAGTATGGGGAATTAAGGATGGAACTGTAGAGGAAAAAGCTGAACTGGGAATTAAAAAACTGGAAGAATTCTTCCACAGCCTGCATATCAAAACCAAGCTTTCAGAATATACAGAAGATTTCAAAGGCACTGCAGAAAGAGTAGAAAAAGCCTTTACAGACAGAAATTGGCTAGGTCTTGGAGAGTACAAGAAATTGACCCCTCAGGATGCTTCCAAAATTGTGGAAATGAGTTATTAATAACTTCTTGAATAAAATAATATATAAAAGCGGACCAAGGTTCGCTTTTTTTAATGCTTACTAACAGAATCTTTTTAATAATTTATGCCTACCCTATCTCAGGGTGTTTCAAATTATCTTATTTACAAACATTTGTTTAAAAAATCATTATTTCATTACAAATATTTCAAATTTATTTATATTTTAGCATATTCTTAAAATTTGTGAAAATGAAAAAACAACTACTTTTATTTGCCTTTTCTGCTTTGGCATTGACTTCTTGTAATGATGATAACCTTCAAGCCTATGAAATGGACATAATGAAGGGAGATTGGAAAGAAGTGAAGAGAGAAGTAATTTCCGGAAAGGATAATAAAACAGTTCTTCAAACCGATGTTTTGACAGGATGTGCAACAAAAAATACTCTTTTCTTCAGAACAGATTTTTATATCAGCTACACGGGTTATGTAGGAACTGGTGCAGATTGTCAGATCCTTGCAAAAAGCGAAGGGGAATATACCTATGACCAAGAAACCAAGCTTTTAGGCATCAAGTTTGACAAAGAAGAAAATATGAAATACAAGGTTGATATTTTGACAGGTCAAGATCTTAGACTGGCACAACAATTTGGCAATTATGATCGAGATGGGGATAAAATACCGGATGTCACGTATATTACTTACAAAAGATAAACTCTAAACTCCCGATGATCGGGAGTTTTTTATTACTTTTATCTCAAATTTTAAATCTGAAAATAATGAAGAAGATTCTAACAGCCTTTCTATTGCTGTGTTTTACTATTGCCTTTTCTCAGGAAAAAAAGCCCATGTTCTGGCAGGACATTCAAGAGTTCAAAAAACAGGATCAGCAGAATCCACCATCCCGAGATGCCATTTTATTTTTAGGAAGCTCTTCCTTTACCAAATGGACAGATGTTGCTGATTATTTCCCAACTAAGACAATTATCAACAGAGGCTTCGGTGGTTCAAGGCTTACCGATCTCAATTATTTTGCTGATGATCTTTTAGCGCCTTATCAGCCTAAACAGATTATTATATATTGTGGGGAAAATGACTTTGCAGACAACCATCAGTTGAAAGCTCAAAAAGTTGTTAAAAGATATAAAACCCTTTACAGAAAGATCCGTGAAAGATTTCCTAATATTGAAGTAGACTACATCTCTATAAAATATTCTCCGAGCAGAGAGAAGCTTTGGCCACAAATGAAAGAAGCCAATAAAAGGATTTCCGCTTTCATGAAAAAGGAACCTAATGCTGAGTTTATTGATGTTACCAAGGCAATGGAAGATGCCAACGGAAATGTTAGAAAAGACATTTTCGTGGAAGATATGCTCCATTTTAAGCCTGAGGGCTACCAAATCTGGACTAAGGTAATGAATCCTTATATGAAATAATCTATAATCATGAAATAAAAAAAGACTCCCGAGTGGGAGTCTTTTTTTGTATTATTTCTTTCTTTTCGATTTAGATATCGCTTTTTGTTGTGATCTGTTGGCTCCAAATTTCTTAGGTGCCTTTCTTTTTGATGGACCACCCCAGTTCTCTTTAGTATTCTTCGCCTTTTTATCGTGGAAAGCTCCTCCTCCATCATTCAGTTTTACCTGAACCGGATTTTTCATCACCACCTCATCTTTCTCAGAAGCAATTTTATTAGGATTGATTTTCACACCCTCCGGGAACTCGTTAAACTTTAATTCCTTGTCCATCAATAGTTCAATATCAAGAATTAAAGGCTCTTCCTTTTTAGTTACAAAAGTCACGGCCTTACCTTCTTTATCCGCTCTACCAGTTCTACCGATTCTGTGAATATACTGTTCAGGGATATCAGGTGTCTCAAAGTTGATAACGTGGGTAATATTTGAGATATCCAGACCTCTTGCCATTACATCCGTAGTGATTAGCCCTCTGATTTCTTCATTTTCAAAGCTCTTCATCGCTTTAAGTCTATAGTTTTGAGACTTATTGGAGTGAATCACGTCAAACTGCTCTGGAAAAAGCTCATCAATCTTCGTAAAAAGCAAGTCTGCATGCTTTTTATTGTTATTAAAAATCAACACCTTGGACATGTCTGTATTATTCTTCAATAAATGCTCAAGTAAATTGATTTTAGTATTGAAGTTTTCAACTTTATAGGCAGTCTGTTCTATTTTTTCAAGCGGTGTCCCTGATTTTGCCAATGAAATTTCTATCGGACTTGCAAAATATTCATCCAACATATCATCTACAGCTTCTGTCATGGTTGCAGAAAAAAGAATATTTTGTCTCTTCCCTTTCATCATTTCAAAAATGTGAGTCAACTGTGGTCTGAAACCAAGGTTAAGCATTTCATCAAACTCGTCAATGATAAGCTTCTGAACTTCTTTCAGGGAAATTGCATTGTCTATGGAAAGGTCCATCACTCTACCAGGAGTTCCTACTAAAATATCACAACCATCATTAAATAATAATTTCTGGGTATTGATATTTTTCCCACCGTATATTCCAATTACTCTTGCTGTAATATTTTCTGTCAGTTTCTCAATGATTTCGGTTACCTGTACCACCAATTCTCTTGTAGGAACAAGTACTAAAACAGTTGGATTTCCTGTTTTATTATACTTCCAAGTCTTTAGAACAGGTAAAAGATAGGCCAATGTTTTCCCCGTTCCTGTCTGTGCAATTCCCATTACATCTCGCCCGGAAAGGATAGGCTTTAAACTTTTCTCCTGAATAGGGGTAGGCTCAAATAATTCTAAATCCGCTAAAACATCAAGAATCTTAACCGGCAGGTCAAAATCTGCAAAAGTGAGTTTTTCCATTTTGCAAAGATAGGTATTAATATGTAGAATTTAAAATCAGGTTTAAAAGGGGCCAGATGATAGGTTACAGGCTCCCATTACCAACCCTTAGATTGGCATAATCACTTTTTTAACTTTTATCTTTTCTACTTTCTGGTTACCCTCAACAAGAGTATCAAAACTAAAATAACTGAAAAAACAAATCCTAAAACTGCAACAACAGACAACTCACCAATTCTTGGACCTGATTCTGAAGTAAATACTATAGAGGTTGCTATGATATTTGCCCCCAGTATCATGGCTAAAATTAAATTGACAACACTGGACTTTATAAGTTGGTTAGTCTTTTCTATATTTTTTATTTCACTGGAGACTGTGAACTTATTTTCATCGAGCTTTTGGAGCACAGAACGAAGTTCCTTGGGGATTTCATCTACATTATCTGTAAAATTCATCATCCTGTCCATTCCAGTTTTTAAAAGGTTCTTTGGGCTGATTTTTTTTGTAAATATTTTTCGGGTATAGGGATGAAGACTTTTTACAATGTCCAGATCCGGATTAATATTTCTTCCTACTCCCTCTATCAGGCTGATTCCTTTAAATAAAAGATAAAAATAATCAGGCATATAAAGTCTGTTATCTTTTAAAATATCCTTCATCTTATTGATGATCACCTGAACATTGATTTCCTGCAATGAGGAACTGTGAACAAAATTCAGGATGTCTTCCACATCATTTTCAAACCTCCTTTCATCCGGAATTTCATAGCTTACGGCCATTTTTTTAAGATAACGAACTATTTTATGTGGATTTTTGGCAACAAAGCTTACAATCAGGTTTTCAAGAATTTCCTTATCATTAGGCTGAATCTTTCCTACGGCACCAAAATCTATAAAGACAATCTTACCGTCTTTTTTCACGAGAATATTTCCAGCATGCGGATCTGCGTGAAAGAAACCATAATCCAGAATCTGAGAAACAAAAAGTCTTAATCCTGTTTCAGAAACTTTTACAGGGTCAATATTATTTGCTAAAAGAACTGATTTATCCGTCACCTTAATTCCATCAATGAATTCCATACAAAGAATATTATTGTTGGAAAATTCATCATATACTTTAGGGACATAGGTTTCTTTATTATTTTTAAAATTAAGACGAAACTGTTGAATATTATTCTTTTCGTTGATCAGGGATACTTCTTCCAATAATGATCTTTCGAAAGTTGAAATGGCCTGTTTCAGATTAAGTTTTTCGCCTATTTCTGAATAGGCAGATATTAATTTTTCAATATCCTTTATTAAAAGTAAATCATCTTCAATAACAGACTGTACATCTGGTTTTCTCAATTTTAAAATTACCGGACTGCCATCCAGCAAAACCGCCTTATAAACTTGTGCGATGGAAGCCGTAGCCAATGGCTTTTTTTGAATTTCCAGGAAATGGTCTTTCACTGAGATATTGAATTCGCTCTCCAGTGCTTCTTCCACATCCATGTCTACCGTTTCTACCTTGTCCTGTAATTTCTGTAACTCTTGAATCAGTTCCGGTGGGAGTAAATCTTCCCTATTACTGAATGTTTGACCAAGTTTTACAAAGGTAGGCCCCAGCTCTTCAAGAGCCAGCCTGATTCTTTCATAAACGGTCCCTTTTGAAATAATCTCATCCGAATTTGAGGTTTCTTCCTGCTTATTCCCTCCGTTCATTCTTGCCAGCATATCCTTAAAACCATATTTGCTTAATACGGAAATAAGTCTGGCGGATCTTTTCAATTTTCTTTGCTGCTTGTCAAACATAGTGTATGTATAGTAGGTGCAATTTACTCCAAAAACTGTTCCCAACTCTACTTTTATAAAAGTGCTTACTAAAAAAACTACCAGCACACTGATAGTTTTTCATATAATTAATCCTTAAGATCTATGATGATAATTTCATATTACTTGCTTCTAATTTTCCTGTTTTTGCTCTAACAAGATCAAATGAAACTTTTTGTCCCTCGGATAAAGTTGTTATTCCTACTGCTTTTAATGCAGAATAATGAACAAAAATATCTACACTGCCATCATCAGGAGAAATAAATCCATATCCCTTTGATTCATTATACCATTTAACTGTACCTGTCATATTTTTATATTAAATATTAGTATTTTTTTTAATTCAACCTATTTTAGGGTTCACTTACTACTCTCATATTTCTACCCGGAGTGATAAAGCCATAGTATTTTTTCAGTGTTATACCATTTTACAATTCATTTTTGTATAGCTTTTAGTTTTTTATTAATGACTAAATATAATGATTTCAAAATAATTTATTGAAAAATCAAACACATAATCAACATATTACAAAATAAAAAATAATCATAAACACAAAAATCCACCATTAGTGATAAAACTTAATATATTTTTCTATATTTACATCGTACAAATATCAAAACAAACCAATAAAAGTATTACACTATGAAAAATTTACGTAACAGCAAACTTTCAAGAGAACAATTAAAGAACGTTTCAGGAAGTGGAATCATTATCGGTGGTAAGTGCTCACATCAGTGCTGCCCTACTGACGGACTTCCACAATGCCCGGGCTTAATTTGTCCTGCAGTGGTTTGCCCACAGTATAAATAATACGCTCAATAAATTTTAGGTAAAATAAAAACAGAATGCTTTCGCATTCTGTTTTGCTATTTAAGATAGGTTTCATAAAGGTCTTTTCTTCGGTCTTTCATCACCTGAACGGAACCGTTGTGATGGAGATCTTTCAATAAGTTCAAGTCTACATCTACAATCAATGTCATTTCTGTATTGGGTGTAGCTTCTCCTTTCACAGCATTGGAAGGAAAGGCAAAATCTGACGGCGTAAATACTGCAGCCTGCCCAAACTGAATATCCATATTATTTACTTTCGGAAGGTTACCCACACAGCCTGCGATTGCTACATAGCATTCATTTTCTATGGCTCTAGCCGCGGCACAGTGGCGTACTCTCATGTAAGCATTCTGTGTATCCGTAAGGTAAGGAACAAACAAGATCTTCATTCCCTGATCTGCCAAAATCCTTGGTAATTCAGGAAATTCTACGTCGTAGCATATGACAAGGCCTATCTTACCACAATCTGTATCAAAGACCTTTATTTCATTACCTCCTTTCATTCCATAATACCTCTTTTCATTGGGAGTAATGTGAATTTTTCGGTATTCATCTATACGTCCATCACGGTGCAAAAGATAGCTTACGTTATACAAATCATTATTATCGTTATCAAAAACAGGCATGCTTCCGGAGATAATGTTCACATTATAACTGATGGCCAATTCTGAAATTTTCTTTTTGATATCTTCAGTAAGTTTAGCCAGTTCTATCATACTATCTCTTTCTGAAAGTTTGTTGAAAGGAGCCAGTAACGGTGTATTGAACAACTCTGGGAAAAGCACAAAATCCGATTTGTAGTCTCCCATTACATTCACAAAGAACTCGACCTGTTCATAAAATGCTTCTATATCTTTAAAATGTCGCATTTGCCACTGTACCAAACCGAGGCGAATGATACTATCCTGCATGGTATTAGGACTTTTGCTATAGTAAATATTATTCCACTGCAAAAGAACAGCGTTTTCATGTGAAGCTTCATCTTCGGGAAGATACTTTTTCAGAACTCTGATCGGAAGAAAATTATTAGAAAGCTGAAAAGATAAAACGGGATCATAAATCTCCTTATCTCTTACTCTTCGTATATATTCTCTTGGAGAAAGTTCGTGGCTGTATTTGTGATAATTTGGGATTCTTCCACCAAGAACAATCGATTTTAAGTTTAATAATTCACAAAGTTCTTTTCGGGCATCATACAACCTTCTTCCGAGACGAAGTTCACGGAATTCCGGATCTACAAAGACTTCTATTCCATATAAAACATTCCCTGTAGATAAATGGGTATTAAAAGTATAGTTCCCTGTTATGTCACTATAGGTATGATCGTCTCCAAATTCATCATAATTAACAATAATGGAAAGTGCCACGGCAGCTAGTTTTCCGTCTACGGTAATGCAGATTTGCCCATTGGGAAACATTTTTGTCAGTTTTTCAATACTTTTTTTGGACCAAATGGATTCCGACATCTGTGGATAAGCCCTTTTCATTGTTTCCGCCAATTCATTATAATCCTGAAGCGTCAGGTTTCTTGTATCTATTTGCATTTGATGTAATTTTACTTAAATTTAGTGAAAATATTTTACTTAAATCCTTATAGAAAAGTACTTTCCAACCATTAAGACAAAATTTAACAATGAATATCACTGAAACTTTACGAAAAGTAGTTCATTCAAATAATTACTGGAAACATTCTGATTTCACCTCTGTAATGGAGACATGATCATCTCACTATGACATTGATATAAAAATTGACTCAGAAAAAATTGCTGTTATAGTTCTGGAAAATAAGTACGTGTCACAAGTAAGAAATGTTCTACATACATTTAATGATGTAGAATATATTATTGTTGATATGATATCACATCAATATTTATCTGTAGATACTGATATTTATAATTCTTATTTTGATTATATGGAAAATCTGAATGCTTTTTCTGCAGAGGATTTTTATTTTTATAATGCAGCCTAGCAAACCTTAATCTAATGTTAAACAAAAACTAGGCATGAAAAAACTCTCAATAGTTAATTTAATTATATCATTGATTTACTTAGTATTATCAACATATTTTCAGTCAGACTTTTTCCTTGAATTTATTCCAGTAGTTCTCCTTATTTTAATTATTAATTTTTATATAATTCATCAGCATAGTAAAAAAGCAATCTTATACCTTATTAATGGCATTACATTCTTAATATTAATTTATTTTTTAAGCATTGGAATTATTTTAAGACAAGATTGGTAATAAAAAATCCCACCAAAAATGGTAGGATTTATATTTTAAGCTCAATTATCTTATTTCTTTGAACTGATCTCTCTAATGATCTCATACTTGCCATTAAAATAGTCCAACCGGCATTCATATTGTTTTGCCTTTCCCGTTTTTATCAAAATCCCAATTACTCCGCCCACTACTCCGCTTATCAATTGTACTGTTATTCCTCCAGAAAACTGTCTTTTACCATTTGGCAGCTCATGAAGTTTTGAAATGAAATAAAAATCTTCCGGTGTTTTTCTCATTGGATACAACTCACCGGCATAAAGCACAAAAGGTCTTCCCTGATAAACAACAGCGTAAGAATCTGTTTTTGCATTTTTCTTCTTTCCTTTATCATCCATATAAGTTATCTTGGCAATCATTCCTTGCTCCATTTTTATTTCATCAATCGGCTGATCAGGAGTTTGCATACTGAATGATTTATAATTCAGATAAATCCCATCTATAAGCTTTTGGTTAGTATACAAAGGCAATCGTGATTTCGCTATTTTATCATAATTATTAATATCTTCTAAAGTATAAACCCTGCTATCAATAGGACTGGCAGAAACGCTTTCGAATATAGAATTTTTGATATAGTTCAAAGACTGTTTTTCCATTTCTTTTGTAACATCCATTTTATACAAAACCAATGTAGTGTCAACCTTCTTGATCAGTTGGTACTGATTATCCTTACCTCCAAAGATCAATCCTTTAAAATCAAAATATCCGTACTGAGTAAAATCAATGGTTACTTCCAGATAATTCAAATCTCTCAACTGGAAAAATAGCTCCTGATCTTTTGCAGAGCTTTTATCAATTCCTTTATCAAACATTTTGGTGAGCTGTTCTTCAAAGCTCGGGCTGAATCTGACCTTAGCTTTTCTATCAGACACTCCTTTCATTACGATCCCGAAATTTTCAGGATCAGGCCTTACATCCTGAAGTTGGATCTTATTATAATTGGAGTTGGAAATTGCCTGCGTAGGATCTGGCAGATTTAGCTCTTCAATAATAAACTTTTTAGACTGTGCAAAGATGGAAGTGACTGTTAGAATCAGTAAGAATGTTAACGTGTTTCTCATATATAATTTGTAGACCAATGGATATGATTATTTAACATTATCCATCTGATTAGTGTTTCATGATTATTCTATGCTAAATAAAGGTTTTTCTCAGAAATAATAAAAACATTTAACAAAAAATCCCACCCAAAAATGGGCAGGATTTATATTTTAAATTCAAGTCAAAAATTATTCCCACTCAATGGTTGCAGGTGGTTTGCTTGAAATATCATAAGCTACTCTGTTGATTCCTCTTACTTCATTGATGATTCTGCTGGAAACAGTATCTAAGAACTCGTAAGGAAGTCTGCTCCACGTTGCCGTCATAAAGTCGATGGTGTTAGCAGAACGCACTACAGCTGTATATTCGTAAGTTCTCTCGTCACCCATTACTCCTACAGATTTTACAGGAAGCAATACTACGAAAGCCTGAGATACTTTTTCGTAAAGATCGTTTTTATATAATTCTTCAATGAAGATATCATCAGCTTCTTGAAGGATTCTTACTTTTTCAGCATCCACAGCGCCCAATATTCTGATTCCAAGTCCAGGACCTGGGAAAGGGTGTCTGTATACCATGTGATGAGGAATTCCTAATTCTTCACCTACTCTTCTTACTTCATCCTTGAAAAGCTCTCTTAATGGCTCTAATAATTCGAATTCCATATCTTCAGGAAGTCCTCCAACGTTGTGGTGAGACTTAATCACTGCAGATGGTCCGTTTACAGACTGGCTTTCGATAACGTCAGGATAAATTGTTCCTTGTGCCAAGAATTTAGCTCCTTCAATTTTGTGGGATTCTTCATCAAAAACATGGATAAACTCGTTTCCGATGATTTTTCTCTTCGCTTCAGGATCATCTACTCCGGCAAGTTTTGAAAGGAATCTTTCTTGAGCATCAACCATTTTAATGTTCATATGGAAATGCTCTCCATATTGGTCCATTACTTTCTTACCTTCATTTTTTCTCAATAGTCCTGTATCTACAAAGATACAAGTCAACTGATCACCAATAGCCTTGTGAATCAAAACGGCTGCTACAGAAGAGTCAACCCCTCCGGAAAGACCAAGGATTACTTTGTTATCTCCTACTTTTTCACGAATTTCTTCAACTGTTTTTTCAATATAATTAGTCAGTTTCCAGTTTTTATCTGCATTACAGATTCCGAAAACAAAATTTTCAAGCATTTTCCCACCTTCTTCTGTATGAGAAACTTCCGGGTGGAACTGAACACAGAATATTTTTTTATCTTCGTTGGAAATGGAAGCAATTACTCCTGATTTTGCGTTTAATTCAAAGCCTGCAGGTAATTCTCCTACTTCATCAAAGTGACTCATCCAAACAACAGAGTTTTGAGTTACTCCTTTTAATAAAGAGCTTTCTTTAATGATTTCAAGGTTTGCTTTACCATATTCTCCCTTTTCTCCCTTGTCTACTTTCCCGCCTAAAAGGTGAGCTGTCATCTGCATTCCGTAGCAAATTCCTAAAACAGGAACTCCCTGTTCGTATAATTCCTTTTCAACCAGGTGAGCGTTTTCTGCATTTACAGAGCTTGGTCCACCGGAAAGGATAATTCCTTTTGGCTGTTTTGCTAAAATATCTTGTAAAGGTGTATTGTAAGGTAGGATTTCAGAGTACACACCCATCTCACGGATTCTTCTTCCGATAAGTTGGTTGTACTGGGATCCGAAATCTAAAATAATAATACCGTTGTTCATTTTTGATAATTGATTTGTTTGAAAGATATCAGATTTCGGACATCAGATTTCAGATTATTGGTCTGAAGTCTGGAATCTAGCATCTGACTCTTATTTCTAATATTAACTGTGTTACAAAAAAAGACTTGGAATTTCTCCAAATCTTTTTTCGCGATTTTTATTAAAACTTTCCGATGTCTTCTCTGTAGAAGCCGTAATCGAAATGCACATGACCTGCGTCTTCATAAACTTTCTTGCGGGCATCTTCGAAAGTAGCTCCTGTTGCTACAATGTTCAATACTCTACCACCGTTGGAAACCACTTTGTCTCCTTTTCTGATAGCTCCTGCATATAATAGTTTACTGTGGTTTACTTTATCTTCACCTGTAATTGCAAACCCTGTTTCAATGTTTCTAGGATATCCTCCTGAACACATTACAAGACAAACTGCTTTTTCGTCCTTAAACTTAAGCTCAATGTCTTTCCCTTCCATACAGTCTTGGATCACATCCAGAAGGTTGTTTTCCATAAGAGCCATCAATACCTGAGTTTCAGGATCTCCGAATCTCATGTTATACTCCAGAAGATAAGCTCCATTTTTAGTTACCATCAATCCGAAGAAGATGATTCCTTTAAATCCGAAGCCCTCAGCCTTAAGACCTGTAATGGTTGGTTCTAAGATATTTTTCTCGAAATCAGCATAGTGCTCCTGAGTAAATTCCGGACTTGGTGCTACTGAACCCATACCTCCTGTGTTTGGTCCTGTATCCCCGTTTCCAGCTTTTTTATAATCTTTTGCAGCTACACAAGGGAACAGCTTATCACCATTTGAAAAAGCGATAATAGAAGCTTCAAAACCTTGTAAATATTCTTCGATAACTAAACGGATACCAGCATCTCCATAGATTCTTCTGATCATGAAATCATGGATGGTAGCTTCAGCTTCTTCAAGAGTGTCACAAATAACAACACCTTTCCCACCTGCTAAACCGCTTGCCTTGATTACTAAAGGATACTCCTGTGTCTGTACATATTCTTTAGCATCATTATATGAATCAAATACTACAGCTTTTGCCGTTTTGATATCATAGGTCTGCATAAATTTCTTAGAGAAAGCCTTACTTCCTTCAAGGCTTGCCACTTTCTGCGTGGGTCCGAAAACTTTAAGATCGTGTTTTTTAAACTCATCCTTTAAGCCTGCAACTAGTGGAGCCTCAGGACCTACAATCGTAAGATCAACCTTTTCTTTAATAGCGAAATCTCTAAGTTCTTTGATTTCTGATAAATGAACATTTTTCCCTATTACATCGGTAGTAGCATTCCCGTTAGCAAAAAACATTTTAGAAATTCTTGAGTCATTCTGAAGCTTTGCCGCTAAAGCAGATTCTCTACCGCCTTCACCTATGATTAATATTCTCATACTTTATTTATTATCTAGTCTTATTTTACAAATATATAATTTTGAATGCTAAAAATACAATCCCTAATTATTTTTTAATTCTATTTTAATTAGTGAAAAAAGTGTCTAACACCTGTAAACATCATTGGGATACCGTGCTCATTTGCAGCTTCTACACTATCCTGATCTTTTACACTTCCACCCGGCTGAATGATAGCCTTAATACCTTCCTGAGCGCAGAAATCAACTACATCACGGAAAGGGAAAAACGCATCTGAAGCCAATACTAAATCTCCTGTAAATTTTTCTTTTGCTCTTTCAATAGCCTGCTGTGTAGCCCAGATTCTGTTAACCTGTCCACCTCCAATTCCGAAAGCCTGGATTCCGTTGGAAACTACAATAGCGTTTGATTTCACATATTTTACAACTCTTTGAGAGAAAAGCAATGCTTTTTTCTGCTCTTCTGTAGGCTGAACTTCTGTTACCACCTTAATATCATCAGAGAAATGAGTATCGTTATCCTGAACCAAGATACCACCATCCACTTTCACCCACGTCTGCTTATCTGAAACAGGGTTTACAATTTTGATGATTCTTAGGTTTTTCTTTTTTCTTAAAACTTCAAGAGCTTCTTCATCGAAATCTGATGCCATTACAATCTCAAGGAATGTTTTGTTTAATTCTTCGGCTGTAGCTGCATCAATTTTATAGTTCATAGCAACAATTCCGCCAAAGATAGATACCGGATCACATTCGAATGTTTTTTGGTAGGTTTCCAATGCTGAAGTACCGATAGCTACACCACAAGGAGTAGAGTGTTTTACGGCACAACAAGCCATTTCTTCTTTGAATTCAGTAACCACTTTCCAACAAAGGTCCATATCACGAAGATTGTTGAAAGAAAGTTCTTTACCTCCAAGCTGTTCAAAGTCTTTCATTGCTCCATTCTCGAAAGTAGAAACATAGTAAGCCGCTGTCTGGTGAGGATTTTCGCCGTATCTTAGGTCAGAAACCTTTTTGTAAGAAGCATTTAAATAGGTAGGATATTCCTCATCTAAAAGCATTCTTGAAATAGCTGCATCATAAGCAGAGGTAAGGTTGAATACTTTGCCTGCAAGCTTTTTACGGGTTTCAATGTACGTATCCCCATTTTGTTCCATTTCCAGTTTTACTGTTGTATAATCTTCTACATCAGTAATTACCGTCACAGAGTCAAAGTTTTTTGCTGCAGAACGAAGCATTGATGGTCCACCGATATCGATAAACTCTACTTTCTCGTGTAATGAAATATTTTTATTTACATTTTCAAAGAAAGGATAAAGGTTTACGATAACCATGTCAATCAGACCAATTCCGTGCTCCTGAACGGTTTTCATGTGCTCTTCGTTGTTACGAACAGCTAACAATCCACCGTGAACTTTTGGGTGTAGAGTTTTCACTCTTCCGTCCAACATTTCAGGGAAATCGGTAACCTCATCAATCTGAATGGGATTTAAACCAGCGTCTTTCAAATGTTTGAACGTTCCTCCTGTAGAGATCAACTCATAGTTCTGAGCTTCTAAAAACTGTGCGAACTCAATTAATCCACTCTTGTCAGAAACGCTGATTAAAACTCTCTTTTTACTCATTTTACTTTCAATTTTTTACTTTTTACAGCTATTTCAAACTGTGTCCGGGTCTTTCACCTCCGAACTTACTTTTATTTTACTTAGATTTTTTTTTATTAATTTAACAATGTATCAGTCTAGCAATGTAACAATACCTTCAATACTGGTTGTTACATTAGTACATTGTAAAATTTATTTATTTCCCAGGACCTTATTGATCGCTAAGGGAAATATTTCATATTCTATCTGATGAACTTTCTGTGCTAATGTTTCAGGAGTATCATCAGCTGTTACTTCAAAAGATTTTTGAAGAATAGCTTCTCCTTCATCAATTCCAGAAGTTACAAAATGCACTGTTGCCCCACTTTCTACTTCTTTTGCTTCAATGACTGCATTATGAACGTTCATTCCCCACATTCCTTTTCCACCGAACTTCGGAAGCAATGCAGGATGAATATTGATTATCTTACCATTCCAGTTTTCGCAGAACTCAGATTTTAAAATGGATAAAAATCCTGCCAATACGATCAGATCTGTATTTTGTGGGATTACTTTAGCCAATTCAGTGCTGAAGTTCTTTCCTCTTGGAATGAGTATGTTTTCTATATTGTGATTCTTTGCTCTTTCTAATCCGAAACACTCTCTGTCAGCAACCACCAAATTTACTTTTGCATTCTGAATTTCTCCAGCTTCAATAGTATCAATGATTCTCTGCAGATTGGTTCCTGAACCGGATACGAGTACAACGATATTCTTCATTCTATTAATGTAACAATGTATCAGTTTAGCAATGTAACAATGATTTAATTGGTACACTGGTACATCGTTATATTGTTATATTATTATAGTGATAAATTGATTTTCTCTGCTCCTTCTGTGATCTCACCAATTTCGTAAGCATCATCTAAAAGGTGTAATATTTTTTCAGCATGCTCAGCATCTACTACAATGATCATCCCAACCCCCATATTGAATGTTCCAAACATTTCTTCACGAGTTACTCCACCTCTTTTCTCCAGTTCAAGCATTACACTTGGAATTCTGATTTTTGAACCGTCTATAGAAGCACAAAGTCCTTCAGGAATGATTCTTGGAACGTTTTCGTAAAGTCCGCCCCCTGTAATATGAGCAATTCCACCTACTTTTACTTCTTCCAATACTTTGTGAATATCTTTGAAATATAATCTTGTTGGAACTAAAAGCGTTTCATATAAAGGTTTTCCTTCAAACTCTTCTTCAAAATTCGGGAATACTTTTCTTACTAAAGAGAAACCGTTTGAATGGAATCCTGAGCTTGGTAATGCAATAATTTTATTACCTGGCTTAATGTTGGAACCATCAATGATTTGGTCTTTTTCTACGATTCCTACACAGAATCCTGCAACATCATAATCTCCCGGCTGATACATTCCCGGCATTTCAGCAGTTTCTCCACCAATTAATGCACAGTTGTTATCCTTACAAGCTTTCACCATTCCTAAAACGATCTCAGCTGCAATTTCAGAATCTAGTTTACCACAAGCTAAGTAATCTAAAAAGAATAATGGTTTAGCACCGTGACAAAGAATATCATTGGCACACATGGCGAAACAGTCTACACCAATAGAGTCGTATTTTTTAGTATCCAAAGCTACTTTCAGCTTTGTTCCTACTCCATCTGTTCCTGAAACAAGAACCGGATTTTTATATCCTCCGATCTCATAGAAAGCACCAAAACTTCCCAAGTGGTTCAATACATTGGAATTATGGGTTTCACCGACCGCTTTTTTGATCTTGTCAACCGTTTTGTATCCTTCTTCTTTGTCTACTCCTGCTGATTTGTAAGTGTTGCTCATGTCTGCTTAGATTTTTAGATTTCAGATTTCAGATTTCAGATGATTAATTGTCTTACATCTGACGTCTTGTGTCTTCTTATCTTTTAATATTTCAATTACTTTTATACTCGATTTTAGAAAACAAAAAAGCCGACAATCTTTTCAGATTATCGGCCGTTATTTTATCTCAGAATTTCAGAGTCCATAATTTTCCCTTTATGAGAAAAACATTGTTTATAGGAGGTCTGAATTTTCATCTCTTTTCTTTTTGCAAAAATAGTAATTTTAAATGAATATTCAAATTCTATTTTTCAAGGATGGTTTCAATGGCTGCAATCTTCTTGATTTTTTCCTTTAATTCACTGTTTTTCTCTTCATTAGAAATTTTTTGTTCAGCTTTATCAAAGTTGTCGTTAAAGAAAGGAAGTGAGAAAGTTTCTACCACATTTCCACCGTGGAAAGGGAAACGTTTTGATGCTGCATCTAAAACTCCTGCACCACCTCTACCTCCCGGAGATGTAGCCATCAATAGCATTGGCACTTCATTCCAAACCGTTCTGTCCTTGATTCTGGATACCCAGTCGAACACATTTTTGAATGCTGTAGAATAGGTTCCGTTATGCTCTGCTAAAGCAACCAACAATAGGTTTGCCCCATCGATTTTAGCCGCAAAGTCATGAGCTTCCTGAGGCACCCCCCCTGCTAATTCTCTTTCATGTTTATAGATTGGCATTTCGAAAGGATTCAGATCCACTACTTCTACTTCTGCATTTTCAAATAATGTTGATGCATAGGCTACCAACTGCTTGTTCATTGAAACGTCTGAGTTACTTCCTGCTATTGCTAAAATTTTCATATGTAGTATTTATTTTTAAGTTATATCCAATCATCATCCACAAGGATACCGTTGATGGTGATTGGATACTATTTCTAATTTTTAAGAATGCAAATTTAATTTTTTATTTAAGATAAGATGGCAATTCCATTGGGACTTCCATTAATAATATTTCCGCATCTTCCACCGCTTCAATATTAAAACTTTGTGTATCCCAGATTCCCAAACCGTCTCTTTCATTAAGGATACGGTCTCCTACTTTTGCTGATCCTTTTAAAACAAAAGCATAGACTCCGTTTCCTTTTTTGTTCAGCATATAGTTTTTACCATTCCCTTTTTTGAAGTTGGCCAAATTGAACCAGGCATCCTGATGAATCCAAACGCCGTCATCATTTTTATTAGGGGATAAAATCTGTTGGAATCCATTTATTTTTTCTCCTTCTTTGATGCTTTTCTGGTCATATCTTGGTTCAACATTTAATTCTTTAGGAAAAACCCAGATCTGTAAGAATTTTACTTCTTCATCTTTATTCTTATTGTATTCGCTATGCATTACTCCGGTTCCGGCGCTCATCACCTGAATTTCACCTTTCTTAATTACCGCAGCAGTACCCATTGAATCTTTGTGTTCCAAATCTCCCTCTAAAGGAATGGATATAATTTCCATATCTCTGTGTGGGTGTGTCCCGAATCCCATTCCCTGAGAAACGGTATCGTCGTTCAATACTCTTAAAACACCAAAGTTCATTCTGTCATTGTTTTGATAGTTTGCAAAACTGAATGTGTGATAAGAGTTTAACCAGCCATGATTAGCGTGGCCTCTAGAATCTGCTTTATGATATACTGTTTTCATTTCTGTGATTATTTATGGTACAAATGTACGGGATGTGATGGTGAAAAAAAGTTGATGTAGGTTAAGAAAGGAATGAACGGTTTGCGAAAGGATAAAATTGCTGATAAATTAGATTTAGCAAAGATGCAATTGATTTATTCTTTATGCTTTAAGACGCAAGGATTTTATCTGCGATAAAATTTCATGCCACGAATATCCTTTTTTCCGAAGATCGAGCAGATATAAATAAACGTAAACATCTGTTTTATCCGTGAAATCTGTGGGAGACTAATAGATTCCGAACAGTAATTATAGATTTAAGTTTGGGCTAAAGCCAGCTCCTATTGAATTTTATTGTTATTATTTTTTAAATAGTATTGTAGTATAATCCGTATTATAAGTTCTTGTTTCTATATTGAGTTTATTTAAAAGTATTTCGGCTTCAAGTCTTATATTTTTCCATGTTTCATGTTGGTCTAAAAAGTCCCAGTCCCAAATTTCCACAGGGATATCATCTACTTTCTTTTTAAATTGCAGCAAATCTTCTTTAAATGATTCATCAATCCGTTTATTTCTAAAGACAGAATCAAACAAAACCGGGATGAATGCATAATCAAGCTCCTCATACAGTTCCGTCAATGGATCTATTAAAATGGGAGCCATTTCATCCAATTGGTTTACATTATAAGTATAAAGAATCAATGAGTTGATGATATTGGCATAATAGAAATCTACGTGTTTATCGTATTGAAGCATTTTTTCCTGAAGTAATTCTTCTTCAGTGAACCATCTATCATTAGTAACATTCTCATTTTTTGGTTTCTCTTTTTTCTTTTGTAAGGAAAAAATTTTATTCAAAATACTAAAATTCATTAATTTATGTAAAAAATTGGTTCTATTCTTATACAAAAATAGATAAGTTTTGGCTAAAGCCAATGGATTTTTTTTGAAATACAAAAGCGGGCTAAAACCCGCTCCTATTGAATATTAATTCTATTATTTTATTTTCTAGATGCTTTAATACTTTTAACTAAAAGTGCACTTGTTTAATCTCTTCTGCAATTTCTTTAGGGGTTTCGTTTTCTGATGTAACGAAAATCATGGTGACTAAAGCTCCTATCAACATACAAACTCCACCTACAACTACATAATCCATTGCCTGTTTACCAAAAACACCACTTACTATGGGTCCTCCGAATAAACCATTAATGATCTGCGGAATAACAATAAAGAAATTAAATATTCCCATGTAAACACCCATTTTTCTTTGTGGAATCACTTCAATAAGCATTGCATAAGGCATTGCCAGAATACTCGCCCAGGCAAATCCCAGTCCGATCATTGAAATCCATAGATTGTTTACATCTTTGATGAAATACATGGAGATCAGTCCCAAACCACCACATAATAAGGCTAAAGCATGGGTTTGCTTTTTACCAATCCACTTCGCTATAGGAGTTAATAAAAATGCAAATGGAATTGCCCAAAGATTATACATCCCAAAGAGCTTACCTGTTAAATCTCCAGCGTCATTGAATGCCTTGGAGTGTGTATCCTCCGGAGAAAGTCCCATATGATGGGTTGCCAGCGCACTGGTGGTAAATACCCACATGGTAAATAATGCAAACCAGGAGAAGAACTGAACAATTCCCAATTTTTTCATTTGAACAGGGATGGTCGCAAAATCTTTGAAGATATCTGAGAATTTTGATTTTTCATGTTCTGCTTCTTTTCCGTCTTCAAACTCAGCAAATTCTTGTGGAGAATATTCTCTGGTCGTAATGATGGTATATAAAATGGATATTATCAGCAATACAGCTCCCACATAAAAGGAATAAATTACGTTATCTGCAACAAAGCCTTTGGGGGCTTCATTAGAAATCCCAAGCTTTGTCAACCAATCCGGCAAATAAGAACCCAGCACGGCTCCTATTCCTATCAAAATGGTTTGCACTGAAAATCCAATTGTTCCCTGATGCTTCGGAAGCATATCACCAACCAAAGCTCTGAAAGGCTCCATAGCAATGTTTACAGATGCATCCATCATAGCTAGGAAAATGACGGCCAATAACAAGGCATTTGCAGCAAACATTTGAGTAACGGAAGCAGCATTTGGAAGTAAAACCAATCCTATGGCACACAAAACAGCGCCAATTAAGAAATAAGGTTTTCTTCTTCCCAACGGGCTCCAGGTATTATCTCCCATATGCCCGATAATAGGCTGAACGATTAACCCGGTAATGGGAGCCACCAACCAAAACCACGATAACTCATGAACATCTGCCCCTAAATTAGCCAGAATACGGCTTGCATTTCCGTTTTGCAACCCAAATGCCATTTGGATTCCTAGAAACCCCATGCTCATATTAATGATTTGAAGCATGGAAAGATTAGGTTTTATTCTCTTCCCAGATGCACCATCTGCATATCTCCCGTCCATTACTGCCATTACAACTTCAGTTTTTGGATTAGTACATCTTCTATCGGTGCTTTTTCAACGACAACTTTATCTACTATTTCATTTGGAACGGTCACAGAAAGAACATATTGTTTTACTTTCCATTGTCCATTAATTTTTTCTACAACACCTGAACCACGGCAGATTTTCATTTGGGTATCTAATAATTCATCAAACCAAGCCAGTTTTCCATCTTTACTGAAATAGATATTTCTTTTAAGAGAGGTGAAATTCCAGGTTTTCTTTTTATCGAAATAAGGTTTTGCCCAAACCATGAATTCTTTTTTATTCCAGATTTCAGTGGCGTCTGTTCCTATAAATGTAGATTCATCAGCAAAATAATTGAAATAATTAGTATAGTCTGCTTTCGCAGCCGCTACGTTAAAAGCATCCAGCATTGTACTGATCTCTGATTTTTCTTTTTCAAATGCCTTACCTGATTGTGCCGAGAGCATTGAAAATCCTAATAAAAACAGGATGAATGTATGAACCGTTATTAATTTTCTCATAGGTATTATTTATTTTTCAAGTTCGATGATCAATGAGGTCTTCGCAGGAATTGTCATGTTATTCTGTAATATGAATTCTTTTCCTGAAATAACCTCTTTTCCTTTGGAGAATCCTTTTAATGACTCTTCAAAATATTTTAAGTCTAACGTCTGATCTTTTGTATTATTGTTGATGACAACCATTACACTTTCCTTATCATTATATCTGAAATAAGTGAAGACTCCATCCTTAGGAACGAAATTTTTAGTTTTCCCGGTATGAATTACTTCTTTACCTTTTCTCCAGTTCAGTAATTTCTGTGTAAATTGATAAAATTCTTTCTGCTCAGCAGTTTGTGCTGATGGATTGAATGCGCTTTGTTTATCTGATTTCCAACCTCCTGGAAAATCTCTGCGGATATCAGCATCGCCTCCTTTTTTCTTATCGCCCCGCATTCCTACTTCCGATCCGTAATAGATCTGTGGAATTCCACGAACAGTTGAAATCAAAGTTAACCCCATTTTATAAACGCTCGGATCTGCATTGAAGATTTCATTCCATCTCTCAGTGTCATGATTCTCAAAGAAAACCATCACATTATTAATATCCGGATAAAGGAAGTCGCTGCTAAAGGAGTCATAAAGCCTTATTAAACCGGTATCCCAATCTTGTTTTTCTTTAAAAGCTTTAGGCATGTCTCCAAACAGCATAAAATCCATTACAGACGGTAGATTAGAATTGTATCCTGCTGCTTCTCCTGTCTTGGAATTCTTTTGCCACGCTGAAATTTGTCCTGCAGTATATAACCATGACTCCCCTACAATATTGAATTTAGGGTATTCATTGGTAATCGCCTTGGCCCATTTTGCCATTGCTTCTTTATCATTGTAGGGATAGGTATCTACACGGAAACCTCCCAATTCAGCATACTCTATCCACCAGATTGCATTTTGAGTTAAATATTTTAAAACCAATGGATTTTTTTGGTTGATATCAGGCATTGTAGAATCAAACCATCCATCCAGTGCATATTTTTTATCAATTTCTGAAGCGTTGGTATCAAACTGCGATGATGTTTTGTAATTGGATCTTTTGAAACCATTCTCACCCTCTTTAAACCAATGAATCCAGTCTTTTGTAGGGAGATCCTTGATCATCCAGTGAGAAATCCCCCAGTGATTGGTTACATAATCCATCACTAGCTTCATATTTCTTTTATTTAATTCTTTGGAAAGCCGTTTGTAATCTTCGTTGGTTCCGTAGCGGGCATCAATTTTATACAGATCTGTTTGAGCATACCCATGATAAGAATATACTTTTTCATTATCCTCGTTTACAGGAGTTAACCAAACTGCTGTAGCTCCCAGATTTTGGATATAATCAAGATTATTCATGATCCCGCGCAAATCACCACCATGTCTGCCGTTGGGCAAACTACGATCAACCTTTTCTATAAGCTCCGGAGTGGAATCATTTTTTTCATCTCCATTGGCAAAACGATCCGGCATAATCAAATACATTACATCTTTTGAGGTATAAGATTCGCGGTCTGCAGACCCTGGATTTCTCTGTTTCAGCTCATACGTATAGGAGCCCAGATTTTTTTTATCTTTTTTAATATTAATTGTAAACTTCGGAACGTTGATTTCATTGGTATTAACCGTGATAAAAACATAGTTCGAATTTTCCACCTTTTGAATATCTTTAATTTGAATTCCGTCTGACAGACTGATTTCATTATTAGCAATCCCTTTTCCGTAAACAAGGATTTGAAGTTCAGGATTTTTCATTCCTTTCCACCAGAAAGCCGGTTCTACTTTTTCCAATACTTTGGATTGTGAAAAAGCTATTGAAGCAGCTGAAAGGGCCAAAAACACATATATTTTTCTCATAACTTAGTCTTCTTCTTCAATTTAATAATCAGTTGTATATCATGATACTGCATTAAAAACAGCACACATTACACTGAAAAACAGATTGTTATGTTGTATTTTACAACAATTTAACAATGAACAACTTAGGAGCAAATTACGAAAAAAATCTAAGAGTTTTCACAAAATAATTGTTAGAATTTTCTTTTATTCATCGGTATTCTAGATCTGTTGAGTGATGGATATTGAGACTAGAATATATTGAAGAAAATAATAATATTTCACAATCATGTCTGTCTTTTTTATCGATATCCTAAAAAACAGTTCGTTTAAAAGAATATTTAATCTAAAAATAACACTTTTTATCTATTTAATTTTTAATTTTACAGAAAAAATGTTTGATTTTAGTAAAATCTTTGAAAGCGATGGGCCGGATATTGTTTATACTTGGACTATTCCTGTATTTGCAGCCATTATTTTTATAGAGATGGCTTATAGTCATTTTAATAAAGAGAAGCTTTACGAAACCAAAGATGTTGCTACTAATGTTCTTTTTGCCCTTTTAAACTATAGCCTGGACATTATCATGAAAGGATTTTCCATGTTTGTCATGATGTTCTTTTATCATTATCGTATTTTCGACTGGGAAGTTGGAATATGGTACTGGATTGCGGTATTTCTCGCTCAGGACTTTGCTTATTATGTTCACCATTATGTAGACCATCACTCCCGTGTTTTCTGGGCGGTACACATTACTCATCATAATTCTGATTATTTCAATATCACGACAGGTTTCAGAAGTCCTGTATTTCAGCCTTTGTACCGATATCTGTTCTTTTCTCCGCTAGCATTTGTAGGCTTCCATCCATTGCATGTTATGGTTGCTTATTCCTCCATCCAGATCTATGGTACTTTTGTACACACACAATCTATTAAGAGCATGGGTTTTCTGGAATATTTTTTAGTAACCCCTTCGCATCACCGCGTACATCACGCCTGCAATATCAAATATCTTGACCGGAATATGGGAATGGGATTAATTATCTGGGATAAAATCTTTGGAACATTTGAAAAGGAAGATCCTGAAGTTCCTGTGAAATACGGTATTTATCCAAAAATGAAGTCTAAGGACCCCGCAACAGTTCTGTTTTATGAATGGCGAAGAATAGGGAAAGATCTGAGACAACCCGGGCTATCTTTCAAGAATCGAATTCAATACCTCTTTTACTCTCCGGGATGGAGACATGATGGCACGGGAAAGACGGTAAAACAGTATCAAAAGGAATACAAAGAAAAGGCGATGAAGAATGCTTCGGTTGTAACAAAAGAATTGACTTCAGAACCAAAATATGAATATTCCGATAAATAAACCTATAGAGAACGTTAGGTTATCTGCTTAAAAACAAATCGCCCCAATCACGATCGTGATTGGGGCGATTTTACTATTGCTTTTAAAATTATTTCACCGGTTTAATAGAAATTGCGAACCCGCCACTTCTTACCATTTTAAAATTAATTTTTGATTTGCTGTTAATCTCTTTTTTGTAGATGTTATAGCTTTGAGGATTATCAATATAATCAGCATCTTTTCCATCTTCATAGATGGTTGCTTCATATTTCTTTCCTTTGTCTAAGAATGAGAAATCTACTGTATATTCACGTTTGTTCTCATCGGTAATACCTCCTACAAACCAATTTTCAGTACCTTTTGCTTTTCTTGCTGTAATTACGTAATCACCAGGTTCTGCAGATAAGATTTTGGTATCATCCCAATCTGCTGCGACATCCTTGATAAACTGGAATGCATCCATATGTTTTTTGTAGTTCTCAGGAAGATCCGCTGCCATCTGAAGAGGCATATACATTGTTACATACAATGCAAGTTGTTTTGCTAATGTAGTTTTTACAAAACGCTTATCTCCAGGGAAATAATAATCTAGCTTCGTTTGGAAAATTCCTGGCGTGTAATCCATAGAACCACCCATCCATCTTGTAAATGGAAGTACAGTTTGGTGATCCGGTTTATTACCTCCAAAAGCTTCATACTCTGTTCCACGAGCAGCTTCTGCAGAAATGTAGTTCGGATACGTACGGCTTTCTCCTGTAGGACGTACAGATTCGTGAGAATTCACCATGATTTTATATTCATTAGCTTTTTCAGCAATTCTATAGTAATGGTTAATTGTCCATTGAGAATAATGATGTTCTCCTCTAGGGATTATATCTCCTACATATCCTGTTTTCACCGCATCATACCCATATTTATTCATGGTCTGGAAAGCTTTGTCTGCCCATCTTTCGTAGTTCGTTGCAGAACCTGAAGTTTCATGGTGCATGATTAACTTAATTCCTTTGGAGTGCGCATATTCATTCAACATTTTGATATCAAAATCCGGATAAGGAGTAATGAAGTCAAAAACAAATTCTTTAGAATGTCCGAACCAGTCTTCCCAACCGATATTCCAACCTTCAATTAACAATCCCTGGAATCCATTTTCTGCTGCAAAGTCGATATACTCTTTAACTTTAGTATTATTAGCTGCATGTTTTCCGTTCGGAGTTAACTTGGTAAAGTCAGTTTTGTCTACATGCACGTTTTCTGCTGTAGAATAAGCCCACTGGGATTTCCCGATGATCATTTCCCACCAAACACCCATGTATTTTGTAGGGTGAATGTAAGAGGTATCCGTATATTTCGTAGGCTCGTTAAGGTTAAAGATCATTTTTGAATCCATCACCTGTTCTGCCTTTGGAGCAACGATAATGGTTCTCCATGGGGTTACTGACGGAGTCTGAATGTATCCTTTTGCACCTTGTCTGTCTGCTGTTAAATGCGTTTTAAACTTGAAGTTCTGCGCATCTACTTCCAAATGGGAAGCCGGATAATCCAATACCGCTGCTTCAGCAACGTTAATATACAAAGGTTCTTTTCCTTCTTTTTTAAGCATTAAAGGAGACTGAACGGCATTCTTCACTAAAGTTTGGGAGGCATTGGCATCGTAAGCTTTATCCCATTTTGCAGGAATTTCAGAAACCTTTGACTCCTGATATTGATATTCCTGAGAATCATAGTCTGCTACAAGCCACCATGCTTTCATATCTGTAGGGAAATCAATTTCTGAATCTTCTTCTCTGATTACGAAATAATTAAGGTTTTTCTGCTGTGGGAATTCATATCTGAATCCAAGACCATCATTGAACAATCTGAATTTCACCACAATACTTCTGTCCGTAGAAGCCTGATTCAGCGTAAGTGCCAACTCGTTGTAGTGATTGATATAATTTTTCTTTTCTCCAAGAACCGGCTGCCAGGTCTCATTTTTGGAGTCTCTTTTTTCATCTACCTTAGCAAAACCGTTATTCAAATCGAATTTTGCATCCTCCGGCTTTGCAATTCCGGAAGCAAATTTTATGGCTGTGTCTTTAAATAATCTCAGTCCCAATTTTGAATCTTCAACGACCACCGCACCGTTGTATTTCAGATTATAGAAAGGAACTCCATCTTTTAACTGGAAGTTCATTTCAAACTTACCGTCCGGCGATTTTAAAGATTGGGCTTTCACACCTAACATCATTGAGAGCAAAAGGGCTCCAACTGTAATTTTCTTCATAATGACTATTTATTAACTTAAAAAATAGATAAAGTGCTGCGGTAAAGCAGCACTTTGCTTTTATAATTAAACTTAATGTATTATAATGGTTTTATTGTGTAGACTCCTAGTTTTAAATCTACAGTAATTTTATAGATACCTCCCGTACCATCAAATTTGATATTTCCATTGCTTCCTTTCGGTCCAATATATCCTGTGTTTCCATCTGTGGTTATATTCCCCCAATCTAATTCTCCCCAGCTCTGCTGACCTAGAAATTTAAATTCAGAAGCTGCCGGAAGAGCAACCGTGTACTCAAATTTTCCATTTCCTAAATTACTCATTGGAATGGCTGTACCTGAATCCCAACCATTAACCGTACCTACAATATATAAATTAGCAGGATTCCAATTATTAAGTGGAGATGGAGAAACTGTAATTGACTTTTGCATAGCATCAGCATCAATAACTATTTTATACATCCCTGTAGGCCCATTGAACTGAATATTTTCAGCCGGAGCAGCCACCAAATTAGGAGACCAGGTTTTAAAATACTTATTTTCAGTTTTTATTCCTGCTGCATCCAAACTGTAATTTATAGGATTCCAATCCTGCTGTCCTAAAAATCTAAATGCTTTTCCACTTTCCAAATAAGTATATATAGTAGAGATGTTATCATTTTTATAAACAAGCTGTGCACTTGACGCATTCCAACCCACAACAGAGGCTTCTCCTACAAGATAAAAAGATGGAAATTCTGTCAAATATGGTGTTACTGTAATAGCAACGGGATTAGAATATAATGTTACATTCCCCACTTTTGATCTCATTCTGATTTCAATTTGACTAGCTACACCAGGTAAGATCCCAGCACTTAACATCATTTTATTAAAATCACGAATGGTATATGTTACAGTCTGATCTTTAGCAACTACATCAACACTTTTTGCATCCTTAAAATTGGTACCTGCTTTAGCAATTTCAAATGCATTATTGAAAGCAACCTGAATATTAAATTTAGGGTTTACCCAATCAAATTTTATGGCTTTATCATTTTCATGATCTTTATCCAGTATCAATACTTTCGCATCAGCTGCCAGTGAAGGGTTGGTACCTTCTCCTAAAACCGCCTGATCCTCATCTTTTTCACAAGATATAACAAGAACTCCTATAACAAGAGCTACAAATATTTTAAAGAAATTTTTCATGTTTGCTATTTTATATTAGTATCCAGGATTCTGAGAAAGATTACTGTTTAGGTTAAGATACTTGTTAGGAATAGGGAAAAGCAATTTATTGCTGGTAAGATCTGATCCATTCATACTTCCTCCTTTCCACTGCCATGTATAGCCGGAAGCAAATTTTCCGAAACGGATAAGATCCTGACGTCTGTAACCTTCCCAATAAAGTTCTCTTCCTCTTTCATTCAATATAAAATCCGGAGTTAAAGAAGACTGCGTTACAATAGGGGCTCCGGCTCTGGTTCTTAGCGCATTGATGTAATTTAAAGCAGAAGCTATACTTCCTTTTCCATTTACTACAGCAAGTTCAGCATACATTAAATAAGCATCTGCCATTCTAAATAAAGGGAAATCTGCATCTACAAAATTAGCATCACTTCCATTGGATCCAGTTGAAGTCTTATTAGAAAATTTAATAAGCTTTGCACCCTGATCAAATTTCAAATAATCTGAAATAGAAGCAGGATCAGTATTTCCAGGAACTTTCATCACCCTTGGGTCTGTATTACCCACTGACTCCATAAACTCCTGTCTCACTCTGTACCCCTGCCATCCAAAATCAATACCTAAAGCCACTCCTACTTCATTGGTACAGTTTGCATGAACAAGAAATGTAGTACCTCCGTAAGTTCTTGTTCTGATTCCATCAAAAGCTATCGGAAAAATAATTTCCTCCTGAGCACCATTACTATTATTATCAGCTTTAAATAAATTGTTAAAAGGAATTTGCGCCACTTTGTAGCTTGAACCAATTACTTTTTCAACTTCTGCAAGAGCTTCAGTACTTTTATCAGCTCCTGTATACACCTTAGCATTAAGATATAACTTTGCTTTTAGCATCCATATAGCTGCTTTATCTGCTCTTCCGTATTCATTCATCCTAGGCGCAGGAAGTTCCCCTTCAATGGCATTAAGCTCACTGATCACGTAATTGAACATAAATTCTCTGGACTGCATTACCGGCTTTGTTCCTAAAGGATCATTTTCTGTGATAAATGGCATTTTTCCATAAATATCAATAGCGTGATAAAAAGATAAAGCTCTTAAAAATCTAGCTTCTGCTCTGAAAGTTTTGATTTGTGCTTTTAAATCTTCTGCAACTCCTCTTGAGGCAAGTTTCTCATCGGTTGTTTCTCTTAAATACTCATTAACCAATCCTATCTGGAAGAAAACTCTTGCAAAAAAAGCTTCATTAAAGATATTATCAGCATTCCACGTATTAAAGTTCAGATCTCTGATTGTGGGATTATCACTTTCTCCCCAAGCGATCAAAGCTTCATCAGTAGTCAGTTCTTGTAATTGCCAATACCCTCTAAGGTACTGCGAAAAACCCTCATTTGGACCACCATCATCTTCGGCGCCAAGGTCAGAATCTCCATTTCCTGCTTTTTGCCCTGTTACCGCAAGTCCGGCATATATTTTAGCCAAAAACTGCTTATAAGAAGCTGGATTAGCATAAAATTGCTCTGATGTATATAATTCATCATCATTAACTTTAACATCAAGATCATTTAAACATGATGATGTACTGAAAAGAAAAATACCTGCAATAGCTAAATTTCTTAATTTGAATATTTTTATCTTATTAAATTTCATTGTTAAAACGGATTAAAAGTTAGCACTAACACCTAAAGTGAACATCCTCGCTCTTGGATAAATCGAATTATCTATTCCATTATTAAATATTTCAGGATCTAGGTTTTTGTATTTGGTGATAACCAAAACATTCTGCGCTGCAACATACATTCTCAGAGAAGCATTCTCTCCGATAAATTTATTGAATGTATATCCTACCGTAACGTTATCAAGCTTCAGGAAACTACCATTTTTAAGATAGTAATCTGACATTTTATTGGCTGATATAAAATGTGTTGAATTGAAGTCTATAGGTGCATTATTAATCGTATTATCTACTGTATTATTAATATTCCCCAAGTGTGCTCTGTCTGCAGAGATCTGGTCATATACATAGTTTCCAATACTTGCTCTCCAAGCCATTGAGAAATCCCAATTCTTTCCAAGTGTTGCATTAGTCATTAGTCCCATTGTAACATCTGCCTGAGGCTTTTTATAATTGTATTTATCTGCAGAAGTAATTACCCCATCACCATTTCTATCTACATAAGCTCCCTCTACAGGCATACCGCTTTTATCATACACTTGTTGATACACCCAAAATGCATATGGAGAATATCCCTCTCTAAAGGTCTGTACAAACCCACCTAAACCAACTCCTCCTCTATCAATTCCATTCACTTCAAGCTGTTGAATGTTAATTTTATTATATGATAGATTATAGTTGAAATTCAATGTAAAGTTCTCTTTTTGTATTGCCTTTATATCCAATCCAAGATCGATCCCTTTGGACTGAAGTTTACCAATATTTTTAGGGCCAATGATTCTCAGATTTTCAAGAGGTCCCTCAGGCACAATTGACAAAAGATCTTTTGTATCTGCAAGATAGAAATCTAAAGTCCCTTTAATTCTGTTATTTAGGAATCCAAAATCTAATCCTACGTTATATTTTAAACTTTCTTCCCACTTTAAGTTTTGGTTATATCCATTCGCTTTTGCAATTTCATAAAACTGGTTTCCAAACTGATAGTAAAGCGTTGATGAAACATTATAAGTTTTGAAATAGTCATATCTGTAAATTCCAATATCTTGTTGACCTGTCTTCCCTACACTCGCTCTTAATTTTAAATCTGAAATACTGCTATTTCCTTTTAAGAAATCCTCTTCGGAAATTTTCCAAGCAGCAGCAACTCCCCCAAAATCACCCCATCTGTTATCTTTACTGAATCTGGACGATCCATCCTTTCTATAATTAATAGTAAGTAAGTATTTATTTGCAAAACCTAAATTTAATCTTCCAAAGAACGCCTGTAGATTTACATCAGGTTTAGAATCTGGATTATAAAAATTATTAGTTGGATCTAAAGCATAAAGCAAGGTATTTCCTGATGCTGAACTTACTTTATGGTAATTTTGATATTCATATCCTGCCATTGCCTCTAAATTAAACTTACCAAAAGATTTGGCATAATTAAACTGGGCATTTGCATTTTTGTTTAAGATGCTTTCATCAGAATAAGAGTCTTCTCCATAGAAACCAAAAACATTTTTCACAGAATAATATCCGTTTCTGGAGTATTTATTGGTAACCACATGTCCGTCTAGTTCTTTACTATCCAGACCTGCATTTACAATTAATCTTAATTCAGGGAGGAAATGAAATTTATAATCCATACTGATGTTTCCAAAAAATCTTTTGAAATTCTGAACATCATGCTTATTTCTAAGCATACTCACGGGGTTTGAAACTCCATATGCTTTCAGCACCTGTTGCCCATTTTCATTATCATATCTAGTCCATTCTGTATACCCGTCAAATGGAGAGCTTGAATCATACACAGATTTTGTAGGATCATATGAAAGAGCATTTTTTATAGCATCTTCATTAGCCTTATTCTGGAACGTATAAGAGTATGTACCGGTAATATTAAATTTTAAATGATCGTCGAAAAAGCTTGGACTTAATGAAATATTTGCCGTTGTTCTTCTATATCTTGACGTTATTAGTAGTCCCGAGTTATCCATATTATCTACAGAAAAACGAGCAGGTACTTTACCAAATAAACTCCCCGATACGGAAGCATTGATATCAGAAGTCACAGAAGTTCTAAATATTTCATCCTGCCAATCCGTATTCGCTGTACCTAACTTACCCGCCTTTTCAGGTGCAAACTGATTAATGATCCCTCTGAATTCATCCCCCGAATACACTTTAACTTTTTTTGCTAGTGTATTAACCGTAGTGAATGTATTTAAAGATACTCGAAGTCTTTTACTTCCTTTTTTTGTAGTAATTAAAATTACCCCGTTAGATCCTCGTGAACCATAAATTGCAGTAGAAGCTGCATCTTTCAAAATAGAAAATGATTCAATATCATTAGGGTTAATTGTTGATAAAGAAACCCCATCTAAAGGCAAACCATCTACTACTAATAATGGATCATTACTAGCATTTAAAGAAGAACCTCCTCGAATTCTAATCGTCGCCTCATTTCCTGGTGTACCAGACTGAGTAATTACCAATCCCGAGGATCTACCATTGATTAATCCCTCGGCGGTAGTTACAGCGCCTTTATTAAAATCTGCGGTGGTCAAAGCAGTAATAGATCCCGTAAGGTCTGTTTTCTTCTGCTTACCATACCCTATTAGTACAACTTCCTCAATTTTTTTTTCCTGAGGAATAGAGTCCTTGGTCTGCGCATGCATTACTGTACTTGCCAGTAAAAAAGCAGGCGCTATTTTTAATACCGTTGTAAAATTCTTCACAATCTTATTTTTATAGTTTCGTTTTCAGTCTTGTTTCTAGCCCTTGGCCAGCGTTGCAATTTAAAAAAAAATTAGAATTATCATAATTTTAATATAATTTAAGATAAAATTATGTATATTACGAAACGCATTTTAGTTAGTTTTTTATCCATCAATAGCTTACACGATACTATGCATTGCATAACATTTGTTTTGAGTTCACAATAAGTTAAACAACCGTTTAACTTAAATTCATATTCAAAGCTAAAAAACAGGAACATTGGTCATAATAACACCTCAAAGAGCGGTATTCAAGAGATAATCCTTATCTTTGCAGTCAAAACTTTACTATAAATGTCAAACAGAAAGATGATTACGGCAGCTTTGCCTTATGCAAACGGACCGGTTCATATAGGGCATTTGGCAGGTGTCTATATTCCTGCGGATGTTTACGCAAGATTTCAAAGAAGATTAGGAAAAGATGTAGCGTTTATCTGTGGCTCAGATGAACATGGTATTCCTATTACTATAAGAGCTAAAAAAGAGGGAGTTACTCCTCAGGATATCGTTGACAAATACCACGGGATCATTAAAAAATCTTTTTCTGATCTTGGAATTTCATTCGATGAATATTCAAGAACAACTTCTAAGAATCATTATGAGACCAGTCAGGATTTCTTCAAAGTTTTATATGAAAAAGGAAAATTTACTGAAGAAGTTTCTGAGCAGTATTTTGATGAACAGGCGGGAGAATTTCTTGCAGACCGATATATTGTAGGAACCTGTCCAAACTGTGGTAACGAGAATGCTTATGGTGATCAGTGCGAGAAGTGTGGTTCTACCCTATCTCCGTCAGAGTTGATCAACCCGAAGTCAATGCTAAGCGGAAATGTTCCTATCCTTAAGGAAACCAAAAACTGGTACTTACCTTTAAATGAATATGAAGACTTCTTAAATGAATGGATCATTGAGGGTCATAAGGACGACTGGAAACCGAATGTTTACGGACAGGTAAAATCTTGGCTGAACGATGGTCTGAAGCCTCGTGCCATGACAAGAGACCTGAACTGGGGAGTTCCGGTTCCACTTCCAAATGCTGAAGGAAAAGTACTTTATGTGTGGTTTGATGCACCTATCGGATATATTTCCTTTACTAAAGAATGGGCTGAGAAAAACGGAAAAGACTGGAAAGATTACTGGCAAAGTGAAAGTAGTGACCTTGTACATTTCATCGGAAAAGACAATATTGTATTCCACTGTATTATCTTCCCGGCCATGATGAAAGCACACGGAGACTACATCATGCCGAAAAATGTTCCTGCTTTTGAATTCCTAAACCTTGAGAATGACAAAATCTCAACTTCAAGAAACTGGGCAGTTTGGGCGCACGAATATGTGGAAGATTTCCCAGGCCAACAAGATGTTTTAAGATATGCACTTCTTTCATCAGCTCCTGAAACAAAGGATAATAATTTTACATGGAAAGATTTCCAGACGAAGAATAATTCTGAATTGGTAGGAATCTTCGGAAACTTCATCAATAGAGTGGCTGTTCTTGTTCATAAATACTATGATGGAGTTATTCCTCAGGGAGATGTAAACAGTCCGGAATTAAAAGAAATAAATAAAGCAGCAAAAGGAATTTCAGGATTCTTAGACAACTACGAGTTCAGAAACGCATTATCTGCATTAATGAACCTTGCAAGATTCGGAAACCAGTATCTTCAGACAGAAGAGCCTTGGAAGACCATTAAGGATAGCCCTGAGAAAGCAGCGCAGTCTTTATTTGTAGGAGCACAAATTGCAGTTGCTTTGGCTCAGTTATGTGAACCATTCATGCCTTTCAGCTCTGAGAAGTTATTGAATATGTTCAATGTTGAAAAGAAAAGCTGGAATGATGTTGAAAATCAATCTGTTTTAATTGAAACAGGTCACAAAATCAATGAAGCTTCTCTTCTTTTCTCAAAAATTGAAGACAACGTTATCGAAGCTCAGATTCAAAAGCTTGAAGACACTAAACAAAACAATAAAAAAACAAACCCTAACGCAAACCCAATGAAAGACGAGATCACTTTTGATGATTTTACTAAAATAGATCTTAGAACAGCTACTATTCTGGAAGCTGAAAAAGTAGAAAAAGCAGACAAATTACTAAAACTTACTGTAGATACAGGGGTAGACGTAAGAACTGTGGTTTCAGGAATTGCAGAAAGCTTTACTCCTGAAGAACTTATTGGCAAGCAGGTAATGATTTTATTGAACCTTGCTCCAAGAAAGATCAGAGGAATTGAATCTCAGGGAATGTTGTTATTAACAACTAAACCGGATGGAAAACTATCTTTCGTAACACCGGATGACAGCAATGTTGAAAACGGTATTGAGATCGGATAATCATTTATGATTTAATATATAATGAGACTGCCTTTGGGTGGTCTCTTTTTTTATCAATTATATTTAAAAGGAAAATATTGTTTTATACATAAAAAGCTGCCCTACAGAACAGCTTCATCTATTTTTTCTACCTTTATCTGTGTTATCATAACCTTTTTGATTATCATAAACGATCAGGGATTATTTTTAAATTATCTCTTAGTCAGTTTTGCCAGATAGGCATCCTCATCCTTAAGTATTCTTTCTATTGTAAACCCATTATTTTCAGCGGCATTCTTCAACGTATTGAAATCCAAATACAGCCATGTGATTGGAGCCTCAGACTCCCCTTTATAATGAACGATATACTCCAGTTCTCCATAATATCCACCTGCAGGAATATATACTCCACCATCTTTATCACGGTCGAACATATAAAGGATATCTGTACTGTCAATTAAAACCTGTCCGCCATCATTCAATAAAGTATGCAGTTTCTGAAGATAAGTATCAATTTTAGCAAGGCTTTCAAAAACTCCGGTACCATTCATCAGTAATAAAATGGTATCAAAAGTTTCTCCTGAAAAGTCCAGGATATTTTCACAAACAGCTCTTTTAATTCCTCTTAATTGACAAACTTCAATAGATTTTGGAGAGATATCCAATGCCAGAACATCAAGATTTCCCTCATTTTGAAGATACAATGCGTGAGAACCGGCTCCTGCTCCAATATCCAATATCTTTCCTTTGGATAGCTGGAGAGCCTTTTGCTCAATAGCATTCATTTCCTCAAAATCTCTGAATAAATAGTCAACAGGAAGTTCATCCAGTTCAGAAATTGATGTTTCAGTCTGCAGGTCTTCAGGATTTTCGTTGTGATAGTAATCCCAGATTGCTCTGCCCATTAAATCTTTCATAGTGGCAAAGATACAGCTTCAGGAGCAAAAGTTCAAAGTTTTAGGTTCGGAGTTTGGGGTTTGAAATTGCCTAATTTCTATCCATAACGTCACTCTATCCCATCGAATCTTTTTCCTGATGTCTATCTGCCTGGGATTCATTTTCAGCAACCCCCGCTTTCCAATAAGAATAGGCGTATAACTCCTGCGAAGTCCAGTTTTTTTCTTTTCGTAGATAAGTACGGATTTCTTTCACACTTGAAAATTCACAGGCAACATATCCAAATTTGGAAGACTCAGGAATTTGAATTTTTTTTACAGCATCAGCAATTTCACTACTGATTTGTGGCTGGGCATTATGAAGCCATTTAAATTCAATATCAGCCTTGGTGGGCAATGCTTGTTCATCTTCTTTCCCATGAACTTCAAGGATGCAGACTCCTTTTGCAGTTTCAGGAAGTGTTTCCAAAATAGCACTCAAAATAGGAATTGCAGTGGCATCACCTGCCAATAAATACCATTCAGCTTTTGGGTATAGCTCTTTTCCATCCAGACGCATCATTACACCTAGTTTTGAGCCTGCTTCTGCTTCTCTCACCCATCTTGAGGCCGGACCGCCATCTCCGTGGTCTACAAAATCAATCATCAGTTCATTTTTCTCCAGATCAATCCCTCTGTGCGTGTAAGTTCTGATGGATGGAGCTACCTCTTTAGACGGGTATACCCATTGATGGTTTTCATCAAGAATCGGAAAATGAATTTCGTTCAAACCTATCGGAGGAACTGCAATTTTATTATTATCTCCTACCGTAGTATTTTTAAATATCTGAACTTCCGGAGCGTACAAATAAACCCTGATAAAGTGATCAGTGATATATTCTTTTCTGGTTACCTCGGCAATAATCTGCCCTGTTGGAATTTTGGCCATAACTGAAATTTTTAAAAGTTAAAATCCGGTTCCGATTAATATCAGAACCGGATTTGTAGAAAGTATTGAATTCAAATTAAGGCTTCACCCTAACCTTATTTTTTTTAAAATTCAAAGGTATAAGACAGGTTGAATGTTCTGCCTCTTCCTTTGTAGTTGAACAGTTCAGGAATTCCGTAGCTGGAATATAAAACCTGTGAACGCTTGCTCCAGATCGTTTGGTAATCTGTATTGAATACATTCTGAATGCCCAGATTGAATTTCCCCCAATTGAATCGGTATCCCATCATAAGGTCTGAAGTATTGTACCCTTCAACTACGTTATTAAGTTCATCTTTTTGTTTGAAGTTTTGCAATGACTGGAACCTGAACGACCAGTTTTTCACATTATACCCGATATAAGTGACCAATTTTGATGGTGAAGCGCTGGAAATATCTTGCTTCTGCCATTCTCCTTTGTTGTCTACCTCAGACTTGATTAAAAGTCCGCTTGCCCCGAAATAAACACCATTATTTAAGGAATAAGAGATCTCTGCCTCAATTCCCATATTTCTTAATTTTAAATCGTTGACCAGGATTTGGAATGTCTTTCTGTCTACGGCAACCGTCTTATCCGAAGTACTTAAAAATCCAGCAACCTGTGCTCTTAAGCCGCCTTTATTCACACGGTATCCCATTTCAAACTGATTGGTCTTGATGGCTTGTAAAGGTTGTTCTTTTACGTTGATACTTGAGATAACATCCCAGTTTCCTCCATTCAATGCATACTTTCCAATTCCATAGAATTTAGCAGGATCTGCAAGGCTTGCTCCTTGCGAAAATGTTCCCCAAACCTGGTGCTGCTCATTGATTTTATATAGCAATCCGGCATTGGCCAATGTTACATTATAAGAGCTTTCACCTCCTGGGATGGCAGATGCAGATTTTCCGTATCCCATTGCTACCTGTGTTTGCTGCTCGGATCCTACGAAATCATCCATTTTCACATTCATGTGCTGATAACGAACTCCGGCATTAATCTGTAATTTAGGAAGAATGTTATATTTTGCCTGAACATATCCTGCATAACTTTGTGAACGGTTGGTAGGATATCTTCCTAATCGGTATTGTGTTTCATTAATCAATCCGCCACTGGACATTGTTTTAGCAATATTATAAACAGATTGATTTCCCTCAAATCTTTCAAAATCTATGTCTGTTCCATAGGTAACGTTTAATCCTCTCCATGATTTTGATAATAAAGCCTTTATTCCTGAATAATAGGTATCTTGCTGTGAGGAAGACATATACGCGATTTTGTCTGTAGCGTTGATGGCTACATTACCTGGGAAAGGGTAAAATCCAAGTTTCTCACCTCGTGTGGCAAATTGAACGTATAAATCCTGTCCGCCAAGAATTCCGTTTCCGTTATAGGTAACGGTTCCCATATAACGTTCTGTTCCTACATTTTTATCGGAGGAAAAGCCATCTCTCATTTCCAGCAAGCTTCCTTTTTTTGTGGTGAAAGCGCTTAGGTTTTCTCCCAAATACAAGCTTTTATCCCCATTAAACTTAGAGTTGTAATACTGAAGTGAAGCTGTTATTTTATGTTTATTATTAAACTGATATCCTCCGGTTGCCAAGATATCGATGGATTGGTTATACTGAAGATCGGTTTGTGTAATATCTGTAAAAAGCTGTTTCTGATCGGCTCCGTATACTCCACCATTTTGTTGGTAGGCCACTCCCAATCGCCCGAAGAATTTTTCTCCTTTTCCGGCAATGGATTGTGCAGCACGGAAATCATGGTCATCTTTTCCCATAAAACCTGTACGTACTCCAAGTTCGGTTTCGCCGCTGATTCCTTTTTTGGATGGTGTTTTTGTAATAATATTGATGATACCACCGGTTGCATTTCCTCCATAAATAGAACTGGCTCCGGAAAGCACCTCAATTCTTTCAATATTAAAAGGATCAATGGCGTCCAGCTGACGGCTGATGGCGCGGATACTGTTCAATGAAACCCCATCAATCATTACCAAGGCTGAACGGCCTCTCATATTTTGTCCGTAGTTGGTTCTTCCCTGAGGGCCAATATCCATACTTGGAATAAGAATAGAAAGCATTTCCTTGATAGGGACTCCACTTTTGGCTTGTTCCTGAATTTTTTCTTTCTGTACTACCCAAACCGTACCTGGAATTTCAGAGATTTTTGTAGGTTTTCTAGATGCTACAATGACAACGTCATCAATACCTTTAGAGGCTATAGAGTCTTTTACTGTTTGGGAAAAGAATAATCCCGATGCTAACAGACCTATGAATGCGTACTGCTTTTTCATTCCTTCAAATCAAAGTTTTATAATCCGGCAAAGGTAATTTTTATTTAGAAGTAATAAAAACAACAAAAGATGAAATTTTTCAGGATTTTAATAAAAAATTATGGTAGTACCGCCTATAAAACGTAAAATCCCGGTCTAAGAAAGATCCAGGATTTTACTAGTGAAAAACAAGGTATTTTTACATCGCAGGCCCAGCTGCGTCTTTTATTTCTTCTAATAATTTTTTTCGTTCACGAAGTCTTCTTCTTGCAATAACAGACTTACCGCCAAGAACTCTTACAAATCTGAAATATTTGAATCGTTTTGCTCCAAAATGGTGAGTGATCACATAAAGCATCACTCCAAAGCCTGCCAGAATAATATATCCGAATATCTTTTTACTGGCAATGATGATGGCGTTCAGCTGAATGGCTTTCATATTGGCAGCAACATTTTGGGGAGAAACAGTCATCCCATCCATATAAACAGCAAGATCTCCTATAGCAATCACCTGAAAATGATATTGAAACCATGAATATATTGCTGAGAAGATTCCTACAGCCAAAAAGGTTCTCCATACCAATACTAATCCGATTGCCGCAAGCATGTCATTCATCTCAAGCTTATCCAGTGTATAAAACCATACTGAAATAAACAGGGAACACATTCCGTAACCTTTCAGGAACATGGGGAGGTACCAGTTTTCATAATTGAACTCCAGAACCATGGAGAAATACATAATAATGACATATCCCATCATGGCTGAAAACCCTGAAAATATGTACATCTTCAATGGTTTTTCTTTTTTAAACCAGAAGATTGCCATAATTCCCGCTATAATAATCCCGGGAATCATCAGCATACTTAACCAGGCATTTGTTAATAGATCATATCCCAAAACTCCTACTGCAAAAGTATTCTGAAGTGAAGCTGTCCCTAAAAACATCCCCAACCAGAATAGCATAAACAGTCCGTGCAGCACATTATTCCTTGTGAAAATCTTGAATGAGAGATAGGGTCTCTTTAATGTTAACTGCCGGATGGTAAGCAGTGCAAAGCTTACAAAAGCGGCAATACTGGCACTGATAATATTCTTTGAGTTCAGCCAGTCCTGCTGCCTTCCGAAAGAATATACATAGGCAGAAAACATAAATGCAGAAATGAAAAGGATGATACTCAGCCAATCAATATAATGTAAGGGTACCTTCAGTGCAAAATACTTATCATGCATAAAAATCCAATGTATAAGAGCCAGAATAAAGCATAAAACAGATGTCAGTATGTAAAATTGCTGCCAGTTATAAAGAAGAGCAAATTGAGCAGAATAATAAACAGCTACCTGATTCATTACAAGAACGAACGTATAGAATACTCCATAGAACATTCCACGGTTTCCAATCATCATCATAAGTGGTAAAAACAGCTCTATGGTCACCATCATTTTCATGAACCCGATAAGCAGGGAACTGAATACAAAAACCATAGGTTGTAAAGTAGTCGCATTGATGTAACTTAACAATCCTAAAATTACCAGTAAAGCCACCATTTTATCTCTCACCTTGAATCTCATCTTCATTCTGATGACAATTGGCATACAGGCACCCATCCCTATCGTAGTAGCATAGTTTGCCCACATAAAATATTCTGTCATTGCGCCGGTACCACTCACCAGATAACTGATGTTTCCCGTATACACACCACCCAAAGGCATTACCACTGCAAGCAGTAATACAATCAGCAGCAGCTGTACGGGTTTTGGCACCCAATCGCTATATAATCCTTTGTTGTACATGTTTTTTTAGATAATAGATTAGAGATAACAGATTTCAGATCACAGACTTTACATCATCATTTTATAATCAATCCCCTGCATTAAGCCTGAAATCTGATGTCTGAAATCTAGTACCTTTTGACTTAGTTAATATTTACATTCATGTTCATCCCGGCACTCAGTTTTTCCAGACTTTCCTTTTTATTGGAAGCAGTAAACTCTATTCTCACGGGAATTCTTTGCTGTACCTTAATGAAGTTTCCTGTTGAGTTATCCGTTGGTACACTTGAATATCTTGATCCTGTTGCGGCGGAAATAGCTGTTACTACCCCTTCAAATTTTTGTCCTCCTAAAGCATCCGCTGTCATCGTTATTTTTTCACCTACTTTAATGTGGGGCATCTGACTTTCCAGAAAATTAGCAGTCACCCATTTCTGACCGTTTAGAACAATGGTGGCTACTTGTTGTCCTGGTTGAATCAATTGCCCTTCAGAAATAGTTCTTCTCCCCATTATCCCATCATAAGGAGCGGTAATTACTGTATAAGAAAGATTAATTTTTGCCATATCCAAGGCAGATTTTGTTCTGTTAATCTCAGCATCATTAATTCCTAATCTGCTTTTTACTTCTGTAGTGGAAAGATTAGCCGATTGCTTTTGGTTTACCAGCATTTCATAAGCTGCCTTTTGAGCATCATATTCTGTTTTTACCTGATCGTATTGTTGTCTTGTCACCGCTTCTGCCGTCAAAAGATTTTTATATCGGTTTAAGTTTTGTTCAGCATTCCAAAGTCTTGCTTTTGCTCCTGCAATATTAGACTGCATCACATTGATATTGTTGGATACTGTATTCACAGAAGAACTTGTAGCAGACTTTTGAGCCATTGCGTTTTGATAAGCCGCTTCAGCCTGTCCCAGTTGGGTTAAAATCTCACGATTATCAAGAATAACCAAGGTATCCCCTTTTTTTACTCTTTGGTGTTCTATGAACTTTATGTCTTTAATATAAGCAGACACCCTTGTGTTAATAGGATTGATAAATTCTTCTACCTGTGCCGCTTCTGTATATGTTTTATTTCCGATATGGAAGTATTCACGTATTAACCAAAACAATCCAAAGCCAATGATCAGAAAAACGATAATATTAGAAATGATCGCTCTGATTTTATTGGTCTTATTCTGCTTTTTTTTGTTGTCTCCGCTTGGTGTTGCCGGAGTTGTATTTTGAGTTGTTTGTTCCTTGTTTTCCATTGTGTTGATTTTCAGTTTTAAAAATTAAAGAGTTCCTGTAGATTTCAAAAGGTTATAGTATTGATACAAAACATTGATCTCTGCATTGGCATAATCCAGCTCTGATTGCAGTTTCTGGTTCTGGGCATCAATCATTTCCGCCTGTACAGCCAGTTGATTCAGATATTTGGCTTCGGTGATCTTGTAGTTTTCCTCTGCCAGTCTTTTAGAATCGTTCAGAATATCCGCCTGCTGCATCGCTTCCTGATATTTTGTGTAGGCTGCATTCACTCCCATATCTATATTCTGCTGTACCAGAGTCATAGCATTACTGGCCTGATTCTTTTGCAGCTCACCCAGTTTTACTTTTTCCTTTGTTTTATACAGGTTATCTATATTGTAACTAAGAGAAACACCTGTCTGCCATCCTCCTGAATACATATCCAAGACAGGATTTCTCGTAGTAATTGGTCTTTGTAAGGTATATCCCCCGAATCCCGCTACAGTAGGCATATTGTCGGTTCTTATAATTTCAATGTTCTTATCAGCAACATCTATGTTCTTTTGTGCAGACTTCAGCATTGGATTACTATCATGAGCAAGACTCACATAATAGTCCATTCCGATTCCGGCTTCTTTATTATTTAAATTTTCAGTAGGAACAATTTCTGTATCAGAAGATAAACCTAAGGCAACATTTAAATTATAATTAAGGATTTTTTTATTGTTTGAAAGAGTCAGAATACCCTGATCCAGGTTTTTAAGGGCCAGCTCACCACGAATGACTTCGTTTCTGGTTACCATTCCCTGCTGATAGAACTTCTGGATATTTTTAAGACGTTCCTGAGCTAGCTTTTTATTATTCTGAAAAACCACTTCCTGATTGATAATCTTATATACATCCAAATAATTTGAAATCACTAAAAATTTCACATCCTGTTTATTTTTCTCCAGATCCAACTCAGAAAGCTGTTCACGAAGTCCCGCCATTTCAATAGATTTGTTTACCAATCCTCCCTTAAAGATCAGCTGTGTTGCCTGTACGGCATAAGAACTTCCATAATGAGGCATCGGAACCTTTGTAGAATTTGAAAAGTCTTTATCAATGGCTACTGCATCTCCTAAATAGAATTGGCTTGTAGAAGCGGTGATCGTAGGCAGTTTCTGAAGCTTTACAACATTGGTATTCTGCTTTGCAATATCAATATTTTGAGCCGAAACTTTCAACTGCTGATGATTTTGTATAGCCAATTCGGCCACCTCACCTGCGGTCATCTGTTTAATCTGTTGTGAAAAAAACAGCGCAGGAAAAGCCGCTATCAGAACTGATAGTGCTGTTTTTATTTTCTTTGTCATTTTACCTTGTTTTACAGATGCAAAGTTAGGAGAACAACAAAATCAATCAAATGTTTGATTATTGGAAAAAGATGTTCAAATGTAGGATTTTAACTTTCGAACTGATGTCTATATTGTCTGGGACTTACTTCAAGGTGTTTTTTAAAAAAGTGAGAAAATGCATACTGATCACTAAAACCAAGGATTGAAGAAATCTCCGAAACCGGCTTACTGGAAGAGTTTAAAAGCACTTTTGCTTCATTAATTACAATTAAAGCAATAATATGGCTCGCTGTTTTTCCTGTCACTTCTTTCACCACTGAAGAAAGATGTCTGGTTGTAATCGATTGCCGTTCGGCATAGAACTCCACGGTTCTTTCTGTAAGGTGATATTCGGAAAGGTCAGTAAGAAATACAAAAACAATCTCTTCCTGCCTAGACATCTGATTCATAGAATTATTGTCTTCCTTAGAAATGATTCCTGCCATTTGATAGCAGAAAACAGAAAAGAGATGTTCTACCATTTCTTTTTTATACAGCATTTCAGTTTCAGAGTCAAGAATATATTTCAGGAAATTAACACTTTTCCAGACTACTTCCATTTCACTTTCAGGAAAAGGAACTCCTCTGTTCATCTGCTGTCTGAAATAACGGTAAGTAATTAATCTGTTAAATTTTAAGGATAGAGCTGAGATAAATTCTCTTTTATAGGAAACCATCCTGGACTGAAAGTCGTCACTCACTGCCACCACTTCATAAATTGTCTGCGGATCGGTTACCATAAACATATTGGCCGAAACCTCAAGATCACTGAAGTGCTGACGAAGCTTTATGGTTCCGGATTTTATAAAAATAAATGCCGGATTATCAGGACGGAAAGGCTTATCGACAGCGATTCTCTCGAAAATATTACGTTGCGTAAAAATTTCAACTCCGAATTTTTCTAAGGCAGACATATCACAAATGTAAGCAATCTTATCACCGATTACAAAATTTTATTATTTTAGCATATATCCAATTCCTTCATTATGAGAAAGGTTGATTTATTATTTGTAGAATATAGTAAAAGCCATAGAAACCCCACCAATAAGTTCATTCATTGGATTTGCGTTCCTCTGATTTTCTGTACTATTCTTGGCTTTATTTCCCTTATCCCATCACCCCATTTCTGTTTATCCTACTTCGGATGTATCAGTATTGTGAGTTTAATTGCCATTATCCTGATCAGTCTGTTCTATATCAGACTCTCCCTGTTAATTGCTGTCGTGATGGTTGTGATAATGCTTCTGATGGAACATTCCATCTATCTGACCAATATCCACCTTGGTAAGCAATCCTGGATCGCTTACCTCAGTGTTTTTGTGATGACCTGGATCTTCCAGTTCATAGGACATAAAATTGAGGGAAAGAAACCGTCATTTCTTAAAGATCTTCAGTTCTTGTTAATCGGACCTATATGGCTTTTGGGGTTTATTCTCAAAAAAATAGGGATTAGATACTAATCTTCCAAAGCATAAACAGCAAAACTTGCCAGCCAGTGGTCCCCGCCATAGTTCCCTTGAAATAATAGAGGAAGCCCATTGGCTAAAAAAACGTCTGCTGTTTTCTGAAAGTCTTTTTTCAATGGATGGTTAGCAGGAAGCGCTTTTGCTATTCCTTTCATGCACCAGGCCTTTGAAAAGGATAATCCTACAAGGTGAACCGTCTGATAATCGCTTAAATCACTTACAACAGGTATTTGTTCTATATTCTCCAGGCTTCTTTTTTCATAGAAATTATTTAGCCATAATACAAATTCTTTTTGGGGCAGGACTCTCCGCATAAGATCAGCAATTTCAAGGCTTGGCGAAAAGAAATCTGAACCATCAGGCTCCAGATACGCTGGTGTTTTCTGATCTTTCAGGAAAAAATACTTTGCCTTTTCCATCAGTTGATTTTCAAACTCCTTATCTTTATTTGCTCTTGCCCAATCGATGGCAAAAGCCATTGCAAAAGCTGTATTTGGGTGAACACCGATTCTGTTTGGATAGGTTTGTTTTGGAAGATAAGCTTTCCATGATGTAAGAATTTGATCTGTTAACGGCTTCAAATTTTGATGCCAGATTTTAGCTTTCGGATGTTCCCAATGGGTAAGCTCTTCATCCAATTTTAGAATCCACGCCCAGCCGTATGTTCTTTCAAATGTACCTGTCAGCTGATATTTCGTGAAATAATCTGCTTCTATTTGAAGCCTTTCTTTTTGAAATGACTCATCGAGAATTTTTTCAATCTCCTTTGCATTAGATAAATTGGACTTTATCTTCAAAAGTCTCGTCAGCATCCAATGTCCATGAACAGAGCTATGCCAATCAAAGCAACCATAAAAACTCGGATGAAGATCTTTAGGTGTTAAAGGAACTTCTCCTGCATTATTGATGATATGCGCTGTTTTATTGGGATATTCCTGATTGATACAATGAAGTGGTTTATCTGCCAATTTTAGAGCAATTTCGTCCGTAAGCTTCGGAATTTCCTGAGCGTACATCAAAAATGGTGAAAACACAAATACTAAAAGACTTTTTCTCATGTATTAAAAATAGAAAATAATGTAAGCCCTTTCCAACTTTTATTGAAATTAAAGCATCATTATTATATAAACCGAAGTGATTTTAAGATTTCAACTTATTTAAGCATGCTTTTTGATAATATTTTTAAAAATAATTCATGAAAAACACCCTTTTATTATTATACTGCCTTTTTCTGACCAATTGCAGTAAATCCGCTTCAGATAAACATTCTGTAAATACTGAAATAGCTCAATCTAAGAATGAGGCTCCCATGATGGCTTTGGACGTTTCTTCTGAACCTCTCCCCCCGCCTCCACCAATGGAAGCGGCATCTTTAACAAAAACGTCCGTTATAGAATCTACATCACCAAAAAAAATAGATACTATTTCCCGAAAGATTATTAAAAACGGAGATATGCGAATTCAGGTTGGAGATATTAAAAAAGCTCAAATACAGGTTAATAACATCCTGAAAAACAATAAAGCCTATATCCAAAATGAAGAATTTAAAAATACAGATGCGGATGAAAATCTGGATCTTACTATTCGGGTTCCCCACAAAAACTTTGATGCGCTTGTTAGTTCCTTTTCCGATGGCTTGGGTTCTATCTTATCAAAAAACATCTCTTCTGATGATGTTACGGAGGAATATACGGATGTTTCCATCAAATTAGCCAACAAGAAAATTTATCTTGAGAAGTATCGGGATATGCTTAGAAATGCAGCTACTACAAAAGATATGCTTGAGATTCAGGAAAATATCAGGGAACTAGAGGATGAAATTGATGTCTCTGAGGGCAGACTCCGATTTATTGATGACCGAGTGAATTACAGCACTCTAAATTTGAATCTGTATAAAGAAAAAGTGAGAAGTTCCGCTACTTCAAAGATTGGTTTTGGAAGCCGTTTTGTGGATTCTTTAACTGAGGGTTGGAATAGTTTTGTAGGTTTTCTACTGGGAATGGTTTCATTATGGCCTTTCTTTTTGCTTATTCCAATCATTATCGTTCTTTGGAGAAAATGGAGATCAAAGAAAAAAGATAAAAATTGATCTATTAAAAATCAATAACAATGCAATAATCCTGTTAGCAGCTATTAAATATTTTTCAAAAAAAGAGAATTTAAAAATAGCTAAAACAATAAAAAGCCACCTTTATGACAAGGTGGCTTTTATTTTCTATATTCTTTTATTATTTTCTAATGGTTTTGGTGATACTACTGCCATCTTTATAAAGGATTTTCACAAAATAGATTCCAGACTGAAGACGGTGGATATCCATATTGTTCTTTCCTGGATTCATAAAAGTCATTAACTGAAGTCCGTGAGGAGTAATAACATCTACTCTACTTATTTTACCATAGTAGCTTTCAGGTACAAAATTGATCATATGCCCGGATATGATCACCGAAAGATCATTCTCCTTATTTGCAAGAGCTAATGTTTTACAGCTCTGACTTTCATTACAGTCGCTTACAATTTTCCAAACAGCATTACTTGCTGGTGCTTCTCCCGGATTAGCATACCATTTGTTTTCCCAGATTTTGCAAGCATGGAATACTTTTGTTCCTACTGTTGGATAAGTTTTTGCCGGGTTATATTCTTGTGCTCCACAATAAATCACCGGACCGTTTGATTCACAACCTGGTCCTTCTGTGCATGCACTTACTTCTTCCCATACCATATTGGTTCCCGGCATTTCTCCCGGATTCGCATACCATTTATTTTTCCATATTTTACAAGAATAAAAAACTTTTACTCCAGCTGTAGGATATGCATTGACAGCATTATACTGCTCTGCTCCGCAATAGGATTGACCATTCCCTGATGTAACTTTCTTCGTTCTGACTTTTAATTCATTACTCATATCAGAGAGCTGATTGTTCATGGCAACAGATTTAACTGTATAAAGATATTCTGTGTCCTGCGCCAAACTTGTTCGTAAAAAGCTTGTTTGTACCGTTTCTCCTACCTTGATTCCATTTTCAAAAATCTGGTAATTTTTAATTCCCTGGGAGTGGGTAGAAGCCATCCACATGAGTGAAACTGAGTTTTCAGTAACCGCCATTGAATGGAGGTTGGATGGTGCCGTAGGTTTTTCAAGTGTCCCTTCAGTATTTGTTTTCACATTGAGTGGCGTACTTTTTCCTGAAGTAAGCCCCGAAGAACCTTTAGCCTGTACCTCATATGTATAAACCGTATTAGCAGTTAAACCAGTATCTTCAAATGACGCTCCGCTTACCTGCTGAATATTTTGTCCATTGCGGAAAACATTGTAAGATACAGCATCTGACTGCGGATTCCAGCTTATTTTAGCAGAAGAACTGGTTACTCCAACCTGTGATAATCCTGTAGGAGTGGCAGGTGCAGAAACCCCTGTTCCAGACGTTACATTAACATCAATTACATTATAAAATGCATTGGTGGTATCTGCTACATCCCAAACTGCTAAAATTATATGATAACCTGTACGGTTAGCAGGAACAGTAATCTGATGAGAAACATTATCCTGCGGTGGAGTACCATTATGCGTGATTGTACCAATAAGTTCAAGATCCTGGCGGGAAAGAGGTTTATTGGGGTCCCAGCCTTGCTTTGTCATGTAATAATGCCATTTAGCAGTTGCATGATAAGCCAGATATTTCCAGATAAAGGCATTCACACCCGTTGTGATATTGGTTTTCTTCCATCGATTAGCATTTTGGATATCCAGCGTAGTATCTCCACCTATACTTCCATTAGCAGAGGCAATTTTCCCATCTGCCGGACCCAAAGCAGGGAAGCCTTTTGGAGCTTCCAGAGATCCGGGTTCATTAATAATGGATCCATAGATGCTAAATGCTGTAGAATAACCGAGTGTAGCCTTATCCAGACTTCCCTGATATCCTCGTGAGGCCGGACTCATTACATATCCGTGTGCAGACAAATGAATTAAGGAAGGTACCAGTAGGGCCAAGATCAGCAATACCGGAAAAAAAATTTTGCGTGTCATCATATTTAAATTTTTGGTGTCGATTTTATCAGATCAATTGTACATACAACTGAATTTTTAAACTATTGTATTCTAAATAATTAAAGAAACACAAAGGATATTAGCTGAAATACATAAAAAAAACAATTTATAAAATATTCAATAAAACTTCAATTAAACAACACATATGTGTTAATATTTAAATTTAAAACAAACAATAATAATCCATAATATATTATCATTAGCATATATTTACTATAATATAAAAACATAAATATATAAAAATTAAATAAATTAATCACATATTATTGAAATAAAATCAACACGAATCAATGCTAAACAGAATGAAGATAGAAAATGAAAACATAAGGCACTATTAGTTCTGTGATTTTTAAGGAATTAAAGAAATTTCTTTTTTAAAGGCAAAAAAAAAGCTGGGAGAATTGATCATTCTCTCAGCCTCTATATCTTAAAGACTTTTATCTCCAAAGTTTATAAACTAATGGAGTAAAACTTATTTCCCAAGTACAAATACAGCTGGAACTTTATGCAACTCCGGCTTTTGTTTTTGCCAGTCTTTTATTGTTTTGGTACTGATAAACTCATGTTCCGGATCATTAATATTGGCAGCAATACAAAGCTTTGTATTAGGTGATAAAAACTTTGTAAGGTCTTCAAAAAGGGCATTATTTCGGTAAGGAGTTTCCATAAAAATCTGTGAATAACCGGTTTTCTGAACCATGCCTTCCAGATGTTGGATTTGTTTCTTTTTCTCACCTTTATCAATGGGAAGATACCCGTGAAATGTAAACTCCTGCCCGTTAAAACCACTGGAAATCAATGCTAAAATAATGGATGATGGTCCTGAAATAGGAATCACTCTGATGTTCTTTTCATGACACCATTTTACAATCAAATTCCCCGGATCTGCAATACACGGCAGCCCCGCCTCAGATAGCAAGCCAAAGTCCTGCCCTTTCATCATCAACTCCTGAGCTTCCTTAATATCTGCATTCTCTGTATACTTATCCAATAGGAATAGCTTCAGATCTGCCTGTTTCTTTTCCGGAGCAAAGAATTTAACGACTTTTCTGGCTGTTTTTTCATTTTCTACAAAGAAGTAATCAGTTTGCATGATGTAATCCTTTATAACAGGTGAAAAATGGGTGATAGAAGTATTTTCAGACAGGTAAGCTGGAAGTAAAAAAAGCATATGATTTCTATTAAAAATTATGAGTTTAAATGATGAGTTTGATTGGTCAGATGGGCCGCTATTTTGTTACAACCGGCATCCAATAACTGAAAGACTTTTTCGAAGTCTTCCATTCCACCCCAATACGGATCTGGAACTTCAGTATTTTCATATTCTCCGGCGGCCTCTAAAAACAACGATACTTTTTGTCGTTCTTCTTCATTTCTAGCCTTGGAAATAACATCTTTGTATACACTGGCATCCATGCAGTAGATTTGATCAAAAATCTCAAAATCTGTTTTTGTAATAGGTCTTGACTTCTGCTTGGATATATCAATATTATGATGAGCTGCGGTTTTCACGGCTCTTTTATCAGGATGTTCACCCTCATGCATAGAAATCGTTCCGGCAGAGTCTACCAAAAAATTCTGCGGGAGTTTTGATTTCATAATCCCCTCTGCTAAAGGGCTTCTGCATATGTTCCCCAGACAGACCATCAAAATTTTCATAATTCTATAATTGAAAGGGTTAAAAGATATTTTATTTTATGTGACAAAACTAAATAAAAAATGAAGAATACAACGATTCTCCATTTTAAATTATTTTGGCTTAAGAGTGATTACTGTTTGATTCTTTCAGTAAGATCCTTAACGTATTTCTTAATTTCTTTATCAATTTTTGAAACATCCTTGATGGTATCACAAGCATACATTACTGTTGAGTGATCCTTACCTCCCATTTCTTCACCAATCTTAGTAAATGTAGAATTAGTAAATGCTTTTGAGAAGTACATCGCCAGCTGTCTTGGTAATGCGATCTCTCTTTTTCTTGTTTTGGAAAGAAGCTGTTCTTTTTTGATTCCAAAATAGTCGCATACCACTTCCTGAATGTAAGGAATATTGATTACTTTCTTTTGGTTGGCAGCAATTCTGTTGATGGTTTCCTTTAATAGCTCAAGGCTTAAGTCTCTCTTATATACGGTAGAATATGCAATTACTGAGTTGATAACCCCGATTAGCTCTCTTACGTTAGTTTTTGCTTCTGCAGCAAGGAAGTCAAGCATATCTCCTGGAAGAACAATTCCGTCTCTGCTTAATTTGTCTTCAATAATCTGTCTTCTTGTAGATAAATCCGGAGATTTTATTTCTGCAGAAAGCCCCCATTTGAAACGGGAAACAATTCTATCCTGAATATCCATAATATCTGCCGGAGCTTTATCTGAAGTAAGGATGATTTGCTTTCCATTTTGATGCAGGTGATCGAAGATATGGAAGAAGCTATCCTGAGTTGCAGATTTTCCTGATAAGAACTGAATATCATCTATAATCAGTACATCTACCATTTGATAGAAGTTTGCAAATTCTGTCTGCTTATGAGCTTTTGCAGCTGAAATAAACTGCTGGATGAATTTTTCTGAAGATAGGTAAAGTACTACCTTATCCGGAAACTGGTTCTTTACTTCAAGACCAACTGCCTGACCTAAGTGAGTTTTTCCAACTCCATAACCACCGTATAAAAATAGTGGATTAAATGCTGTAGCTCCCGGTCTTTTGGCAATGGATCTGGCCACAGTAGCTGCAAATTTATTGCTTTCTCCTTCTACATAGCTATCAAATGAATAATCCGGCTTCAGATTAGAGTCAATATTTACTTTTCTTATTCCAGGGACCACGAAAGGGTTTACAATATTAGCTGAAAATCCTTGTGGCATTGTTTCTTGCGTTTTTGGAGTAGGAACACTTTGTCCCTTCATATTCATGGTAACCGGTTTTTCCTCTCCTTTGGGTCTATTCTCCATTACGGAATACCATAGTTTAACTCCTTTTCCAACATTTTTCTTCAGGGCAGCAGAAAGCAGGGATAAGTAATTATCCTCAATGTATTCCTTGTAAAAATCACTCGGTACGATAAGTGTAAGGTTATTAGCAACTAATGAAAGTGGCTGTACCTTATCAAATAACATATCGAAAGATTTTTCAAGTTTCTTCAGGTCAGAATTATCTTCAGCTGCGTTCAAGTTATCGCGCATAAACTGAAGGCACTTCTGCCATATCATCATTAAATTGTCATCCATTATTATGCCCTGATTATTCTTTGTTTGTACTGTTTTTTAGAAGGAAGACAAAGGTCCAATATTTTCTTTTCAAAAAAAAATATTGCAGGTATTGATTATTTAAAAATATATTTGTATGTATAATTTAACGCCTAAAATGATACACACAACACACTCAATACGAGTACGTTACGCAGAGACAGATCCTATGAAATATGTATACTACGGTAACTATGCAGAATACTTTGAAGTGGGCCGGGTTGAGCTCTTCCGAAGCATAGGAATTTCATACGATGAAATTGAAAACCAAGGAATTTGGTTACCTGTTTCAGAGTATAAAATTAAGTATATTCGACCAGCTTTGTATGATCAAAAATTAGAAATTCATACGTATGTAAAAAAAATTCCGGGGGTAAGAATTGATTTTGAATATGAAATTTACAATGAAGAGCATATTAAAATTACAGAGGCTTCCACTACTCTCTTCTTTCTGGATGCAAAAACAAACAAGGTAATTAAGTGTCCGGATTTTCTGATGGAACTTATTGAATCCAATTGGAAGTAAGTCAGGTTATAGGTTATAGAAGAAAATACAATTCCTAATAATAGGCACAGCCATAAACATTGAACCTTAAACGTTATCCTATTTGTGATTTAATTCGCACCTTTGTACCTTTATTTTTTTAATCATACCTTATATCAATATTTATGAAGATTGCATTTTTGGGGCCTCATGCCAGCTTTACCCAGCTTGCTACTGCGCAGCTCTTTCCTAATGATGAGTTATTACCACAAGCCAGTATTCTGGATTGTTTCAGTGCAGTGGAAAACGGAGATGTAGCAAAGGCAGTTGTACCCTTAGAAAATTCCATAGAAGGAACTGTTTCCATGACGCTGGATTATTTGTATAAGACACCGTCTATTAAAATTGAAGCAGAAGCAGTGATGCCTATTGCCCATCACCTTATGATTCATCCGGACAATTCTATTGAGGATATAGAGAGCATTTACTCGCATCCCCAGGCATTGGCACAAAGCTTTCATTTCCTAGACACTCATTATAAGGGTATTCCAAAACAGGATTTCTCTTCTACAGCAGCAGCAGCTAAATACGTTTCTGAAAACAAGGACATTAAAATTGCGGCTGTAGCCAATCAGTACGCAGCCAATTTATATGGATTGAAAATCATTAACCGTAATATACAGGATTTTGAGCAGAACCATACCCGGTTTATCATCATATCAAAGCTACAGGATAAGTATGAAAATGAAACCCTACAGACTCTTGGGGAGAAATCCGGTATGCTTATTACCCTTCCCGAGGACCATCCTGGAGGGCTGCATCAGGTTTTATCAGTTTTTGCTTGGAGAAAAATGAACCTCAGTAAAATTGAATCAAGAACTTTAAAAACTGGATTAGGAAACTACTTCTTCTTTATCAATGTGGAAGGTTCTTGGAATGATGTTCTTCACGGAAACGCTCTTAAAGAACTTGAATCCATCAATGCGGACATTGATTTCCTTGGAAATTATAAAGAATTCCTTCTGGAAAGCTAAAATAGATCAGCAAATCTGCTTAGAAAAACACTGTTATTTTAAATGACAGTGTTTTTTTATGGGTTATTTTGATCAAAAAAAACAAAAAAACAATAAAAAACATAACAATAAACACCTCATCAACAAAAGCTTATACCCTATAGAATAACCCACACAAAAGGGAGATTTATCTTTTTTAACCCCCTCAGATCCATCTATTTATTACGAATAAGTCATCAATAACCCGTAAATGCATTATGCGTTAATATTTAATGAAAAATAAACATACGTTTAAAAATATCATATCATAATTGAATAAAAAATAAAAAATTCACAATGTTGAGTATAATTTTTATTGTATATTTGTTAGCAACTAAATAAAAATCTTGATCATGAAAACTAAAATTTACAGCTTAGTATTAGCTTGTGCCACCTTGCCCCTCTTTTCACAAGTTGGTATCAACACTGACAACCCTACACAAACCTTAGATGTCAACGGAACAATGAGAGTTCGGAACACCCCTGCGGCAGCTACAGTAACTGGATACAATATTTTAGCTCAGGACACAGGTTCTCAAGAAGTTTATTCAATGGATCCGCAATTATTGATTGCTGCTTCTAATGTTAACCCAAGTATTTATGCGGCTAAGAAAACCACAGGAATCACTCTTTTAAGTCTTGGAATTCTCCCATCATCTTTCCAGCCTGTCAACTTTTTAGTAACAGACCGAAATATAGGTAGTGCTGCCTTATTTACAAATGCTGATGGTTCTTACAATATACCCTCTGCAGGAGTATATGCTGTTGGCTTTGCATTCAGATATGGATCAGGATTACAGGCATCTTTACTATCCGGAGCTCCAGGGATCGGAGTATTAAGAACAAGAGCAGGAGTATCTACCCTAATAGACACTCGTCCTTTTAGCGGTATCAATCTTGCCTTAGCAATCAATCTTACCCTTTCTGATTCAAGCATTAACTCCTTATATTCATTCCAGGCAAATGATAAAGTTTCTTTCGGCCTTACAGATTCCGGGGTTATTAATGCCGGATTATTAGGATCGAGTATTGCTTCATTCTACATCTATAAAGTATCAAATTAATATAAACATATTGTTAGTTATCTATACCGTTAGCCCATTACAACAACTGTAATGGGCTAATTTTTTGACACCTCAATTCAAATTTCTTTATATTTGATAAAAACTATATAATGAATGAATACTTTGCTGTTATACTAATTGTAGTTATTGCCATTGTCTTCAATACCCTGAACACGAAGATCCGAAAACTTGAAAAAGAAATATCAGATCTCAATTCCAGGGTCAATAAAACAACATTACAATCTGAAATAACTCCAGAAGTAACTCCGACTGAAGAAATCATCATTGCTCAACAAATACATCCACAGGAATCTCCTAGGGAGGACATAAAACCTCATGAGAATAAGAATTTACCTCCCACCGAACAAAAGGATTGGCTAAGTCCGGTATTTGAATTCTTAAAGCAGAATATTCTTACCATTATTGGTATTTTCACACTTGTATTAGGAATAGGCTACTTTGTAAAATATGCTATTGATAAAAACTGGATAGGAGAAACAGCAAGAGCCGGAATAGGTTTCTGTACAGCAGCCGGAATAATACTCATCGGACATTTTCTCCGAAAAAATTATAAAACATTTGCATCCATTATAACGGGAGGCGGAATTGCCATTTTATATTTTACCGCCACTATAGCTTTTAGGGAGTATCATTTATTCTCCCAAAATACAGCTTTCATGATCACTTCGGTGATTACAGCTATTTCCATTATTTTATCTTATTACTATAAAAGCGAGGTACTGATTATTATTTCATTGATTGGTGGTTTTACAGCACCATTGATGATCAGCACAGGACAAAGTAACTACCCTTTCCTATTCATTTATCTTACGCTTTTAAATATAGGAATGCTTTCAATAACTTTTCTTCAGCATTGGAAAAGCGTGGGATGGACAGCTTATATCTTCACCACAATTTATCTTTTTTATTGGACTGAAGAAAAACCGCAGCTGTTGAGTGTTACTTTTTACATGATCAGTTATATTATTTTCTACGTATTTGCTTTGCTTGACTATTTCAGAAAAAAGGAGCTTTCCACCCTTGATATTTTAATGCTTGTCTTGATTAATTGTTCAAGCGTCATAGGTCTCTATTATATCTTTGATCAATTACAATACGAACCTGTTATTATTTTCCCTATTGTTTTCGCAATAGTGAATGCTATCCTTTTCTTTAGGGAACTTGCAAGAAAAAGTACAGGAACTCCCTTTTCTGTTTTTGCAGGAATAGCAGTTAGTTTGGTTACCATAGCCATTGCCCTGCAGTTTAAAGCCCACGTCATCACAAGTATATGGGCCATAGAAAGCACCCTGCTTCTTTTTATTTGGAAAAAAACAGATCACAAAATCTTCAAAGCCTGCTTTCATCTCCTTTTTCCATTGGTGATCTTTGCCCAAATCGTTACCTGGAGCGAATATTTCAATGCAGAAAACCTCAAAATAATATTTAATCCTGTATTTTTAACCAGCCTGGTGACAATCATTGCAATAATAATTAATTTATATTTATTAAGGAATACAGAGAATAAAACAGAAAAGAATAACTTTTTTGAAGACCTTACTGCTATAATAAGTCATGGGACAATCTATACTGCCTTGCTTCTTGAGATCACCTACCACATGTATGATATGCCATGGGGACCTATTAGCAATGTAGGGCTATTATTCACCATCTATTATATTTTTGTATTATTGGTATTAAGAAAACAACTGAAAATCAGCAATGATATCCAAACGAGCCTGGTTATTATTCTTTGCTTTTTGATGACAATCAACATTTCCGCTTCTACATCAGAAGTAGTTGAGGATATCCTCTCAAAGGAACTTAAGTCTAGTTTTTATTTATTACACCTACTTCAATGGATCCCCCTCATCTATGTGCTTTTTAAAATCATTCCGAACACAGGGTTTCACAAATCCAAAATTTCTTTCTGGATCATTTCATTAGTACTTATTACTTCGGTAAGCTGTGAGCTTCATCATTCCTATGTTTTAGCTGTTTCTCAAGATGTCATGAGCTCTTATATAGCAAAGAGACATTTCAACATTCTTTATTTACCGATCATTTGGACTATTCTTGCCAGTCTATTTATTTATATCGGACTTAAAAAAGACATTCAGGAGTACAGCAAGATAGGATTTGTGCTTGTAGGAATTATGGTTCTAAAACTTTATGGCTATGATGTATGGCAAATGGATAACATTTCAAGAATCAGTGCATTTATTGCATTGGGAATACTATTGTTATTAAGTTCATTTATGTTCCAACGCCTTAAAAATGTCATCAAAAACCTGGTTGATAAAAAAGATAAAAACGAAGGAAATACAGACCTATAATTAACACAAAAGCTCTTATTTGTAAATAAAACCTAAAACATCTCAAGATCTGATTCACATTTTATAAAAAATAACTATATTTATCACGTTTTTAACAGTTATATATTCCGATTATGAAAAAATTACTCTATTCTTTTTTAATACTGTCATCTGCAACCTTATTTGCACAGAAAAAACTTGCCGTTGCTGATAATACTATTGGAACAGTAGATCTGTTCAATGCAAAAAAATCTTTAATGCAAGTTTCAAAGGTGTACAACAGTGCAGCAAGCCTTCCTGCAGCCTTGAAAAAATACAGCTCTGTTTTCACTAATGGGGTTACTGAATACAAATTCAAAAACGGACATAACGTATTAGATATAATGACACTGGCTCAAATCAACAAGCAGCATGGTATTCCTGAGGATAACCTTGTTTTTATTGACGGATATGAGTTTACAGATTCAGCAACTAAAATATTCCCTGAGATTGTAGCAAAATCAGAGAAAAAAGATTACAACGGAAAAACAACATACTACATTTACACCACGAAGTAATTTCTACACGATATAAAAAAAGGATACTATAGTATAGTATCCTTTTTTTATTTTAATATTTATTATTCCACTTCTTCTTCAGCTCTTCGTAGATTTTCTTTTCCGTTGAGTTATTTCCGGGTTCATACAATTTCACATTTCTGATCTCTTGAGGCAGAAAATCCTGATCTACAAAATTCCCCTCATAGGAATGGGCATATTTATATTCTTTCCCATAATCAAGATCTTTCATCAGCTTTGTAGGAGCATTTCTCAAATGAAGCGGCACAGGAAGATTCCCTGTCTGCTTTACCAATGCCAAAGCCTCATTGATAGCCATATACGCCGAATTACTCTTTGGAGACACCGCCAGATAAACCGCCGTTTCACTTAATATGATCCTTGCCTCAGGGTTCCCGATCACATTTACCGCCTGAAAGCAACTATTAGCAATCACCAATGCATTAGGATTTGCCAGTCCAATATCTTCTGCCGCCAGAATAAGCATTCTTCTTGCGATAAACTTAATATCCTCTCCTCCCGCAATCATTCTTGCCAGCCAATACACCGCTCCGTTGGGATCACTCCCACGCATGGATTTGATAAAGGCTGAAATAATATCATAATGCTGTTCTCCATTTTTGTCATAGAGAGCCATTGTTTCCTGAAGAACTTCCAAAACATCCGAATTGATGATTTCCGTGGTATCTGAATTTTTATATTGATTTAAAACCAGTTCTACCGAATTAATTAGTTTTCTGGCATCACCACCGGAATATTGAATAAAGGCCTCTTTCTCAAGAATTTTGAAATCTGTTCCCTCTTCTTTATTATATCTTTCAGAGGAAATATCAATAAGTTCCTCAAGTTTTTCATAGCTCAATGCTTTTAGAACATACACCTGACTTCTGGAAAGCAGGGCTGAAACTACTTCAAAACTAGGGTTTTCCGTGGTCGCTCCTATTAAAACGATCCATCCCTTTTCTACAGCATGTAATAAAGAATCCTGCTGAGATTTATTGAATCGGTGAATTTCATCAATAAATAAAATTGGAGATTTTCCAGAAAACAAATTCTGCTTCTTTGCATCTTCAATCACATCCCGCACATCCTTCACTCCTGAAGAAACTGCCGAAAGTTTATAAAACTTCCTGCCCGATTGCTCAGAAATAATTTCTGCCAAAGTGGTTTTTCCTGTTCCCGGAGGTCCCCAAAAAATCAGAGAGTTTAGAGAATTGTTCTCGATCATTTTCCTGATCGTCCCTTTTTCGCCGGTTAGATGCTCCTGCCCCAACATCTCCTCCAGAGTTTTGGGTCTTAATATTTCGGCTAATGGAATATTTTGATTCAAGGTATTCTTATTTTTAAGATCAATATTTCAGATTTCTATGCTCTGAAACTTATAACAAAATTAAACTAATTTTCATTTTTTTACCCTATTTTTGCATTGTTTTGAAACTTACATTCAATAAAATCATTACATTTCCGTTGGTAATTTTGATAAAATTTTACCAGTGGTTCATCTCGCCCCTACTTCCTAAAAATTGCCGTTACGAACCTACATGCTCTCATTATATGATAGAGTCGCTACAGGTTCATGGTGTATTTAAAGGGTTCTGGCTGGGATTCAAAAGAATTTTAAGGTGCCATCCTTGGGGAGGAAGCGGTTACGATCCTGTTCCACCCAAGCATAAAGATCAATAAACAAACTATTAAATCAACAGAAAAATGAGTAATATTTTTTTCAGAATTTACCTAGTAATATTTGCATTGATTACCCAATGTTTTTTTGCACAGGAATACCCTGGAGGTTTATCTGACGGAGCTTTAGACATCAACGGAAGCAATGTTCCCGTAAAAATCTATTCTACCACAGAACTAGGAGACCTTAATGCTTTTCCTGGCAGGGTCATCAACAATAATGTTCTGGTTATCCTTAATGATTCTAATTTTGAGCCTGCGTACTATAATTACAGTGCTTCTACTTTAGCAAGATTCAAGGATTCAAAGTATCAATTTTTCGATAAGAACTTTAAATTAATTGATTCTCCAGTCACTAAGGACAATATTACGACTTTCAAATATGCAGTAAAATCTGCAAAACCCATCGCTGCATCAGATAAAGTAGAACTTGAAACATCTTTTAAAATCTGGGATCCGTCAAAAGGAATCCAGCTTGGGTCTTTTACACTACATTTCTACAGCTTAATGTTTGTTTTTGCATTTGGATTTGGTTATATCTTAATGACCAGAATCTTTAAATTTGATAATGTTAATCAAAAATATCTGGAGCCTCTTTTCACCTGGACATTGATAGGAACGATTCTTGGGGCAAGACTTGGTCACGTTATTTTCTATCAGCCTGAGTTATTTAAAGAAGACTTTTGGAGTGTATTTCTACCCATCAGCACAAAAAATGGGTTGAAATTCACAGGATTCTCAGGGCTGGCAAGTCACGGGGCAACCATTGCAATTATTCTTACCACTCTTTATTATTCATTCAAGGTAATTAAGAAAAATCCTTTCTGGGTATATGACAGATTGGGTATTGTAGTTGCCTTGGGAGGTGCATTTGTAAGAATGGGAAATTTCTTCAATTCCGAGATTGTTGGAAAGCCTGCTGATCCAAATTCTCCGTTTGCATTACTTTTCCCTCAACAGAGCAGTGAATACGGCCTTACCGTTCCTCGTTACCCAAGCCAGTTATTTGAAGCTGTAGGCTATATTGCTCTTTTCATTTTACTATGGATATTGTACAGAAAAACAAATAAAAAATATCAGCAGGGATGGTTATTTGGATTGTTCTTTATCATCCTTTGGGCCATCAGATTCTTTGTTGAATTCCTGAAAGAACCACAAGGTGATGAATTCATTCAGATTGGAGGTCTCAATACAGGGCAGGTTCTTTCCATTCCATTTATGATTGCAGGGGTTATCATTATGATTATCTCTAAGAAATTTAAAATCACAGAGGCAGAAAACGAAAAGCCGGAATAGATTAGAAAGATAAAATCGCAAAACAGCGAAAAGGCAAATTTACAGATCCGTAAATTTGCCTTTTTTATTTTAAGTTTTCCAAATATGGATTATTTCAATGGATATCTTTTTTACAGTTTCTTATTTGTCCTTACATTCAATTCTGTAAATACACTTCCCAATTCATCAATAACATCCGTAGGGAGCATGGATTCTTTTGAATATTTTTCAGCAGCAAGATCTCCTGCTTTTCCATGCAGCCAAACTCCCAAAGCACAGGCATCTTCTCCTGAATATCCCTGCGCTAAAAGAGAGGTAAGAATTCCGGTAAGAATATCTCCGCTTCCCCCTTTTGCAAGCCCAGCATTTCCGGTAATGTTATAGAATACTTTTCCGTCAGGAGTAATAATCTGTGTATGATGATCCTTTAATATGATATAAATAGTAAGTTCTCCGGCTTTTTCCACGGCTAGTTTTAATCTTTTAAAAGAGTCTTTTGTTTTTCCAAACAACCTTTCAAATTCTTTTGGGTGAGGGGTAATGATTGATTTTTCCGGAATAAAGCCAAGGTTCTTCTCATCTTCAGAAATGATATTCAGCGCATCGGCATCCAATACCAATGGCGTAGAATAATTTTTCAGAAAATTCAAAAGCCCTTTTCTTGTATCTTCATGGATTCCTAAGCCAGGGCCAATTCCGACAGTCTGCTCATTATCAATATCAAAATGATCCACCCATTGCTCACCTCCTTTCACAAACATAGCTTCCGGACATGAGGTTTGTAATACCTCATAACCACATTGAGGAGCTAGAGTGAAAGTGAGTCCGGCACCTGTTCTCAAAGCCGATTTTGTTGCCAATACTGCAGCTCCTATTTTACCGTAACTTCCGCCAACAATAAAAGCTCTGCCATAATTTCCCTTGTGGGCAAAATCATTTCTGGGCTTAAAAACAGATTCAGCAAGCTCATCATCTATTACAAAGTAATTCGTTTTTGCTACTTCTGCATATTCCTTATGTAAGCCAATATTTAAAACCTTTATTATTCCTGCATATCTTCCTGTTTCCGGATGAAGAAAGCTTCGTTTCCAACATTCAAAACTCAGCGTGTAGTCCGTTTTCAAAACAATAGAATCTTCATGAAGTAATCCATCAGCAGACAATCCGGAGGGAATATCTATTGATACTTTTATATTATCTTTTGTATTTAATAGCTCAACAAGTTCTTTATATTCCCCATCCAAAGGCCTGGATAATCCTGTTCCAAAAAGTGCATCAATGATGATTGTCTTGTCATCAAAGCTATATTGCTCAACCTGACTAAACTTTCGGACAGAAACACCTGAAATATCTCGAAGTCTTTTAAGGTTTATTGTTGCATCTTCTGAAAATTTTGCTTTGGGATCGTTTACAAATACATCTACATCAAAACCTTTCAGATAGAGTATTCTTGCAACAGCCAATCCATCTCCGCCATTATTCCCATTACCACAAAACACCACCATTTTTTTATGATTTTTACAATGTTCGGAAATCCAGTTGCCAACAGCCATCGAGGCCCTTTCCATCAATTGAACAGAAGAAATAGGTTCCTGTGAAATGGTAAACTGGTCCCAGCTGCGAATTTGTTCTGTGGTAAAGATTTTCATGGGTAAATCTAACTTTTAAGCAAATTACAAAAGATTTTTCATTACGGTAGTAACCTCAGCAATAAAAATAGAGAGACTTCATTAATGAAATAAAAGATGAATACAAATTCATTATTTTCATTAAAATAAATGATGTAAAAATCAACTTTTACGGAACAAAAACTTATAAAAAGTAATGTTTTTACATTTTTAAATTATATTTTTGTGTGTATACTAATTAAAAAATATAAATTATGGGATTTGTTAAAGAATTTAAAGACTTTGCCTTTAAAGGAAATGTTCTCGATTTAGCTGTCGGTGTAATCATTGGTGCAGCATTTGGTAAAATTGTTTCATCTTTAGTGGAAGATGTAATTACACCTTTGATACTGAACCCGGCATTAAAAGCAGCGGGAGCAGAAAATATTGCTAAACTGACCTGGAATGGTGTTGCCTATGGAAACTTCCTTTCTGCAGTAATCAGCTTCCTGTGTATTGCCATGGTTCTTTTCTGGATCATTAAAGGAGCTAATAAGGTTAACAAAAAAGATGCTCCGGCTCCTGCAGGACCTACAGATGATCAAAAATTATTAACAGAGATCAGAGATTTATTGAAAAGTAAAAACAATATATAATCTGCTATTCAGCAATGTAAATAAAAAAAAGCACCTTTTTAGAAAAGGTGCTTTTAGTTTTATATCTTAATTTTCCAATTACTGGATCTGTAGAATACTTGAAATCTGCTCTGCCAGGGAAAGTCCTATTCTATCCTGAGCTTCCAAAGTAGAAGCACCCGTATGTGGTGTTAAGGAGATTTTTGAATGAGTAAGAATTCCCTTGGAAGGGGTAGGTTCATTAATGAAAACGTCCAGTCCTGCGAACTTCACTTTACCGGAATCCAAAGCTTCTATTAAAGCTCCTTCATCAATCACACCTCCTCTGGAACAGTTAACAATGGCTACTCCATCCTTCATGATCTCAAATTCATTCTTACCAATCATATATCCGTCTTTCTGAGCCGGAACATGAAGAGTAATAAAGTCTGAATGCTTTAAAACATCTTGCAGGGGTTCTGTTTCTATATCAACATTGATAAACTGATTGTTGTAGAATTTTACCTTAATACTCGCTCTTCCTACATTATTATCTGCAGCAACCACTCTCATACCAAGTCCAAGGGCAATTCTTGCAACCTCCTGTCCTATTCTTCCCATACCCACAATACCGATCGTCTTACCTCTCAATTCAATACCGGCAGTATATGCTTTTTTAAGTCCTGCAAATTCTGTATCTCCTACCAAAGGCATTTTTCTGTTCGAATCCTGAAGAAATCTTGCCCCCGAAAATAGGTGTGCAAAAACAAGTTCAGCAACTGATTCTGAAGAAGCTGCAGGGGTATTGATTACATGAATACCCTTTTCTCTGGCATAGTCCACATCAATATTATCCATTCCTACACCACCTCTTCCAATGATATCGATGGATGGGCAACCGTCAATGATATCTTTTCTTACCTGTGTAGCACTTCTTACCAATAACGTACGGATCTTGTGCTCGTTAATATAATCCACCAAAAATTCCTGTGGAACCTTTGCTGTAATGACCTCAAACCCTTTCTCTGTTAATGCATCAATTCCAGATTGGTCTAGGCCGTCATTTGCTAAAACTTTCATAAATACAACTATATTTAAAATTGAAAAGATTTAAAAATTAAAGGAAAAGCTCCATTCAATTTTTAAATCTTTAATTATATTTTTTATTCTCCGTCTTCTTTGAACACTTCAATAGTCACTTGTTTTTCTACCAAGTCTGTAAATCTGCCCTTATATCTTGTAGCTCTTACCAAGTGGTTATCTATCCAGTGATAGTTTCCACCTCTCGGTTTTCCGCAGAGTACACTGTGGTATTTAAAACCATGCTTATCCAGCCAATCTATAGTGATTTGCTTTAGATTTTCGGTTCTTGAGGTAAAGAAACAGATCTGATGACCTTCATCATACCACTTATTAACGGTTTCCAGTGCATCCGGATAAGGCTCACAGGTAACCATTCTTTCTGGTTCTTCATTGGGAACATCCTCTGTAATGGTTCCGTCTATATCGATTAGGTAGTTTTTAACTCCATCCTTTAGAATAGGACTTATATGCTCTATGTATTCTAATTCCATCGTTACAATTTGAGTAACAAAGTTACAGCTTTTACAACTATCAGATGTATTAATCTTAGTTTATGTTAAAAATTTACTACAAAAATCACTATTTAATAAATAATATAAACATTTTATCCATCATTTACTGCATTATGATTAAAAATTTTCATTTGAGGATTTCCTTCGATAGTAAAAATGAGGATTTTTTTTAATGCTCAGATAAAGAATCATTCATTATAGTATATAAAATGGTATAACGACCCTAACCTCTTATATCTTTCTTAACCTTATTTACTTTTCAGTTTACAAAAGCATGATGTTTATCGAAAAATTTCCAAAATACATTTATTACTCTTACATTTGTAGAAATGGAAGAATTTGTAGTTTTAGTAAATCCTGAGGACGAAGTTCTGGGTTTGATGGAAAAACAACAGGCTCACATCAATGGCCTGTTGCACCGCGCTTTTTCTGTATTTCTTTTTAACAGTAAAGGCGAAATGCTTCTTCAAAAAAGAGCCTCGGTAAAATATCATTCTCCCAATCAATGGACCAACGCAGTATGCTCTCATCCCAGAGATGGAGAGACTTATTTAGCGGGCGCTAAACGCAGGCTGAAAGAAGAACTGGGTATTGAAGCAGAGCTTTCAGAAAAATTCAGCTTTATCTATAAGGCAGATGTAGGCGGAGGTCTTTGGGAACATGAACTTGACCATGTTTTTGTAGGAAATCATGAATCTGATTTTAATTTGAATAAGGAAGAAGTGGAAGAGGTAAGATTCGTTTCCCCTGAAGATTTGGATAAGGAGATTTCTGAAAATCCTGAAAACTTTACTGAATGGTTTAAAATCATCCTTGAAGAATATAAACACCATTTTTAATGATGAAAAGAATATTGCTTGTTTCTGCTTTTGTATCAGGAAGTTTGTTTTTTGCTCAAAAAGCAAAGACTTATGAAAGCCCCAACTACACCATCAATGTTCCGGATGGCTGGAAATCTACCAACGATAGTGATATTGTCAATATTTTTCCTACCAATGAAATCGGAGCCATTACTATTTCCGAATATCATGACCTTAATCTTCCCAAGACCGAAACAAAGAAATTTATTCTGGCTCTTTATAAATCAGAAGATGCGGAAAATAAGGTAAAAGAGAGTAAAAGCAAAAAAGGATATACGGAATATTACTACGAATATTTTGATCAAAAAGATAACCTCTTCTGGATTACCAGGGCCTTTCAAAAAGACAAGGACTTGTTTCTGGTAACTATCAATTGTGGCCAGAAATTCTGGAATGGAAACTATATGACCCTATTCAATGAGACTTTCAACAGTTTTAAAATAAAGAAATAAAAATTAAATATGAAGAAAACAGCCTTGTACGACAAACATGTTTCCTTGGGAGCTAAGATCGTACCTTTCGCAGGTTTTGAAATGCCTGTACAGTATTCAGGAGTAACGGAAGAACATTTCGCAGTAAGAGAGAAAGCAGGATTATTTGATGTTTCCCACATGGGACAGTTTTTCATCGAAGGTCCGGGTTCAAAAGATCTTTTACAATTTGTAACGACCAATAATGTAGATGCTCTTGAAAACGGAAAAGCTCAATATTCATGTCTTCCTAACGAAAACGGAGGAATTGTGGATGATCTTATCGTTTACAAAATGGAGGATGACAAATACTTTGTGGTAGTAAATGCTTCTAATATTGACAAGGACTGGAACCATATTTCAAAATTCAACACATTTGGGGCAACAATGACCAATGCTTCTGATGACATGTCATTGTTGGCTGTTCAGGGTCCTAGAGCAACTGAAATTCTTCAGAAACTTACTGATGTAAACCTTTCTGAAATTCCTTACTATAACTTCACTGTAGGAAGTGTAGCAGGAGTAAGCGATGTGATTATTTCGAATACAGGATATACAGGAAGCGGTGGTTTTGAAATTTATTTCAACAACGAAAGTGCGGAGAAACTTTGGGACGAAATAATGAAAGCTGGCGAAACTGAGGGTATCATTCCATGTGGATTGGCTTCCAGAGATACTTTAAGACTTGAAAAAGGATTCTGTCTTTACGGAAATGATATTGACGATACAACTTCTCCAATTGAAGCTGGTTTAGGATGGATTACAAAATTTGATAAGGATTTTGTTTCCAAAGATACTTTCGCCAAGCAAAAAGAAGAAGGGGTAAGCAGAAAATTAATTGCTTTCGAACTTACAGACAAAGGAGTTCCAAGACATGACTATCCTGTTGTAGATGCTGAAGGAAATGTAATCGGAAAAGTAACTTCCGGAACACAATCTCCCATGAGAAAGATCGGTTTAGGTCTTGCTTATGTAGACAAGCCTCACTTCAAATTAGGTTCTGAAATATTTATTCAGGTAAGAAACAAAAACATCCCTGCAAAAGTAGTGAAAGCTCCTTTTGTATAATCGTTTGATACTATATAAAAAGAGGCTGGAATTTATTTCCAGCCTCTTTTTTTTCTTTAATAGCAGATACAGCAGACCTTTCTGTCCGGCGAGCAGGCATCACCTACTCCAGGTGTATTGGATGGTACTCCACCACCAGGTCCACATAAAGTATAGCAATTAACAATAATAGGTTTTAGCCCTCCGTTAATCTCTTTCAATGATGATCTGTTAAGATTCTTTGTTTTTAAAAAGTTTTTTGTCATGATTTTATTTTTTGGTACTTATAAATATAAGTAATTAGTAATTAATAATTAAACCATTAAAAATAAATCATAAGATATAGACAAAACAATAAGTCAAAGAGGTAGGGAAATCAGGAATTTTATTCATTGATTCCAAAGAACGCTCTCAAAGCTTCAATATTTTTTTTATCGTTTCCTACAAAAATCTCCTTATCAGTAATGAAAACAGGACGTTTCAGGAAAGTATAATGATCCAATAGTAATTCTTTAAAATCTTTTTCTCCCAAAGACTTCACATCCAAGCCTCTCAACTTGATCTGAGTAGATTTTCTACTGAATAACGCATCATAAGATTTAGTCATTTTATGCATTTCTTCTAGTTCCTCTTTGGTGATAGGTTGTTTTTTGATCTCACGAAGTTCCCAGTCGGTAAGATCAAACTGTGCTAAAATTTTTCTACAGGTATCACATGTGTTAAGGTAAAATACTTTCTTCATTATTATCTTTAAGTCTGTTATTTGTTAAAATTCGGTTTTATACCCATTTCGTCTTTCAAAAGTAGGATTTAATCTAAAACTTTGGAAATTATTAAATAACTTTATTCAAATTTTATAAAGATGCAGAACAAACCTATTACTTTTCAGTTTATTTCAGAGCCGTCAGATGTTAACTATGGTGGAAATGTACATGGCGGAAGCGTTATGAAATGGATTGATCAGGCAGGCTATGCGTGTGCCACCACCTGGAGCGGAAATTATTCTGTAACTGTATATGTGGGAGGAATTCGCTTTTATGAGCCTATCAAGATAGGTGAAGTGGTAAAAGTGGATGCACAGGTGATCTATACGGGATCTTCCAGTATGCATATTTCCATCAATGTCTTTTCACGAAATCTGAAACAACCTACTTTTGATAAAAAGACACACTGCATTATTGTTTTTGTAGCAGTAGACGAAAATGGTAAAAAGCTGCCTGTTCCAAAATGGGTACCTGAAACTGAAGAAGAAAGACAAAAGGAACAATATGCCAAGCGCCTAATGGACCTGAGAACGCAGATTGAGGATGAGATGAAACCTTTTTTGTAAAGATTCATTGAGTTGGAGGATGGAGGATAATATAGTTTGAAAGATCAACAAAAAAATGCCAACACACTTTCAATAAACCTATGAAAAACATTTTTACATTATCCGCATTGCTGGTGGTTGCTTTAATTCAAGCACAAACCCATCAGTTTATCTATGAGTTGCAATATAAAATGGATTCGACAGAAGCAGGGTATGAAAAACTCAATATGATTTTGGATATTGGCCCAAAAGAAGTGAAGTTCTACGGTCAAAATCTGGCTATTACAGATTCTCTAAACAAAAAGTTTGGAATGAATTCCAGCTATATGGATATGTCTGGGCAGGGAGTGAAAAGAAAAATCAATTCTTTTGACAACGAAAATTTCATCAATATCAAAAACGGATATTACTCTTTTAAGACAACAGACAAAATCAACTGGACTATTTCAAATGAAACCAAAAAAGTAGAAACTTATACATTACAAAAGGCCACTACCCGATTTGGAGGAAGAAACTGGACTGCCTGGTTTTGTAAAGATATTCCCTTTAGCGAGGGACCCTTTAAGTTCCGTGGACTGCCGGGTTTAGTTTTTGAGTTATCAGATGCCGGGAAAAACTTTATTTACAATCTGGCAAAAAGTCAAAAACTTCCGGAAGACTTTTCTACAGAAGACTTTCTGGAGTCTAATTTTGGAAATAAAGCCATTCTCATCAATGAAAAGCAAAAATACAAACTGATCGTGGAGTTTTATAATGATCCTTTTGCCTTTGAAAGAAATAACTTCAGCAAAACCAACAACAATTTAAAAATTAATATCAACGGAAAAGAAATTCATACTGTAGATGAGCTGAATACCCAAACCAAAAGCATGCAGGAGGTTATCAGAAAATACAATAATCCGATTGAAGTTGATAAAGTGATTCATTATCCAATATATTAATACCATTCCTTTGATTTTTGTTTTTAGCTAGAGCCTATGGAATTTGTATTTCATTTATTGGGGTGGGCCAAAGCCCACCCTGTTGATCCAGTCAGGCAGATATTAAAGTTTAACGACAAAATATTTTATCTTATAACCTTAATTCCTATATTTGCGCTATCAAAAGGAAATGGTGTTCTTCCTTACCCAACCGCTTTACAAAAGCTGATGACGCCTGATTAATAGATTATTAACCAATAACTAATCAGGATTATTATGTCAAAACATCAATGGACATTTAGTAAGAAAGTAATTTTTCACACCCAATTTTTTTTAAGAAAATTCCCGGCACTACCTTATATTTTAAAGTGGCTGTTCATTAGTATGATTCTTGGCCTACTGGTAGGAACAGCTTCTGCGGGATTTTTACAATCGTTAGAATGGGCCACCAATTTCAGGGAAAATCATTTATGGTTAATTACACTACTTCCTGTTGCCGGTTTCCTGATTGGACTTTTATATTATTACTTTGGAAAAGATGTTGAGGCAGGAAATAACCTCCTGATTGATAATATTCATGATCCGAAAGAAATTATTCCGCTCAAAATGGCTCCCTTTGTTTATCTGGGAACTATTGCAACTCATCTATTTGGAGGTTCTGCAGGACGTGAGGGAACAGCACTTCAGATGGCCGGTGCTATTGCAGATCAGCTTACCAAGCCATTCGAGCTTGATAAAAGTGAAAGAAAAATATTAATTATTTCCGCAATTGCCGCCGGATTCGGATCTATTTTCGGAACTCCTCTGGCTGGAGCAGTTTTTGGACTTGAGGTTTTCCTGATTGGAAGAATACGGTACAATGCAATATTTCCAGCCTTTGCTTCGGCTATCTTAGCAAATTACGCCACTACTCTATGGAATGTAAAGCATACTCATTATCATATTGACATCATTCCAAAATTAGAATTTTTACCAATCCTGTGCAGCATTTTAGCAGGTATTGCCTTTGGGATTTGTGCTGCTGCATTCAGTAAAATTATTCATTGGGCTGGCTCTCTTTTTAAATCAAAAATTAAATATCCACCACTTCGTCCTGTAATTGGAGGAACTATCATTGCTTTAGCTGTTCTGGCGATGGGCACAACCCGCTATATTGGATTAGGAGTTCCCGTCATCGTAGAATCCTTTGAAAAGCAGCTTCCTTTATATGATTTTGCCTTGAAAATGATTTTTACTATCGTTACACTTTCCGCAGGATTTAAAGGAGGCGAAGTCACTCCTTTGTTCTTTATCGGAGCAACTCTGGGTAGTGCATTATCTCTGTTTATCCCCTTACCGTTTGGTTTATTGGCCGGGATGGGGTTTGTAGCTGTATTTGCAGGAGCAACCAATACTCCGCTGGCGTGTATACTGATGGGAATTGAATTATTTGGGGCAGAATGTGGTGCTTATATAGCCATTGCTTGCATTGTTTCCTATCTTCTGTCAGGACACAATAGTATTTATACCAAGCAAAAAATTGGAGTCGCCAAGAACAGAAGATATGAAAACCAGCAGGATCAGTCTATTTCAGACTTTTTATAAATGTACCGTTGGTAGGCCATAATCAAGATGATTTTGAATATTGGATTTCAAATTATTCCTTGTCTTCTATTTTCTGAACAATAGCCCCCAAACGCTAAGACTCTCAAACACTCCGATTCTCAAACGCTAAAACCCCAAATCTTACAACTATAATCCGTATTTTTGCCCCATGTTCGATTACAGGTTAAAAGTATTCCATACCGTGGCTTCCAGGCTAAGTTTTACTAAAGCTTCTGAGGAGCTTCATATTTCGCAGCCAGCAGTTACCAAACATATTAAGGAAATTGAAGTTCAGCTGGAAACTAAATTATTTGACAGAAAAGGGACTTCCATCCAATTGACGCAAAGTGGAAAGATTCTGTATGAATATGCTGAAAAGATCAGAAATATTTACCGTGATCTGGAATTTGAAATCAACCAGATTAATCAACAGCATAAAGGAAAACTTATTATTGGAGCCAGCACCACCGTTGCTCAATACATTTTACCTGAAATTCTTGCAAAATTCAATGCATATTACAAAGACATCAAAATAGAGCTTCTTACCGGAAATACAGAAGCTATTTCCTCTCTTTTAAAAGAAGAAAAGATTGATCTGGGCATTATTGAAGGAGAATCACAGTCTTCTTATTTTGAATATAAAACCTTTAAACCTGATGAAATTGTACTGGCTGCAAAATCAGATCATCTTCTGGCAAATAAAACCTTAAACTTAAAAGATCTATACCAACTGGATCTTATTTTCCGTGAACAAGGCTCCGGAACGCTGGAGTTTATTCAAAACCGTTTAAAGGAAAAGGAAATCAACATCAATGAATTGAATACCGTTATTCAACTGGGAAGCAGTGAAAGTATTAAAAACTACCTTCTTCATTCGGATTGCATGGCTTTTCTTTCTATAAGTACGATTTTGAACGAATTGAAAAACAACATTCTTACGGTTATTGACATTAAAAACTTTAGTATCGAAAGGGATTTTCATTTTATTCTTCCAAAAGGTGAACAATCTGAACTGATCAAGCTTTTCCTGAAATTTGCAGAGTAATTGATTTGTACGATGTATAAAGTATTAATGTAAAAAATACTAATGATTCAGCTGCTTCTATAGTTGATTATCTGAAACACATTTCATATTAATTATAACTTCTAGTTATTCAATATAACAAAATACAATTTACTTTGTAATAATATATTGCGGAATTTTGTTCCAGATTTTAAACGTTCGCAATATGAAAGATTTCATTCAAAATGAAGCAACACGGAAAGTAATTTTTATTGGATTAGCTGTCTTATCCTTAACTCCGTTGGTATCATCCCCGATTGCCCTAATATTAGGTTTTGCCCTGGCAGTTTTTATGGGAAACCCTTTTGAAAAACACCTTCACCACTATATTCATTTACTACTGCAAGTTTCCATTGTTGGGCTGGGCTTCGGCTTAAAACTGGATGAAGCTCTTCACGCCGGAAAAACAGGATTGATGCTAACAGTGGTAAGTATTGTTACAGTAATGCTTTTGGGATACATTTTAGGAAAAGTATTTAAACTTGAAAGACCTCTTTCTTATCTTATTTCTGCCGGTACCGCAATTTGTGGAGGAAGTGCCATTGCTGCTGTTTCTCCTATTATTAAACCCAGCACAAAACAAATTTCCCTGGCATTAGCCATTGTTTTTACGTTAAACTCCATTGCTTTATTCGTTTATCCGGCTATTGGACACTTGCTGAATCTTTCACAGGAACAGTTTGGGCTTTGGTGTGCGGTTGGGATTCATGATACAAGTTCTGTAGTGGGTGCCGCAAGCAAATATGGAGATGAAGCTTTAAAAATTGCCACCACTGTGAAATTAGCCCGTGCTTTATGGATCATACCCGTTTCGTTGATTACCATGTTCATTTTTAAAAGTAAGGATTCGAAAATAAAAATCCCATGGTTTATCGGATACTTCATATTAGCGATTCTATTGAATACTTATTTCCCTTTTATGGATAACTTTAGTACTATCATTACCTCAGTAGCCAAATCAGGTCTGAATCTTACCTTATTTTTCATTGGTTCTACTCTTTCTCTACAAACCTTAAAAACGATTGGTTTTAAGCCTTTGTTAACCGCTGTACTGCTCTGGGTAACCATCAGTATAGGAAGTTTACTTTATATTATTCATTAAAAGCAGCAGCACCCTCCTGAAATCAAGAGGGTGCTGCCTATTAAATGTGGAAATGTTTATTTCATATTGAAATAATCTCTGCAGCCAACCCGATTAACAAGTCATAACCTGTGGGCAAGAGATAAGCTGAACGCAGTATTTAGGCCCTGTTACAGCTCCTGTACAACTGCATCCGCAAAGTGATGCATCCGGAGTTCCAATATTTCCAGAACCTCCGATCCCTCCTGAAATCTTCTTCAGGTCTTCTTTTCTTAATTTTTTAGCATTTTTAATAATGTTCATGTGATTTGTTTTTTGGGATTAAACAATATAGTTTGGTTACTTCCCAAAGTTAAACAAATATTAATTACTCACAACATAATTTAATATAAAATTAAACAATACATTGATTATATTATAATTAAGATATCAAAAAACAGGATAGCAACTCTCAGAATTATTAAACAAATTAAATCACTCTGTAAATTCAAGGTCCTTATCATGGGTTTCCGAGATCGTAAGTGACGAATAAAATGCAAGTCCAAATACCACTACTCCAACAATGGCAGCACTTATGATTACAGAAAAATTACCTTTAAGAAGATCAAAGGCAAGAATCATCACCGGTACCAACCCCCTTACCATATTAGGAACGGTTGTGGTTGCTGTATTTCTGATATTCGTACCAAACTGCTCCGCGGCAAGGGTGACAAACATTGCCCAGTATCCTGTCCCCAATCCCAGCCAGACACAGAACAGATAGTATTTTGTTTCTGTATCTGTATTCCCGAACAACATAAATGCAACCCCAATAATAGTGAAAACCAACATATAAAATATTGCCATTTTTCGTGATTGTAAGGCATGAGAAATAAAACCACTCATCAAGTCACCGACAGAAATCCCCACATAAGCCCACATGATTGCTTTTCCGGGGCTGAGATCTTTTATTCCGAACTCAGGAGCAAATTGATTAGCCAAAACAGCGAGAATCCCAATACAATACCATGTAGGTAATCCTACGGCAATACATTTTAAGTATCTCACCAGCCTGTCCTTATTCGTGAAAAAGGATAGAAAATTTCCTTTGGAGACATTTTCATGCTCAATATTCTTATATATCCCTGATTCTGATACGCTTATTCTCAAAATCAATAACAGAACCCCCATAATCCCGCCAATAATGTAAGAGATATTCCACCCTCCGGCTAATTCTACCGTAAGCTGGGCAACGACAGCCCCCATTAATCCAAAACCCGCCACAACGGAGGTTCCAATAGCTCTTAAATTCTTCGGCAGACTCTCAGAAACCAGTGTAATTCCAGCTCCAAGCTCTCCAGCTAAACCTATTCCCGCAATAAACCTTAGACCCGCATATTGATATACTAAATGCTCTTTTGGAAAATAGGGTAAAAAACCACAGGCAATATTGGCAAGGGAATACACTAAAATGGAACCGAAGAGTACGGAAAGCCTTCCCTTTTTATCCCCGAAAATACCCCAGAAGACTCCTCCGATAAGAAGTCCTACCATCTGGCAATTCAGGATAAAGGTTCCGTCTGCATCCGGATTAAGCCCTAAGGCTTTTAAACTGGGGATCCTTACAATCCCAAATAAGAGGAGGTCATAGATGTCTACGAAATAGCCTAAGGCAGAAATAATAACGGGAATCGAAAAAATGTACTTTAGTTTCGAAGATAGTGACAGTTCTTGCATTGTTAAATTTTGATAAAAATAAAAAACCTTTCAATTTCTTGAAAGGTTTTTATAAAATATCTTAATCTGATTATTATCTTGCAATATTCACAGCTCTCGTTTCTCTGATTACTGTTACTTTTACCTGCCCCGGATAAGTAAGTTCATTCTGAATCTTTTCAGAGATATCGTAAGATAGTTGAGAAGCTACTTCATCATTTACTTTTCCACTCTCTACCATTACTCTTAATTCTCTACCTGCCTGGATTGCATAAGCACTTGATACTCCATCGAAGCTTAACGCTGCAGATTCAAGGTCTTTCAATCTCTGGATGTAAGATTCCAATACTTGTCGTCTTGCTCCTGGTCTTGCTCCTGAAATAGCATCAGCTACCTGAATGATTGGAGATAATAATGACTTCATTTCAATTTCGTCGTGGTGAGCTCCAATGGCATTTACTACTTCTGGGTTTTCACCGTATTTCTCAGCCCACTGCATTCCTAATAAAGCGTGTGGTAATTCAGATTCCTGCTCAGGGACTTTACCAATATCATGCAATAGACCTGCTCTCTTAGCCAGTTTTACGTTTAAGCCTAATTCAGCAGCCATCGTTGCAGCAATGTTTGCTACTTCTCTTGAGTGCTGTAGTAAGTTTTGTCCATATGAAGAACGGTACTTCATTCTACCAACAATCTTAATTAACTCTGGGTGTAATCCGTGGATCCCTAGGTCAATAATCGTTCTTTTTCCTACTTCAATGATCTCCTCTTCAATTTGCTTTCTAGTCTTTTCTACTACTTCTTCGATTCTTGCAGGGTGGATTCTACCGTCTGTAACCAATCTGTGAAGGGATAGTCTTGCAATCTCTCTTCTTACCGGATCAAAACATGAAAGAAGAATAGCTTCCGGAGTATCATCAACGATGATCTCAACTCCTGTTATCGCTTCTAATGCACGGATGTTTCTACCTTCTCTACCAATAATCCTACCTTTTACTTCATCAGATTCAATGTTGAATACTGATACTGAGTTTTCGATAGCCTGCTCTGTTCCGATTCTTTGGATCGTTTGAATAACAATTTTTCTGGCTTCGTTCTTAGCATTCATCTGAGCTTCCTCCATGATGCCCTGAACGTGTGCCTGTGCTCTTGTCTTCGCTTCAGCCTTCATGGTTTCTACCAATTCTGCCTTAGCTTCTTCAACCGTGTAATTAGAGATCTTTTCAAGTATTTCAACTTTCTTAGCGGTAGCTATATCTAATTCCTGCTGTTTTCTGTCCAGAATTTCGTTCTTCTTAGCGTAATCTGCAATCTGTCTGTCTAAATCCTTTTCAAGTTTTCCTGTCTTGCTAAGCTCATCATTCAGTTTGTGTTCCTTGTCTTTCGTTCTTTTTTCAGCTTCTTGCATCTTTTTCTCGCGAGATTGGATGTCTGCATCATGCTGAGATTTTAGTTCAAGGAATTTTTCCTTAGCTTGAAGATTCTTTTCTTTCTTTATGGATTCAGCTTGTACGTTAGCTTTTTCTATAAGGTTTTCGGCATTTTTAGTTGCATCATCTATGATAAATTTTGCCTTAGTATTCAGTGAGCTTTTGGAAAAAAACATTCCCACGACAGCACCAATTACTAAACAAACAACACCGACTATAACTTCTATCATAATTTATATTGAGTTTTAATTGTATTCATATCCTTTAAATAAAAAAAGCCCACAATAATCCAGGGATTGAGAGTAAACTCCTAATCAACACGATTTGAACTGATTTCCACTGTCTGTAATCCGGAAGACCGGCACGCCATTCGATGGACATTTGTTCGGTAATTGTTTAGCGTTGAGTTTACCTTTAATGTGTTAGAATCATTGTAGGCAGCTTGTTCAGGAAAAAAAATCTATTTCCCGATTTCATTCAACGATTGATTAATTTGTTTTAATCTTTCGTTGCTTGAATTAATATTTTTCTCGTAGTTAAGAGACACTACTTCTGCATTAGTTCCCAGTTTAAGGGCACACATGGCCAAAGCGTCTTGTTTATCTCTTACATCGAAGTTCTGTTCAAAATCTTTAATCATATTCTCAATCTGCTTCCCTACTTTACGCAAAGTTTCTTCCTCTGCTGCCGGTACGTTCAGCGGATACACTCTTCCTGCAATGTTGACGGTTATTCTCCTTACCTCCATTATAATCCACTGTTTTGAAGCTGAGCAATACAGAAATCTATTTCTTTTACCAATCTGTTGATGTGATTTTTCATTAACCTATTGTGTTCAGGATTTCCTGATATTGCTGAATAAAGTTTTATATTTTTTTGTTCTTCTGCTAATACCTGATTTCTTCTTCTCTCCTCATCATACTTCTTCTTCAGGTCTTCATGCTCAATACTTAATTCTGATAAATTTTCAGCAAGATTTTTGTAATTCTTTTGAAGAGTCAAAATCTTTCTCTCTAATTCTGAAAAATTGTTTTCTAAATCTTGAAGCATTTAAGTTTTGTATATTCTAACTAGAAGCAAAAATAAAAAAATAATAACACTAACAAAAATAAAACGTCCTATATTTTGTAATCTCAACAAAAAAGGAGATGCAGATGCATCTCCTTTGTATTTTCAATGTGATATTTTCTTATTCAAATTTCAATACAAACATGATTGCTCTAGTCTGTAATGTAGAAACTGCAGATGCCCAATAAGGAGGTGTCGTTGCATTATCAGCCACTTTTTCATTATTCATGAAGAATGTTCCTCTTACACCAGGAGTCAGTTTAAACTTATTGAAGTAAAACTGGATCCCCATTTCTGCAGACCAAGCAAAATTATGCGTTGTAGACCTGAAGATCTGCTGCATGTTATCATCAGTAGACCCTGAGTTGGATTGTAGGTTTACAATATAATTTACCCCAGCAGCCACGTATGGTCTTGAATTATACCATCTTCGCCCGTGAAGTTCCAAAAGTACCGGAATATCAACCAATGTAGACTTAATTTCTCTTACTTTATCTTTATCTGTTAAAGGAAAAGGCATAAACGGAGGATTGGTTAATGATCCACCCGCATAGACATCATTGGATTGCGTATTAAAAGTCAACTGTCTTTGTGCAAACTGTAGACCTGGTTCTATCCTTACATCCAGATAGTCATTCAGTCTCCATTTTGCAATAAGCCCAGCACCGAAACTGTAACTTTCCTTAGAGGAAACAAGGTTTTCGTTTTCATTCATCCCGTATCTTGGATGCAATACAATTCGGTAATCTAGTCTATTCCCGTTCAAATAAAACCCCCAACTGAATTTCTGCTCGTCGAAATCTTCCAACTTGTCCATTCTGTTTCGGGTTCTAAATTGCGCGTTTGCAAAAACGGCAACATTTACTGAGGTCAAAACCAGTGCTTTTAATAGAAATTTATTCATAGGTTACTTTGTTGCTTTATAAATTGTGGCTATACCTAAACTTAATTTTTTATATTCTACTTTCTTAAATCCCGTATCTAAAAGAATTTGCTTCATCTTCTCCCCGAAAGGAAAAGCATTTACAGAATCCGGAAGGTATGTATACGCCCTATTATCTTTAGAAACCAATCTACCAATGGCAGGCAATATATTTTTGAAATAAAACATATAAAATGGCCCTAAAAAACCCTCAACCTTTGAAAACTCCAGTATATAAACACTCTTGTTATCTTTAACTACTCTTCTTAACTCTGCCAAACCTTTGGTAAGGTTCTCAAAATTCCTCACTCCAAATGCAACGGAAACAGCATCAAATCTATTGTCCTCGAAAGGTAAATTTTCTGCATCCCCTTTTTGCATGGAAATTTTGCCGTCTAATTTAAGTTTTTTTATTTTAATAACGCCAACATTCAGCATTTGTTGTGATAAATCTAAACCAACTACTTTTGAACCGGTTCCTTTTTCAATGGTAATTGCCAGATCTCCCGTTCCTGTAGCCACATCCAGCACTTCCTGCGGATTATCATTTTTCATCCATTTTACCAGTTTGTTTCTCCATAAAATATCAATTTTCATGGATAAAACTCTGTTTAAAAGGTCATACTTCGGTGCAATATTGTCGAACATATCCTCTACCTGGCTTTTCTTTGTAGCCTCCGAATTGTAGGGAGTAACTTTGGTGATATCTTTTGTCAAAACTTAAAACTTGTAATATTCTTTGTAATAATTTAGGTAATCCTGCTTTCTGAAGATCTTTGATCTCGACTCCACTTTCTGAATGTTCTTGATCAGTTTATCATAATCTTCGTCTACATTGTAATAAAATTCTTCTGTGTAAAGCTTATTGAAACGCTTTGCTCCTCCGAGGTATTCCTTTCCGTCTATGACAGTCTTATCAAGTGCCATCAATAACGAATCTTTTTTAAGGTTATACCCGTAGTACTGGTCATTCACATAGTAATCCTGGTGCGCAATATTAAGCAGACCACGAAGCTTATTTACTTCAAATGCCGAATCGTAAAGCATTTTTTTATTTTGGTCGAAAACCTGAATAGAGTTTTTTCCCTTATTCAAATCCACATGCACATACTGCCCCGCCGAAATGATCCCTTCAGAACCGTTATTGATTTTAAAGTAATACGTATTGGGGGTAGGATTATCTACAACATAATAATTCTTCTTGGCTAAAAAAAGGAAGTAGATCCCAAAGGCACCGATAAACGCCACAGCTGCAATGAGTAAGCCTTTTAAGGATGAGTTGTTTTTCATAGATTGTAAAGTACAATTTTTGCAAATTTAATAATATTTTTAATTCTCGGTTATTAATATTAATTATTAACTTTGCATCTTTAAAAAAATCATATAAACGAATGCCGAATACGATCATTATTGGCTCTGGATGTTATATCCCGAACAGAGTTATTGGTAGAGATTACTTCATGAATTCCGAATTCTATACTGAAGACGGAGTGAAAATTGAAAAACCTGTGGAAGAAACCATTGCGAAGTTTGTAGAAATTACAGAAATCGAAAACAGGAGATTCATTGAAGATGGTCTTTCCAATTCACAGATCGGTTATGAAGCCGCAAAAATTGCCCTTGAGGATGCAAAGGTAGACGGCGAAGAACTGGATTATATTATTTACGCGAGTAATTTCGGGGAAGTTACTGAGAACGGATATGCTGACTTCATGCCGACAATGGCAGCGAGGGTAAAGAATAAACTAGGGATCAAAAACAGAAAATGCGTAACATATGATATGCTTTTCGGATGTCCTGGATGGGTGGAAGCTATGATTTTAGCTGACAATCTAATTAAAGCCAAAGTTGCAAAAACAGTTTTAGTGATTGGAGGTGAAACTTTAAGCCGTGTAACGGATCCATATGACAGAAACAGAATGATTTTTGCTGATGGTGCAGGTGCTGTAGTAGTAAAGGCAACAGATGAGGAAAATGTAGGAATCATTGCCCACAATACCATTTGTGATAATGGCCCGGAATTAAACTACCTTGAAAACCAACCTTCTATCAATAAGGAAGCAGATCAAAAACGCCTTTACGTAAGAATGTTGGGTAGAAAAATCTACGAATACGCTCTTAAAAACGTTCCTATTGCAATCAAGGATACCATTACAGATGCCGGACTTTCTATTGAAGATATCGATAAAATCTTAATTCACCAGGCAAATGCCAAGATGGATTACGCGATGATTGAAAGACTTCACAGACTTTATGACATCAAGGAATACGATCACGCGATCTCTCCTATGACAATTCAAGACCTTGGAAATACATCTGTTGCAACCATTCCTACCATGTATGATTTAATAATTAAAGGAAAAATGGAAGGTCAATCGTTTAAAGAAAAAGGTAACATTGTAATGACTTCGGTAGGTGCCGGAATGAACATCAATGCTATCGTTTATAGATTTCCTTAAAATATTTTAAACAATAAAAAATATAAAAGCACAGGGAAGTCATTCTTTGTGCTTTTTTTGAATCAGAACATGCAAAAAAATCTTTTAATTATTGCCGGGATCTTCCTGTTTTTGGAAGTTTACATTTATCAAGCCATAAGAACACTTACAGATAATCTTTGGGTAAGAATTGGCTACTGGACAGTGTCTTTAATTGTTTATGGAATTTTTGCCTACGAGGTCACTCATTATCAGAGATCAGACCGAAGCATGATGAAAGCCCAAATCATGATTTCCCTATTTCTGATATTTATTCTTCCTAAAATATTTGTGGTTTTATTTTTATTAATTGATGACATTATCAGAATTGGAGGCTATCTGATTGGCTTTACAAAACCATCTGAAAACTTCTTCCCCGAGCGAAGAAAATTCCTGAGTCTCGTCGGACTTGGAATGAGCGGAGTCCTTTCTGCCCTATTCATTGATGGAATTACTTTCGGGAAATACAGACATAAAGTAAGAAAGGTAAAGGTAAAATTTCCGAATCTCCCGAAAGTCTTTAAAGGATATAAAATCATTCAGATTTCAGATGTTCACAGTGGAAGCTTTGCAGACCCAGGCAAGCTGCAGCACGCTGTAGACCTCATCAACGAGCAGAAACCTGACCTTGTCCTATTTACCGGAGACATGGTAAATAATGTCGCAGATGAATTCAAGCCTTTTATTCCTTTATTTTCACAAATCAAGGCTAAAGACGGCAAGTTTGCAGTACTGGGAAATCACGACTATGGAGACTATGTAAACTGGGAATCTCCGGAGGCTAAAAAGAAAAATCTGGACACCCTGATCGACTATGAAAAGCAGGCAGGTTTTGATATGCTGAGAAATGAAAACAGGGTTATTGAGAGAAACGGAGAGAAACTATACATTCTAGGCGTTGAAAACTGGGGATTAAAACCTTTTCCGCAGTTTGGAAAAATTGATAAAGCTTTAAAAAACGTACCGGAATCCGCTACAAAGATCCTGATGAGCCATGACCCTACCCACTTTGATTATGTAGTAAAAAAACACCCAGGAAACATCCATCTGACCCTTTCGGGCCATACCCATGGAATGCAGTTTGGTTTAGATCTTAAAAATATAAAATGGTCGCCAGTTCAGTATCGTTACCCAAAATGGGCAGATCTATACGAAAGTGAGGGTAAATTACTCTATGTAAACAGAGGATTTGGGGTACTAGGATACCCTGGAAGAGTTGGGGTATTGCCTGAAATTACTCTTTTTGAGTTGAGCTAACAGGATTACAGGCTGGAGTGTAAGAGTGTTTTAGAGTATAAATGATCGAAGGAAATTCACCATTGAGATACAAGATTCAAAATTTGAGAGTAAAGAGAAATACTCCTCCATGCTACCCAGCACCTAATCCCTGCAACCTACCATCTGCACCCTAAAAAATATAATCTTTCATGCGAGAGGTAGCCATATCTTTCTCATTGATAAAACTAAGGAGGGCATCTAATTTGTCCTCCATTTTTCTGCCTGAAAACAAGCTTCTATAAAACGGAATATCAAAAGGGTATTTTTTGAAATCCGTAAACTGCCAGGCATTAAGGTAAATCAAAACAAATTCTTCATTCTGTAATGTTTCCAATACCATGTTCTGATAATATTGCATTGGCAAAATCTGAAATACAAAATCATTGTACGGCAACTGGCTGTAAGGAGAGATACTTTCCGGAACAATACTAAGTCCGTCTTCTTCTGTAATTTCGGTATCTCTTTTAAGACGTTTGAAAGGAAAAAGAATATTGGCATTATCAATATTGGAGACATAATTAAACTCCATCAGCTTCAGATTCTCTTGTGGAATCTTAATGTCTTTTTGACGAATTCCCCTTATTTGTTTTTCCAGAAGGTCCTGAATATTCTTCTTTGCATTTTCAATTTCTGCAAGATTTGAATCTCTATTATAGAAGGCAATTTCATGCCCTTTGGATGAAATTGCCTTTATAAGATTTTGGAGCTTTTCAGTAAGAGAAATCTCCACAAAAAAGCTCGCTTTTGTATCATGAATATCTAAAATTCTAAGAATAGCTTTTGTATTCTCTTCTATAATTTTCAACCTTTCTTCACTAGTAATTGGTGAGCCGGTTTTTGCTTCAGCTTCAATATTTGTAATGTTGAAAGTCAATAATATCATTTAAATTAAATTTTAGATAAAAATTATAATAAATTAAAAATCAGATGTTAAAGTATTATTTAATTAAATAATTACTTTACATCATTAATGCTTAGCTAATTTTACTTTTAGATTTTTGATCATATCTTTCGTCATTTCAGAAATTCCGAAATCGTAAGTCAATCCCCAGTCTTTTTTAGCGACAGAATCATCAATAGATGCAGGCCATGAATCAGCAATTGCCTGTCTGAAATCTGGATTATAATCGATCGCAAAATCAGGAATTTCTTTCTTAATTTCTGCGGCCAATTCTTTTGGAGTAAATGACATTCCACCTAAGTTATAAGAAGAACGAACGGTTAAACTTTCCTTCGGAGCATCCATTAATTTCAAGGTTGCATTAATGGCATCATCCATATACAACATCGGCATTCCTGTATCTTCAGAAATGAAGCTTGTATATTTTCTTTCTTCAATTGCTTTGTAGAAAATCTCAACAGCGTAGTCAGTAGTACCACCACCTGCAGGAGTTTTCCAAGAGATCAATCCAGGATATCTGATGCTTCTTACATCTACTCCATATTTGTCGAAGTAGTATTCACACCACTTCTCCCCTGCCATTTTAGAGATCCCGTATACAGTCGTTGGGTTCAAAACTACATCCTGACCAACGTCATGTTTAGGGATTCCTTTTCCAAACACTGCAATTGAGCTTGGCCAGAAGATCTTTTTAAGAAGCCCCTCCTTAGCCATTTCACAAAAGTGAAGAAGAGGTTCAAGATTCAATTTCCAAGCAAAAATAGGCTGCTTTTCCGAGGTTCCGGATAAAAGAGATGCCAAGTGATACACTGTAGTGATCTCGTAATCATGAATCACCTGTCTTACCAATTGTGTGTTGGTAACATCCATTCTCTCATAGTGTCCGGCAGAAGTAATTCCTTCCTGCCATCTGTCCAGCCCTGAAGCCACTACATTTTCCGCTCCGTGGATTTCCACAAGTCTATTGGTAAGTTCCGTGCCTATTTGTCCCAGGGCACCTGTAATAAGTATTCTTTCCGTATAGGATTCCATTTTTCAGATTTTTTTAGAATTGTACAAAAGTAAAAAAAACATGTCAACCATAATAAAAAAGGTGGATTTAAAAATGCCTCTATGGATTTTTGCAAAAAATAGTTGAGAATTTTCTTGAGATTTGGTATATTTTATTCTTTCAAAGATTATAAGATCATCTGCAAATGGTTTGCATAAATTTCTATAATTTTGTTTCAAAGAAACAATCATATGAAGAAGATTTTAATTGCTTCGGTCCTATTAATGAGCCAACTTGGATGGGCTCAGTTTACAGACTTCAATATTGTAAAAGAAGTACAGGTAAAAAATAAAGGTGTAGTGGTATCTGCCCACCCATTAGCCAGTGAGGCAGGCGCTAAAATCCTTAGAATGGGAGGAAATGCCTATGACGCAATTACTGCTACCCAATATGCATTGGCTGTTGTATATCCACAAGCCGGAAATATTGGTGGTGGTGGTTTCTTAGTAGGTGTTAAAAATAATGGTGAAAAATTCACACTGGACTACAGGGAAACGGCTCCTAAAAAAGCTTCCAGAGACATGTATCTTGATAAAAAAGGAAAAGCAGATACAGATTTATCTCAAAACGGAAGACTGGCAGTAGGTATTCCCGGAAGTATTGCCGGTTTTTTTGCGACCCTGAAGTACTGCAAACTACCCATGGAAAAGATTATTCAACCTGCCATTGATCTCGCAGAGCAAGGATTTGCCATTACGAACAAGGAAGCAGACATGTTGAATAACAACAAAGAAAAATTTCAGAAACATAATAAATCTTCTATTGTTTTTGTAAAAGATACCCCTTGGAAAGCAGGAGATATTTTAGTTCAAAAAGATTTGGCAGAAACTTTAAAACTGATCCAGAAATTAGGATCAAAAGGGTTTTATGAAGGAAAAACAGCTGATCTTCTTGTCGCAGAAATGAAAAGAGGAAACGGAATCATTACTCTGGAAGATCTTAAAAACTATAAGGTTGCGGAAAGAAAAGCTCTGGAATTTGAGTACAAAGGAAATAATGTTGTTTCAATGCCTTTACCTTCAAGTGGCGGACTTCTTTTAGCCCAAATGCTGAGAATGGCAAGTTTTGAAAACCTTGAAAAATACCAGCAGAACTCTACAAAAGCTGTTCAGATTATGGCTGAAGCAGAAAGAAGAGCATTTGCAGACAGAGCAGAATATATGGGTGACCCTGACTTTATTCAGGATAAAACGTCTTACCTTATTTCAGATGAATACCTGAAGAATAGATGGAAAAACTTCAGCTTCGACAAAGCCACTCCAAGTGCAGAAGTTGGTAAAATCATAGCCCAACCCAAGGAATCTACACAGACTACCCATATTTCTGTACTTGATAAGGATGGAAATGCGGCTTCTGTAACCACTACTCTTAATGGTTATTACGGAAGCAAGGTATTGGTTTCCGGAGCAGGCTTCTTTTTAAATAACGAAATGGATGATTTCTCCATAAAACCAGGTGTTCCAAATATGTTTGGAGCGGTAGGTGGTGAGGCAAATTCTATCCAGCCTAATAAAAGAATGCTTTCTTCCATGACTCCAACAATTCTGCTTAAAAATGGGAAACCTTATATGGTAGTGGGAACTCCGGGAGGAACTACGATTCCAACTTCAGTGTATCAATCTATTGTAAATGTGGTAGACTTTAAATTAAATGCCAATATTTCAGTGAATGCTCCTAAATTCCATCACCAATGGCTTCCGGAAACCATAACGGTAGAAAACGATTTCCCTGAAAGTACTATTGCTGAGCTAAAAAGCAAAAACTATGTTATTGAAAAGACAAAATACATCGGAAAAACAGAAATAATTGTCATTGACGAGAATGGGAATATCCATGCAGTAGCAGACGGCCGCGGAGATGACTCCGTTGCTGTGGAATAATCTCTATTATCAAATACAATCAATAAAAGTTCGGCTTCATTTAAAATGAAGCCGAACTTTTATATTCATCAATATTGGTACTGCAGTGTAATTTCAATGACTTTTATCATGTTTCTAGATAAAATTTCTTAATTTTCGGCCTTAAAAAAATAAAACGACTATTCTTTGAAAGCAAAAAAAATACACAATCAACTTTATTTTCAGGTTATTATAGCTATAGTTGCAGGTATTATTCTGGGAAGATTCTATCCTGAATTAGGAGAAAAGATGAAACCTTTAGGGGATGGCTTTATCAAATTGGTAAAGATGATCATCGCTCCGGTCATTTTCATCACTCTTACATTAGGGATTGCTCATATGACCGATCTTAAAAAGGTGGGGAGAATTGCAATAAAGGCAATGATCTATTTTTTCACATTCTCTACCCTAGCCCTTATTATCGGTCTGTTTGTTGGAAATATTTTACAGCCCGGCCAGGGTTTAAATATTGATCCGGCTACTCTTTCAGGAGATGTAGCTCAATATCAGGAGAAAGCCCACGAGTCTACACTTACAGGGTTTATCATGAATATTATTCCCGAAACACTTTTCAGTCCTTTGGTTGGCGATAATATCCTTCAGGTCCTTCTTGTAGCTATTTTAATGGGTGTTGCATTAGTTTTAACAAAGGAAAAAAGCCAGAAAGTGACTGATTTTCTTCAGGATCTATCTACTCCTATATTCAAGATTGTTCATATGCTGATGAAGCTTGCACCAATAGGAGCTTTTGGGGCTATGGCTTTTACTATAGGAAAATATGGGCTTCACTCTGTATTAAATCTGATTTTTTTGGTAGGCACATTCTATATCACCTCCTTCCTTTTTGTGGTGTTGGTTTTAGGGGCTGTGGCTTGGTATAACGGATTTAATATTTTCAAGCTATTGATTTACCTTAAGGAAGAGCTTCTTTTGGTATTGGGAACGAGTTCTTCAGAATCTGCGCTTCCCGGAATTATGGAAAAGTTGGAAAAAGCAGGCTGTTCACGAGCAATAGTAGGTCTGGTAGTCCCTACCGGATATTCTTTTAATCTCGATGGAACTAATATTTACATGACTCTTGCTTCTTTATTCATAGCCCAGGCACTTAATATTCATCTTCCTATTGAAAAGCAACTAATGCTTCTTTTAGTGGCCATGTTAAGTTCAAAAGGTGCTGCAGGTGTTACCGGTGCAGGTTTTGTAACCTTAGCCGCTACATTGGCAGTTGTTCCGGAGATTCCTATTGCCGGAATGACATTAATTCTTGGAATTGATAAGTTTATGAGTGAATGCCGTGCATTAACGAATGTTATTGGGAATTCTGTCGCAACTGTTGTTGTGGCAAATTGGGAAAAACAGCTTGATAAAGAACAGTTTCATTATTGCCTGAACCATCCGGAAGAAATTGAAAAACAATTGGAAATGTGATTGGTGCAGGTAAATTACAGGTAACAGGGATTAGATGTTGGGTAATAGGGAAGAATACTTCTCTTTATTATCAAACTTTGAACCTTGGATTTCAATGGTGAATTTCCTGCTATAATTTGCATTCTACATCAAACATGACAACCCTAAAAAACTCCTACACCCAAACTTTTGTTCATTGAAACTTTAAATCAAAATATTCAGGCTAGCCGGCTGCACTTTAACATGAATGGGAGATTCTATTTTATTAAATTCCCCGTCAAGATGCCAGTTTTTGGTATTTACCTTGAATGATATTTCTGAAACCGGAAGATAAGTAACGTATTCATCGTCCTTTAGTCTTTTGGTAAACATTCTGAAAGCAAACAAAGCAGAATAAGTCAGAGGAAATTTTTTCACCAAAACCATATCAACCAAGCCATCACTTTTACTAGCTTTAGGTGCGATATAGGCATTATTTCCAAACTGGCGGGTATTGGCAACGTTTAGCATAAGGTATCTGCCGTTGTACTGCTGATGTTCTTGATCGAGGAAAGTTACTTTGATCGGCCTATAGTTAAAGAAGGTCTTTAGGGAAACCTTGATATAGTTTTTGAAGCCACGGCTGGTTTTTTCAAATTCTTTAACTACCTTACCATCAAACCCTGTTCCTGAAACATTGATGGAAAGCCTGCCATTCACCGTAAAAGTATCAATCTTTCTGGATTGTTTTGCTTTTATTTTCTCTAAAAGCTCGTCCAGGTTCTTACTGAAACGGGTTTCATTGGAAAATCCATTACCGGAACCTGCCGGAAAAATAGCCAGAATCTTATCTGTAGAGATCAAATTTTTAGCAACGGTAGAAATGGTCCCATCTCCCCCAATGGCTACAAAGATATCTACCTCATCAAAATGGGTTTTGATAAACTCATCTGTTCCCGGAATAGATTCGGAGACATAATACAGAGGATTACCAACCTTATTTTTAAGTTCATTCAGAAACGGCTGATAATTCTTTTTGGCCGAAAAAGGATTGATGATAAAAGCTACTTTTTCCATTACCGCAAAAATAGAAAATGCTTCCTGAACCCGGAAGCATTAATTTACTTAATTTTCATTCTTTCTTTAAATTCTGCATTTATTGTGCCTTTTAGCTCTTCCCAGGAAACAGGAATCGTGATATCTCCGGCCGCAAAAGCTGTAATTTCATACGGACTGTAATGGAAATACAGATTTTTTTCATCAAAATAGAAGTTATCTGATACTGGAATTCTTTCTACTAACAGCATTTCCGAATTCTTTACCTCTCCGTTACCATCCATTGCTCCACTATTGATCTTATCAAGATTCTTCATTAGCAATGTCTCAAGCTTATTTTCAGGTATTGAAGTAATATCCTTTAATTCTAACTTTTTATTATTCTTAAGGTCAAAAACTCTTTCTGAAAATCCATATTCCTCATGGGCACCTCCTATGTATGCACTTCCAGCATACTGAATATGCATATACCCATTGACATTGGATTTCAGGTTCATATAAGAACTTGAATACCATTCCTGAGCATAGGTTATATCTGAATACCAATCTTTATTGTCATTTTTCATGGTACTGAAATAATCATTTTTTTTATTCTCCAGATAAGCTTGCAATCCGGCCTTTGAAAAATCCTTTATTTTTTCATGTTGAAAATAGATGCTGTCCAAAAGTGCTTTATCTTTTAAAGTGGGAAATGTCAATAACTTTGAAGTAAAGGCTAGCTTTAATGAATCGCTAACTCTTGTAGAGTCTTTTACAGTAACGGAATCTACAATAAATTCATTGGACTTTTTATCTTCTGTTTTCTCCGTTAGTACTTCTGCTACTGCATCCTTTTTATTGCAGGCAGAAAAAACAAAGAATGAAGAAAGCGCCAGAACGGCAATGATGTTTTTCATAATTTTAATTTTTGCTATTGAATACAAAAACCATTCAAAAGATGAATGGTTTTTTAGAAAATTATTCTTTTTTACAACATAAAGTTGAAATCTGCAGGTTATGATTTTTTAATTAAGCTAATCACCTGATTTTCCTGTTTTGAAGCTACCCCCCAGATTTGCTTAAATGCAGGGTAATATTCCTTAGGATAATCTGCACTGGAAATTTTTGTAGTGCTGGTAACTTCCAGCTTATTCCCTTTTTGTTCTATTGCGTAGCTGTATTCTATTTCTTTATCTTCTGTAACAATCTTTTTATTCTTAGGCATTTCTTCAATTACGTATCCTGCCGGAATTTCAAGGATTACTTTTTTCACCTTGGTAGTAGGTGCTCCAAAATCAATGGGATATTTTCGGGTTTCTGTCTGGTCAAATTCATTCGATGTTTTACTTAAAAACAACATCGGATTGATGATCATCTTCTTCCCTATTCTATCAATTAAGTTTGATGAAGAGAACTTCATTGTACTTTCAAATTCACCATTTTCTAAAACTTTTGAATCAATTCCGGTGAAATCTATTGAAAAGTTTTCTTTATATTGTTTTTTATATTTTTCAGCATTTTCATCATAACTATCTTTCACATACATCGCATAGGCTCCAGTATCTTTATCAGAATAAGATCCTGAAATACTGCCATCATCATTGATCTTTGCATCAACAGTCAGGTAGGTATTGCTTGACTTCATATTGGTCATCTGAATCTGTGAAACATTATTTTTAGCTAATAAAACTCCGTATTGGTTCCAATCTTTCAAAGGAAGTTCATCCATTGAAGACTGCTTGGAGGTAGCGTCATAGATATGAAGCTGGTTATTTATTTCTACAGATGCCAATACCAAATTTGTTTTTGTAAGGTTTGGAGATACCATATTGATTAAACCATTATCAACGGTAGAAATGATTAACGGATCAGATTTAATTCCTGCTTCACGGAAAAGCATAACAAGGAATAGGTTAATTTCAGCAGCATTACCTACTTTAGTTTCCAGAAGCTTTTTGATTCCATTATCGGTATAAATTCCTCTGTCTTTGTTCCAGGTAAATGTTTTTTGAACATATGAAAGGATAGCATTAGCTTTTTCAAAATCAGTTTTCATTTCTAAAACACCTGTCGGCATATTTTCTTTTGCCAACCTCGTCTTTTTCAGTTCACCACCAAAATCTTCATTCTCACTCAGTCTTTTACTAATCTGATCCCATGAAGATGAGTAAAGCCTAAGTTCTCTAAAATGAGTAGAATGCAGTTCAGCACTAATTTTTGTTCGGAAGTTTCTGTCGTTTCTTACATGTTTTTCCGTTTTGAAGCCTTTTACATTTTCGAAACCAAATCTATATGTTTTGTACTGGGTACCATACAGTGTTCTGTCTGCAACTTCTCTATGCTTAGGGAGCAGTTCTCCGGTATAGTTTATATTGTAGGCAATATTGGCCGGAGAATCCAGAACGTATTCCGTATAGAGAGATGGGGTATCCAATTCTATTAAAACCTCAGGAACTAAATACAGGAATGCAAATGGAGATAATACTTCATATTGATATTCTAATATTGAACCATCCTTTACATTAGGAAAAGCAAACTTGTTTACGGTAATGTACTTGCTTTCTTTACTTTTATATTTTGAACTTTTCTCTACTTTTACTGGAACCGTTTTTCCATCTTCCAGGTTATACGTAAATGCCTTAAACTTATGCAGGGTTTCAAGATCACTCCCACTCTGACGAAGAGGAACCTCAACGTTTAACCAATCTTCAGCTTTATCCTTGTTGTAGATCTTAATTCTATACACATATTCTTTGTGCAAGTCTCCTGTAGATGCATCAATTCTATAATGAACAGATTTATACAGAATTTCAGCCGGAGCATTCTCATCTAATAATGATTTTGCTTTGGATAAATCTGCATCGGAAAATTTAGGTGGATTTAAAAACTCATGTTTCTGCGCTTTTACAAAAGCCAAATTTGCTGAGCAAATAAGTACTAATACTACTTTTTTCATCTTTATATTTTAGTAATTAAAATTTTTGAATTGTCCATGTTTATTGTTTTTTTTCTGAAACTTACATATTCATTGTATTTTTCTTTTGGATAGGTTCCTTTATTAATCTGTATTTTCCTCAACACTTTTAGCTCTTCTCCATTTTTAACAAAGCTTAGTTTATAATACCCAAATTCTGAATTAATAGTAATATCATTAGGAGTTTCATCAATTTTATATCCCTTAGGGATGCTAAAGCCTATTTCATACTCATCCTCAAAAGACTGTCCGATCTCAAAAGGAAGCGTACGGTTTTCTTCTGTTTTATAAATATTGTCTGAGTAAATGGGAACAGCTCTGAATATGAGACTATTTCCTGCATTTTTACAATAATTATTAGTTTTAAAGTCTATATCATAAGTAATAACAGCCTTATCCTTATCATTGACAAAGTTCTTCATCTCAACTTTTTCAAAGTTTAAAACGTCAAATCTTCTTTTCAACGCATCACTTTTTTCCTTTGGATTAAGACTTACAAACCCAAGATTGTAATCATATTGGTTTCCAGTATAGAAAAAATTCCCCTCTCCTGTAATCCCATTATCTTCACCAACTTTTATCTTCAGTTTCTGGATTTCCTTGTTTTGTTCAGCGGTATAGGTAGGTGTATTAATAAGTTCTATTCCGGTTTTCTGTACAGAAAGTACATTTCTATCTGTTGTGGAATATCCCAAATGATTAAATGCGGTTTGCTGCGAAGTATTTTCAAGCCAAATATTTCCTTTCTCAGTTGGAACCATTAAAATAGCATGGTTTCCTCCCATCGTTGGAAATTCCGGATCAAAAGATACCTGCGAGGATCCAGAATTGATTACACAATAGTAAGAGGGTATTCCTGCTTCATTCAAGAGAGTTTTCATATAATTGGTAAGACCTTTACAGTCACCATAGCCTTTTTGATGTACTTCTTCCGGCATCATAGGCAGCCATCCTCCTATTCCTAATCCAACAAATATATATCTGGTTTTATTTTGCATATACTGATAGATCTTCTTTACTTTATCTTCTACAGAACCCTGAAGCTGCAAGGCTGCAACCTCTGCTTTAATGGCAGGAGTAGATACAGAAACAGGTTCTACAAGGTTATTGTAATACCATGTTCCGAAATCTGTCCAATTGTTCAAAGTTCCCTGTCTTCCTGCCAGATTGAATTTCGTTAGAGCAAAATTTACACTCGGTAATATTTTAACGGGTTGCGGAATCAAAGGAGCATCATCAATTGCAGGAACATTTTTGTAGGCATATGTTTTATCATTTCCACTCCCGCTTTCTATTACTGAAGCATAGTTGTACTTTGATGGATAAACCTTAGTCCGCAGATCAATCCCTGAGGTATTAATGATCTTCATCTGCCCATCTTCCAAAGAGGTATTAGTAGAGTAAAATGGCACAAAATCAGGAATAAAAACTGTATTTTTATTTTCTGACTGATATGAAAAATCAATGGTATAAGGATATTGAACAGGGGTATATGAAAACACTAAAATTCTGTTATCAGAATAAAACACTCCTTGTCTATTATTGGCAAAGTCACCAAAGTCAGATTTGGAATAGCTTTTTATTTTCTTTCCAAATTCATCATATATGGTCACTTTTATATCTGAAATACTTTTTGACTTGTCATAATGGATATAAGCCACAGCTTTATCATTACCATCTTTATTAAGAACTGTCGTCACCGTATTATATTGATATTTTATTTCATCAATTTTATTGATCTGAACAGTTGTAAAGTCTTTTCGGATAACAATATTTGCATTTTTCTTTAAATCTTCGGGAATTGAAGATACAGGATAGGTTTGAGCAAAGTAAATTGAGGCTGTAGATAAAGCCCCGAGAAATAATATTTTCATCATGGTTATTAAAATTACACAAAAATAACAAAATCTTAATAACTGTTAACAATAACTTAAAAAAAATAAAAAATTAATATAATAAATTAATAATCAATCAATTACATTCAAGACAAAAGACCCCAGAATGTGAGATCTTATTTTATATTTTACCGTTAAGGATGTAAATAGTTAAATATTCTTTTGATACAATAACAAAAATAGGGCTGACTTAAATGATATTCATACTTATGGTGTAAGATAAAAACATTTAGAATATGAAACATTATTTTAAAAAAATGACTCTCTATTATAACAAAAAAGACTCCTTTTTAGGAGCCTTTACTATTTTTTAGCCTTTTTTAATCATTTGGAATATTTTTATTGTTGAAAGTATCACTTCCAAGCCCCAGTACCGGAATAAAAATAAATCCTAGGAAAAACAACAAAATTGTGTAAAGAGGAGTTTCTTTTGAAAAACCTTTAGCCAATCTGTCATTGATGACCCATGAAGCATATAAGTTTACAAAAGGAATACAGAATAAGATGATCCACCAAATTGGTTTCTTTACAATATCCAGCAATACAATGATATTATAAATTGGAACAAAGGCAGCCCATGCATCTTCTCTACCAGCTTTTTTGAATATTTTGTACATACAATATCCATAAAATAGGTAGAATATAAGACTCATGAACATGGTCCCGAGCCCTAATCCTGCAGCAGCGGCTCCAGAAACTGCATCTGCCCCACTATAGGGGTCTGTTTGTAAAAGAGTTAACATATTATTATTTTTTTTGGTTACCCCCAAATATAGAAAAAGCTCCTAATATTTAGGAGCTTTTTTTATATATTTTTAAAAATGATTATGCATCAATTTTTGCATACTTTGCATTTTTCTCAATAAATTCTCTTCTTGGTGGAACCTCATCACCCATCAACATTGAGAAAACACTGTCTGCTTCCACAGCGTTATCAATAGTTACCTGCTTCAAGATTCTGTGCTCAGGGTTAAGGGTTGTTTCCCAAAGCTGTTCAGGGTTCATTTCCCCAAGACCTTTGTAACGTTGTACTTCAACACCTTTTCCATCCGGAGACATTTCTAATGTAAACTCTTCACGTTCTTTTTCATTATAAGCATACACTTTTTTGTTTCCTCTTTTTAGTAGATATAAAGGCGGCTGAGCAATATAAATATATCCATTCTCAATAAGTTCTTTCATATATCTGAAGAAGAATGTAAGAATCAGGGTAGAAATGTGAGACCCATCAATATCGGCATCGGTCATGATTACAACCTTATGATATCTAAGCTTAACCATATTCAATGCTTTGCTGTCTTCTTCTGTTCCTACAGAAACACCAAGGGCTGTATATATATTTCTGATCTCTTCATTATCATATACTTTATGAAGCATAGATTTTTCTACGTTCAAGATCTTACCTCTTAATGGAAGAATAGCCTGAAAGTGTCTGTCACGTCCTTGCTTAGCCGTTCCCCCTGCGGAATCTCCCTCCACAAGGAACAATTCAGATTCTGCCGGGTCTTTAGATGAACAGTCAGATAGCTTTCCAGGAAGACCAGAACCTCCCATCGGAGATTTTCTCTGAACCATCTCACGAGCTTTTTTCGCTGCTTGTCTTGCTTTTGCAGCCAGAACAACTTTCTGAACAATAATCTTAGCTTCGTTAGGGTTCTCTTCCAAGAAGTTAGTAAGCATCTCCCCTACAATTTTATCTACAGCACCAGAAACTTCAGAGTTTCCTAATTTCGTTTTGGTCTGTCCCTCAAACTGAGGTTCCATTACTTTTACAGAAATTACAGCTGTTAATCCTTCACGGAAGTCATCCCCTGTAATTTCAACTTTTTCTTTTGCAGGAAGCCCCAATTCATCTGCATATTTCTTTAAAGTTCTTGTTAAAGCTCTTCTGAAACCTGCAAGGTGAGTACCTCCCTCATGAGTATTGATATTATTTACGTAAGAGTGAAGATTTTCGTTGAAAGAAGTATTGTAACGCATTGCTACTTCTACAGGAATATCGTCTCTTTCACCTTCCATGAAGATTACGTGTTCCATAATAGACTCACGGTTTCCGTCAATGTAGGCAACAAATTCCTTTAATCCTCCCTCAGAGTGAAAAACTTCAGTTCTGAAAGAACCGTCTTCCAGTCTTTCTCTTTCGTCTGTAAGAGTAACTGTAATCCCTTTATTAAGGTAAGAAAGCTCTCTTAAACGGCTTGCTAACGTATCATAGTTATAAACTAATTCTGTAAAAATAGTATCATCCGGCTGGAAGAACTGTTTTGTCCCTCTTTTGTCACTATTACCAATTTCTTCAACTCCTGTTTGAGCTTTACCTTTTGAATACACTTGCTGGTAAACGTTCCCGTCTCTGTAAACAGTAGTGATCATTTCGTTGGAAAGTGCATTTACACACGAAACTCCTACCCCGTGAAGACCTCCAGAAACCTTATAAGAATCTTTATCGAACTTACCTCCGGCTCCAATCTTTGTCATTACAACCTCAAGGGCAGATTTTTGCTCTTTCTCATGGAAATCAACGGGAATACCTCTACCATTGTCACTTACCTCAATTCCGTTTCCTTCTTTAATGGCAACAAAGATTGTATCGCAGTACCCTGCCAACGCTTCGTCAATAGAGTTATCTACTACTTCATAAACCAAATGGTGAAGACCTCTTGTCCCTACATCACCAATGTACATCGAAGGACGCATACGAACGTGCTCCATTCCTTCCAATGCCTGAATACTACTAGCTGTATATTGTTTTTGACTCATATTAAATATTAAAATCTTGCTATATGCAAAGACTTACAAATATCGTGATTTTTTTCGAGGTATGAAAGTTAAAAAATGTCAAAAAAATGTAGAGTTTTCTTAGAGTAAGCATAAATAATAGCTGAACAATAAAAGATTCAAAATTAAATGGTATACCCGAAATACCTACTGTTTTAAATCATACTCAACATCAATAATTTATCCGTAAATTTATTTACTCAAAAGTTGATATTATGGATGATTTTATTGCTGCCCGCGCGCAGATGGCCCTCTCTTTGGGGTTTCATATTATTTTCTCCTGCGTGGGTATGGTAATGCCTTTCTTAATGGCATTTGCCCACTGGAAGTACTTAAAGACCAACAATGAAGTATATAAAGGACTCACAAAGGCTTGGAGCAAGGGGGTTGCTATCTTATTTGCTACAGGAGCTGTTTCCGGAACAATGCTTTCTTTCGAATTGGGGCTTTTATGGCCCGGATTTATGAAACATGCAGGTCCTATCTTCGGGATGCCTTTTTCACTGGAGGGAACTGCATTTTTTATTGAAGCTATTGCCATTGGATTCTTTTTATATGGATGGGATAAATTTAATAAGTGGTTTCATTGGTTCTGTGGTTTTCTTGTAGGAGTAAGCGGACTAGCATCTGGAATTTTAGTAGTTGCCGCCAATGCATGGATGAACTCTCCTACCGGTTTTGATTATATCAATGGCCAATACCTTAATATAGATCCTATTAAAGCTATGCTTAATGATGCATGGTTTCCACAGGCACTTCACATGACAGTTGCTGCATTTTGTGCTACAGGCTTTGCAGTAGCCGGAGTTCACGCTTTCTTGATTATGCGAAAAAAGAATGTTGAATTTCATACCAAAGCTTTTAGAATTGCGGTAGGTTTTGCCCTTATTGGAGCCTTTGGAGCACCTTTAAGTGGTGATATCGCAGCAAAATCTGTTGCAGAAAGACAACCTATTAAGCTAGCAGCTATGGAAGCTCACTTTGAAACAGAAAAAGGAGCAGCCTTTGTTATTGGTGGAATTCCTGATGAAGAAAAGGAAGAAATAAAGTATGCCGTTAAGATTCCTAAAGTGCTAAGTTTCCTTGTCAGTAATGATTTCAATGCTGAAGTAAAGGGACTTAAAGATTTTCCAAAGGATGAATGGCCTCCAATTGCTGTTACTCATTATGCTTTTCAGATTATGATCTTCTTTGGTGTAGTGATGATTTGTATTGGAGCAATCTATTTATATGCTTTCTTTTTCAAAAAAGAATGGCTTACTAAAAACTGGCTTTTAAAAACATTTTTAATTGCAACTCCTTTTGGATACATTGCGCTGGAAGCAGGATGGACGGTTACTGAAGTAGGAAGACAACCATGGATTATTTATGGTATCATGAGAACAATAGACGCAGTAACACCAATGCCGGGAATACAGTATTCATTCTATTTCTTCACAGCCATTTTCATTTCATTATCACTTATTCTTATCTTCCTTTTAAAAAGACAGATACAAATGGTTCCGAAGCTTTATGACCCTACAGACGCACAGTTTAACGATAAAAATAAAAAATCATGATCTATATTGTAATAGGTTTTCTCTGGCTTTCTATCTGTCTTTATGTTATTTTGGGCGGGGCTGACTTTGGGGCCGGTATTGTAGAACTTTTTACTCACAAAAAAGCCCGTCACAAAACAGAGGAAATCATGTATGAATCCATTGCTCCTGTGTGGGAGGCCAATCATATGTGGTTAATCATTGCCATTGTTATTCTTTTTGTGGGTTTCCCTGAAATTTATACTACAATGTCTACATATCTGCACATCCCTCTGGTACTAATGCTGCTTGGTATTATTGCAAGAGGTACAGCCTTTACATTTAGACATTATGATGCCGTAAAAGATAACTGGCAGGTATTATATACTCAGATATTTTACTACGCCAGCCTTTTAACACCTTTTTTTCTAGGATTAATAGCAGCGGCGACCGTTTCGCAATCCATTAATCCTGATGCGACCACTTTTCTGGATCTGTATATTTATAGTTGGCTAAACTGGTTCGGAGTTTCTGTAGGTTTATTTACGGTAGCACTTTGCGCTTATCTTGCTTCCATTTTTTCATTAAGAGAAACTCGTGATAAAGCCGATTTGCTTTTAATGATCAGAAAATCTAAGCAAACCATGATCTTCGTAGTTATTACCGGACTTCTTGTATTTTTAACAGCATATATTTCAGACATCCCTCTTTTAAAGTGGATATTCTCAAAACCTCTGGGCATTATGTCTATTGCTTTTGCTACTATTGCTTTACTGCTTATTCTTAGGGCTATGAACGTACAGAAACTACTTCCTGTACGTGCGCTTGCCGGTTTTCAAATTGTAATGATCCTTGTGGCAGCAACCTACCAGCATAATCCTGATATTATTTTATTAGGAAACGGACAGCATCTTTCACTTTTCGAACATATGGCTCCTCCAAAAACAATTTCTGCCTTGGGATGGGCACTGATGCTAGGTTCATTATTTATTCTTCCGTTTTTATTTTATTTAATGGCTTCATTCAGTAAATTGAGAAAATAGAACAATATGCAGAGTTATAAGGATAAGACTGAGCTTATTGAAGAAATAAAAAAAAGATATATCCTGTATGATGAGGAATTTGACGGCATCAAGGAAGACGAAAAGGATATGATAAAGGCTGGTGTTGACAAAACACCATCGCAAAATATATCCTATCAAATTGGCTGGACCCATTTACTGCTTCAATGGGAATCTGATGAAAAGAAAGGAATTGAAGTAAAAACACCTACTTCTGAATACAAATGGAATAATTTAAAAGGATTATATGGGTCTTTTTATGAGCAATTTGGTTCTTATAGCTTGCATGAGCAAAGAGAAATGCTCCACAATCAGGTCAATGAAATTATAGAATGGATTGAAAAGCTTGATGATAAAACCTTATTTGTTGCAGAGCAGAGAAAATGGGCAACAACACCTGCAAAATGGCCGGTTTGGAAGTGGATACATATCAATACCATTGCTCCATTTAAAAATTTCAGAATTCAGCTACGGAAATGGAAAAAAGAAACCGGTACAAGTTAATTTTGTATCGGCTTTTTATTATCTAAAATATTCACTTAATTCTTAATTGCTTTCTCAGATATTATCTGGTTTGAAGCTGTTGTAATTTTTATAAAATATATTCCTTTTAAAAGAGAAGCTGTATTCAATCTCAATTCTTTAGATACCAGCACCAAATGTCCACTTTCACTATAAACCTCAATATTTTTGATTTTTTCTTTAGTATTCAAGATCAATTCATTCTTAAATGGGTTTACAAAGCTAATTTTCTTATTTTTAGTTAAATCTTCTGCAACAGAAAGAGTTTGCTCACTAATAATATAACGTGTAATTTTTTTAGGGCTGAAAAAGTATAAATAATTTTCTACCACTTGAAAGTTGGGATAGTCTCCATAGTTATAATTAGTATAAATATTATCTCCGGTATTAAAAACAGGCTGGTCATTAATATTTCTCAGCACACCCGATGAGGAATAGGAAGTAATAGCAATATCTCCAACATCAGATTTTAATAAGAAGAATATCCGACTGGCATTATCTTCATAAAAATTAGAATAAGGAGTGTAGTTTATAGAATTTATTTCATTATTCAAAGTAAAAACACCATTGGTTCCAAAACCAGCATCAAGAAATCCACTAGACATTGTTTTAGAAATTGAATATTGATTATTATTTGATGAATTTCCATTCAACATGTTCAGCATAGAACCATCCGCCTCATTATATATAGAATTTCTTATCGTCGTTGGTACAATTGAAGTCTCCCCCAAACCAGAATTACCATAGCCAGAATCTAAACTACCAGTAAGAATATTTAGTTTTCTTATCCCATAATTATTGACATTGGAATAATCGCCGGAACCGAATTCATATGCAAAATCATTACTAACAATACCATAAATAAAAGCTGTAGAATAACTTAGTGTAGATAATTTCCCATTAGTCCCATAACTAGGATCCAGAGTTCCATTAGCTAAAATTCTTGTAAAATGATCGTCTTTGCGAAATAGTAGATTCCCATTAGGTAATATGTTTATATATTTTTTTCCTGTAATACCGTTCTCCGCCCAATTCATTTGAAATGCAGAGTCATATTGTCCCGTAATAAAATATTTATCATCGCTATAATTGATTAAATAGTCTGTATTTGCATCCAATAAACTTGATGCAGAGCCTAAACTTCCAGAATCTACAAAAGAACCATTAATTCCAAAACTTAGATCATGAGTACCATTCGAATTCAGCCTTGTATACTTTATATACTTATTATTTCCTGAAATATTAAGGTAAGTATGGGCAACTAATAATTTGTCTCCAATAAATGTATGCGCTGAATAGCCACCGGCATCATTATAAACATATTCTCCATTATTGCCATAAGAAAGGTCTTTCGTAAGAGTAACTTGTGCATTGATTAGGTTACATGCATAGAGTAATATGCCTGTGATAATTTTTTTTTTCACGATAATTTATGTTTTTATTATGGGCTAATATAGTATTTTTCTCTCATCTATAAATAAAAAAGAGTGAACATAACGTTCACTCTTTTAAACTTATAATATTATAAATCTTAAGCTAGTTTCATCAAAAGATTTTCATCAATTTTTTCCACTTTCACAAGATTATTTTTTGTTAAAGTCTTGGAAGCTTTATCCCATTTTTTACCGGATAGCTGGCTTCTTTCTTTTACTTCAGCTAAAGACATTGCTTCTTCCTGAGAATTAAGGATTTCAAGGATTACTTTTTCATCCTCTCCTAACTCAATTTGAGGAACCGCTTTTTCAGGTCTCATCTGAGGGAAGAATAATACTTCCTGGATAGATGCATTGTTCGTTAAGAACATAATCAGTCTATCCATACCAATCCCTAATCCTGATGTTGGAGGCATCCCATATTCCAATGCTCTTAAGAAGTCCTGATCAATGAACATTGCTTCATCATCCCCTCTTTCAGATAAAGCCATTTGTGCTTCAAAACGCTCTCTCTGATCAATTGGATCGTTAAGCTCTGAATAAGCGTTTGCGATTTCTTTTCCGCAAACCATTAATTCAAAACGCTCTGTTAACCCGTCCTTGCTTCTATGTTTTTTAGTCAATGGAGACATTTCAATCGGATAATCTGTAATGAACGTTGGCTGAATGAAGTTTCCTTCACATTTCTCACCAAAGATTTCATCAATTAATTTTCCTTTACCCATTGTTTCATTCACCTCAATTCCGATAGACTTCGCGAAATCGTATAATTCTTTCTCCGTTTTTCCTGTAATATCAAAACCTGTGAATTTCAGGATCGCTTCCGTCATGGAAACTCTTGGATATGGAGCTTTGAAATCTACATTATGCTCTCCAAATGTAGCTGTTGTAGTTCCGTTTACCTGAATAGCACAGAATTCCAATAACTTCTCAGTGAAATCCATCATCCAGTTGTAATCTTTATAAGCTACATAGATTTCCATTGCCGTAAATTCCGGGTTGTGGGTTCTGTCCATTCCTTCATTTCTGAAGTTTTTAGAGAACTCATATACCCCATCAAAACCACCTACGATAAGTCTTTTCAGATATAATTCGTTTGCAATTCTTAAGTATAATGGAATATCCAATGCATTGTGGTGCGTGATAAACGGCTTTGCTGCTGCTCCTCCTGGAATAGATTGTAGAATAGGTGTTTCTACTTCAAAATATCCTGCATCATTAAAGAAAGTTCTCATAGCATTGAACAATTTTGTTCTCTTCACAAAGATTTCTTTCACCTGCGGGTTTACCGTTAAATCTACATAACGCTGTCTGTATCTTAATTCAGGATCTGTAAATCCGTCATGTACCACACCATTTTCATCCGTTTTAGCTTGAGGAAGTGGACGTAAAGCCTTAGTAAGAAGCGTAAAGTTCTTTACTAAAACCGTCATCTCTCCTACCTGAGTTGTAAATAAAGTTCCTTCGATACCGATAATATCCCCGATATCCAAAAGGTGCTTATATACTTCATTATATAAAGTTTTATCGTCTCCTGTACAGATTTCGTCTCTGTTGAAATATACCTGAATTTTACCTGTAGAATCCTGCAACTCAGCAAAAGAAGCTTTTCCCTGAATTCTGCGGGACATTAATCTACCAGCGATCTTCACCTGTTTATTTTCAGAAAAATCCTGTTTTATAGATTCTGTAGTATCTGTAATGGTATACTCATCCGCAGGGAACGCATTAATCCCCATTTCAGTAAGCTTATTCAGCTTTTCTCTTCTAATGATTTCTTGTTCTGATAATTGCATTTCTTATTTTTCTAAAAGCGTACAAATTTAGGCATTTTTGCGTTGACCGTCAATGAGTTTTTTCAGAAATTTTTAAATGCGAATCGTGAATTGTGAATTTCCCACACAATGAATTGAATATTATTATCTTTTATTGTCTATTGATTTATGTAATGATATTGACTATTTACAGAAAATAAATGATCAATTTCTTTCGTAATCAACGGGTAACAAAAAACTTTGTTAACGATTACCTCATTCAAAACCATCCTCTCCTGTCCTGTTGAGGAATAAATGTCCAGGCAAGCATTCTGCTTATTTTTTGCCCCTGAGCCATGTCAATCGTCTTGAAATCTACTGCTTTTACCTTTTTTAAAAGTGAATTCAGCTTAGGCAGATTATCTTTTTTGGAAACCAAACACGTAAACCAAAGAACCTTGGTTGGGTACAACGCACTCTCATTAACCATCTTGGTGATAAAAGCTAGTTCACCACCCTCACACCATAACTCTGACTGCTTTCCGCCAAAATTAAGCAATGGTTGTTTGGATTTTGTTTTCTTAATATTTTTTGTTTTCCTGATATTTCCTTTCATTGCAGCCTCCTCAGAATCATGAAACGGAGGATTACACATGGAAAATGTAAATTGGCCCTCCCCCTCAATAATATTTTTAAATATACAATCAGAGTTCGGTTGCTGCTTTAATCTAATAACGGATGAAAGATCTAAATTTTGATCTAAAATATGCTGAGCATTCTTCAGTGAGTCCTGATTGATGTCTGTACCCAACATTTTCCAACCATAGGATTTATGAGCAATTAAAGGATAAACAAGATTAGCTCCTACTCCTATGTCCAGCCCTTTCACAGAAGCTCCGTTCGGAATTCCTTTTTGTTGTTCAGCTAGCAGATCAGCAATATAATGCACGTAATCTGCCCTTCCCGGAATGGGGGGACATAAATTGGTATCAGGAATATCCCAATCCTTAACATTATAAAAGTGTAGGAGTAAAGCCTTATTCAGAAGTTTAACTGCTTTAGGAATGCTGAAGTTAATGGTTCTTGTCTGATAAGCATTCTCAAAGACATAGTGCTTCAGTTCTGGCACACAAGAAATGAGCTGATCAAAATCATAGGGATTACGATGCAGATTTCTTGTGTGCAGACTGGATTTTTCGGTGGACATATTTTATTTCTTCTGACTTAAAATATATTCCACCATTTTTTTAGCATCCTCCTTAGATACCTGTGGATGGGCCGCCATAGGGACTCCTCCCCAAACTCCACTCCCGCCATCTATAATCTTGGAAGCAAGCAAATCTATATCCTTTTCAGAATATTTAGCTGCTATTTCCTTATAAGATGGTCCTATCATTCTCTCATTAACAGAGTGACATCCTGAGCAGTCCAATGTCTCCATGATTTGATCACCAGAAAGATTAGATTTTGCCGGTGCTGACACTGGTGCAGCATCAGATGATGCAACTTCTGTTGTATTTTCTTTTTTAGAACAGGAAATGATCATAAGACCTAAAGTTCCTGCCAAAAGCATTTTTTTCATTATTTCTTCGCTGTAGAATCTGTTTTAGCAGCTTCAGGTGCAGGTGCAGCCGGAGTTGCAGCAGCTGGAGCAGCAGTTTTAGCAGTAGAATCTACAACTGTAGTTGCTTCTGGTTCTTCAAGCATTGTGTTGCTATCCTGTAAAGAGTGATCTACTTTTTTTGAGCAGCTTGCTAATAATAAACCTCCGATAAATGCGATTGCTAATACTTTTTTCATTTTTTTCTAATTTGGAAGCAAAAATATAAAAAATAAAGTTTTAAACTTATGACAAATGTTTTCTTTGAAAAATATTTTTAGCGCCTAAAAATTTATAATCAAATAAACATAATTCAAACATTAGAGAATTTTAAATATGATTCGTATTTTTGTTTTAGACAATCACCTAAATCAAGAACATTATTAATTTGAATTCAATATGAATAAAAAAAAATTATTCTGTACAGCTTTATTCGTTGTACTTTCTACCCTCAATTTGTCTTGTGATAATTCTTCGTCGAATGATCACCCCTCAGAATATTCTGATAAAATTGAATCTGTAACATTATTAAAAACAACAAAATCATGGGACGGAACGTTGTACCCAGCCTACCCAAGCGGACAGCCTGAAATATCAGTGCTTAAGATTTCTGTTCCTCCCAATAAGGCATTGGATTGGCACAAACACCCGGTTATTAATGCCGCTTATATAGAAAAAGGAGAAATTCAGATTGAAAGAAAAGAAGATGGTAAAACACAATGGGTAAAACAAGGGCAGGTACTTCCAGAAATGGTTAACATTGCTCACAGAGGCAAAACCGGGGATAAAGGAGCGACACTGATCGTTTTCTACAGCGGAAGTCCGGATATTCCACTTTCAGAACCGGTACATTAATGTATTTTAGGAAAGTAAAGCCTTTTCCGATTGGCATGGCTTTGCTGCTTTTCTATTTAAGGATAAAATGAGCTTCTATAAATTTAATACATCAAAAAAAATTACATTGAAAAGATAGTAGTACATTTAATCTATGGTTTTAATTTCTAAAATTCTGTTTTTCATCAGCCATCATGGTTTTTATACTGTGATACTGCTCTTTATATTCTTTGGATTATTATCATACCTTACTAAAAAAGCATGGTTCTTAATCCCAATTATTCCTTTGGCCATTTTAAATGGGTTTTGCGGGCAGTTCCTTAATGCCTGGTTTCTGAATACCTATGGGGAGGAAAGTACAGCCATCATCACTTCAGATGTGGAAACCAACTCCACTCTTAATGATATGTACATTCATGATTATGAAGCCATAGTAAAGAAACAGGACGGAAAATACACGACTACTTTTTTTTCAACTACTACTGCAGCGATCTATCCTATCAGAAATTCAATTAGAATCCCTAGTGAAAAGGATCTTCCTATAAAATACATTCCAGGATATGAAAAAAACATTGTCATCCTTTATGACCAATCCAGGGAAGGAAAAATTTTATTACAAAATGAAAAACTCGCTCCTGTCAATTCTGCAAGAATAAAGTACGAAGCAGACAGAACCAACAAGGAATTTATTATGGAATACATCTCAGCCTTAGGAGATTATACAGATTCTTATGATGATGAAAGTTCTAAACTAAAGATTGAAGAACTCAGGAAAGAACTCAAGCAGTTGAAGTAACATATTTCAAAATAAGTTTTTATTTTTTTGAATTTTTTGTTTTTTGTATTAAAAAAATTTCTAAATTTGTCCCATGTTTAATAATAGCAACAATATTTGGTGGTGGCTTTCAAACTCTTCGTCGGGTCTGAAGTTATTGTCATGTTGTTAACCCAACAGCAGATACAAACAAACAATATACAAGGCTTTGACGGATTCCGTTAAAGCCTTTTTTTTATTCCTAAATCTAAAAAAAATACAACAGCAGATGTTTACTCAAAAAATCAAAATAAAAACCGTTTCGAAAAAAACTCTTGGGGATCTTCATACTCCCATGAATATTTACCTTAAAATCAGGGACAAATTCAGAGATACTATTCTTTTGGAAAGTTCGGATTCTAAAAGTATTGACAATAATTTTTCCTTTATTGCCATCAACGCTGTTGCAGGAATTGAAGTGAAAAGCTTACATCAATTTGAAATTAAACTTCCCGACTCTGCTCCGGTAAAACAATTAATTAATGAACGCAATATCATCGATATATTTGAAAATTTTCGTACTATTTTTGATTGTGAAAAGACTGATGACCCCATTGAACAGACGGCTCAAAGCCTATTTGGATATACAAGTTTTGAAGCAGTACAGTTTTTTGAAAGTATCAACTTAAAGCCACAAAGCCCTGAAGTGGAAATCCCTATTCTCAGATACAGATTATACCAATATGTAATTGCCATCAACCACTTCAATGATGAAATGTATATTATTGAAAACCAAATGAACGGTGTAAAATCTGAGTTACATCTTTTGGAAAATCTTATCAAAAACCAGAACACTCCGGTTTATCCTTTTGAAAAGAATGGACAGGAAACTTCCAATATTACGAATGAAGATTATCTTGAACTGGTAAAAACGGCTCAGAAACACTGTATGAGAGGTGATGTATTTCAACTTGTACTAAGCAGAAGATTTGAACAGAAATTCAAAGGAGATGAATTTAATGTTTACAGAGCCTTAAGAAATATCAATCCTTCTCCTTACCTATTCTATTTTGATTACGGAAACTATAAATTATTCGGATCAAGTCCTGAAAGCCAGTTGATCATTAAAGACCATAAGGCCATTATTCATCCCATTGCAGGAACTTCTAAAAGAACAGGAAATCTGGATATCGATCTTCAGGCTATTGAAGAATTAAAAAAGGATCCAAAGGAAAATGCAGAACACACTATGCTGGTAGACTTAGCGCGTAATGATCTGGGAAAACTGGGAAAAAATGTAACTGTTACCAAACTTAAAGAAATTCAGCTTTTCTCTCACGTTATTCATATGGTAAGCGAAGTAACGGCAGAGTTGCCTGAACAGATTAATCCTCTGGAAATGATTTCCGCAACATTCCCTCAGGGAACACTAAGTGGCGCGCCTAAACATAAAGCACTTCAACTGATCAACCAATATGAGAAAGATTCCCGTGGCTATTATGGAGGATGTATCGGGATTGTTGGTTTAAATGGAACATGTAATCAAGCCATTATGATCAGAACCTTTTTAAGTAAAAACAATACACTTTATTATCAGGCGGGCGCTGGTCTTGTTGCAAAATCGGTCCCTGAAAATGAACTGCAGGAGGTTAATAATAAACTAAATGCCCTGAAAAAAGCAGTAGAAAAAGCAGAAAAGATCGTTCAGGATTAATAAAACAATGTCCATCCCAGCAACTAGCAAAAAATAAAAAAATGAACAACAATATAACACCAGCAACCGAAAACCAGCCATCAAAAGTTCTCGTTTTTGATAATTATGACAGCTTCACCTATAATTTGGTCCAGATCATTGAAAGAATTTTGAATCAGAAAGTAGATGTAGTAAGAAATGATCAAATTACGCTGGAAGAAATCGGGAAATATGACAAGATTATTCTTTCTCCCGGCCCGGGAATTCCGGAAGAGGCAGGAATTTTACTGGATCTAATTAAAGGATACGCCCCTACCAAGAGTATTTTGGGGGTATGCTTAGGTCAGCAGGCCATTGCAGAAGCGTTTGGCGGAAGTCTTATCAATCTTTCAGAAATTTTTCACGGAGTAGCCACCACTACTGAGTTGGTAAAAGAAAATACTAAGCTTTTCAAGGATCTGGCATCAGGATTAGAAGTTGGAAGATATCACAGCTGGGCAGTAAACCCAGACAACTTCCCTGCAGAACTGGAAATTACCGCAGTTGATAAAGACGGAATGATCATGGCCCTACAGCATAAAACTTATGATGTACACGGAGTACAGTTTCATCCTGAAAGTATTTTGACTCCCGAGGGAGAAGTAATTATCAGGAACTTTTTAAATCATTAAAATAAACCAGAGCTTTTATCCCAACTTGCTAAAAGGTTTAACAAAGCATACTCAATATGAAAGCAATCATACAAAATCCCTCAACCATAAAAACTCCTCAAATGAAAGAAATACTGCAATACCTGTTTAATCATAATACTTTGTCAAAATCTGAGGCAAAGGCCATGATGATTGAAATTGCTCAGAATAAATTCAATGCCGCAGAAGTGACTTCATTCATCAGTGTTTTTCTGATGCGAAATATTACATTGAAAGAATTGGAAGGTTTCAGAGAAGCCTTATTACAAATGGCTGTTCGTGTAGATATTGATGCTAGTGATGCCATTGATATCGTAGGAACGGGAGGTGACGGAAAGAACACAATCAATATATCAACATTGGCCAGCTTTGTGGTGGCCGGAGCCGGGCAGAAGGTAACAAAACATGGAAATTATGGTGCTTCAACGACCACAGGCTCTTCCAATGTACTGGAAGAACTCGGTTATCAGTTCAAAAATACATCGGAACAATTAAATGAAGACCTTGAGAGAGCAAATATCTGCTTCCTGCATGCTCCCTACTTTCACCCCGCCCTTCAGTCGGTTGGATTATTGAGAAAATCATTGGGATTAAGAACCTTCTTTAATCTTTTGGGGCCATTGGTGAATCCTGCAAAGCCTCAATATTCAATGATTGGTGTATACAATCTGGAAATTGCAAGAATCTATCAATATCTTCTGCAAAAAGAAGAACAGGAATTTATTCTTGTACATGGACTGGATGGTTATGATGAGATTAGTTTAACCCATGACAGTAAAATTATTACGAAGAATGGAGAAGAAATTTACTCTGCTGAAGACCTTGGTTTCAATCCCCTAACCCTTGAAGATATTAAAGCGGGAGATACCATTCAGGAGACAGCAAAAATCTTCATGAATATTTTGGAAGGAAAAGGAACTGAGCAGCAAAATGCAGTGGTTTTGGCCAATGCAGCTGTAGCACTTTACCATACCCGAAAATTCGGTTCCTATAATGACTGCCTTCTTTTAGCTAAAGAAAGTCTGGAAAACGGAAAAGCACTAAGAACTTTCGAACTCCTTATTAACTAAAAAGCCCGTAGTTTCTAACTTCTCATCTCTACTCCCAACATGACCATACTAGATAAAATTATTGAAAGAAAAAAAGAAGAAATAGCGGTTTCAAAATCCAAAATTTCCATTGATAAATTGAAAAACTCCAAATTTTTTGAGAGGAAGAACCATTCTCTGAAAGAATCCATTAAAAATAGAAACGGCATCATTGCTGAATTTAAAAGACAATCTCCATCAAAGGGAATTATCAATAACAATGCTACTCCTTTGGATGTTACTTCTGCCTATGAACAATTTGGGGCAAGCGGAATTTCCATCTTAACGGATAAGGATTTTTTCGGAGGAAACTTTGATGATATTTTAGGCGTAAGAAATCAGATCAACATTCCGGTTCTGCGAAAGGATTTTATGATTGATGAATATCAATTTTATGAGGCAAAAAGTATGGGTGCAGATGTCATTTTACTGATCGCCTCCTGTCTTTCCCCCAATCAGGTTCAGGAGTTTACAGAACTTGCTCATGAATTGGATCTGGAAGTTTTACTTGAAATTCATACCGAGGAAGAACTAAAGCATTTTAACTCAAAAATTGATTTAGTAGGAATTAATAATAGGAACTTAAAAGACTTCAAGGTTGATTTACAACATTCTGTTCAGCTCAAAGACCAACTTCCAAAAGAGACTTTATCCATTGCTGAAAGCGGTATTTATACCATCGAAGATTTTAAATATTTAAAAGAAAAAGGGTTTGACGGATTCCTGATGGGAGAATATTTTATGAGAAATACAGATCCTGCAAAGGCCTTTGAAGAGTTTTCCCTGACAATTTAGAATTGACATTTCCCTTGCCTTAACATTATCCTATCAACGATTAACACGCAATACAAATAATGAATCAACAACCGACAACCAACACGATCTCTCCCTTTCTCAAAGTCTGTGGCTTGACAAAATTTGAACAGATTCAGGAATTGATCAATATGAAAGTAGATTTTCTGGGCTTTATCTTCTATGAAAAATCACCAAGATATGTTCTGAATCATTTGAGTTTAGATGATATTGCCAAATTTAATCATTTGGGAAAAGTTGCGGTTTTTGTAAATGAAAGTATGGAGAGAATTATTGAAATAGTTGAAAAAGGAAAACTCAATCATATCCAATTGCACGGTGATGAAAATGAAGATTTTATTATTGATATAAGAAAGAAACTAAATCCTGAAGTTAAAATCATCAAGGTTATAAGAATTGGAAATAATACAATTGAAAACAAAAATAAAATAGAACACACTTTCAATAATCGCTCAAAAGACTCCCAGCAGCCTATCAGCTATTACCTGTTTGATACAGACAGCAAGGCTTTCGGAGGAACGGGACAACAGTTTGATTGGAAATTATTGAATGAATTTGAAATTCCTCTACCCTATTTTCTGAGTGGCGGCATTTCAGAAGAAAATATTGAAAACATTGAATTTTTACATCAAAAACCTTTTGCCATTGATATCAATTCAAAATTTGAAATAAAGCCCGGTGATAAGGATATTGAAAGGATAAAACAATTTAAAACCAGTATTTGATCATCTTCATTACCTTTAATTACGATTGAAAATTATGAAATACCAAATAAAAAAAGCCAACGAATTAACAGAAAAGGAGATAGAGCATATTCTTCAACTTTGGGAGGTAACGGAATGGAATATGATGAAACCAGATTATTTCCGTGTTTTTTTTAAAGATTCAGAGTTTCATTTGCTATTGGATGACACGTCAGAAATATTGGCCATTATTCGGGTTAATTTCGATTTTACCCTGAAAATCCTTGAAGAAGAATACTCCTTTGCAGAGGTTGTAGGATTTGTTGCTACCCTTAGAAAAAAAGGATATGGATCCAGGTTAATTCAATATTTTACTGAAAATGTAAAAGAAAGAAATAGGGAAACTATTGGTTTTTGTCATTCCGAACTTCGCCCGTTTTATGAAAAACATGAGATCGAAATTCTTTACGACAAGGCCAAAATGATAAAAGAAAATAGAGGTTCTGAATGGATCAATTCTGATGATGATGATATTTTAATTTTCAAAGTATCAGATGAAAGAAAAAAATTGCTCAGTCAGCTGAGTACAAAAAATAACGCTTATTTAATTACTAAAGAATAAAGAAATGAATTATAAAAACCCCGATGAAAACGGATATTATGGAGAGTTTGGCGGCGCTTTTATCCCTGAAATGCTCTATCCTAACGTAGAAGAATTACAAAAAAACTATCTTGAGATCATAGAATCTGAAGACTTCCAGAGCGAATATCAGGATTTACTTACAAACTATGTAGGAAGAGCTACTCCACTTTATTTTGCAAAAAATCTGAGTGAAAAATATAAAACCAAAATCTACTTAAAAAGAGAAGACCTTAACCATACCGGAGCTCACAAAATTAATAATGCCTTAGGACAGGTTCTATTGGCAAAACGCCTTGGAAAAACAAGGATCATTGCTGAAACAGGTGCCGGACAACATGGCGTAGCCACTGCAACAGCTTGCGCGCTGCTTGGCCTTGAATGTATCGTGTACATGGGAGAAATTGATATCCAGAGACAGGCCCCGAATGTAGCAAGAATGAAAATGCTGGGTGCAGAAGTGATAGCCGCTACTTCAGGTTCCAAAACGTTGAAAGATGCGGTAAACGAAGCATTAAGAGATTGGATCAATAATCCTGTAACCACTCATTATGTAATTGGAAGTGTGGTGGGCCCTCATCCTTTTCCTGATCTTGTGGCAAGGTTTCAAAGTATCATTTCAAAGGAGATCAAGGAACAGCTTAAAGAAAAAATAGGAAGAGAAAATCCGGATTATGTTATTGCCTGCGTAGGTGGAGGAAGCAATGCTGCAGGAACATTCTATCATTTTGTAAATGAAAAAGAAGTAAAAATCATCGCGGCAGAAGCTGGCGGTCTGGGAGTGGATTCCGGTAAATCAGCCGCTACTACATTTCTGGGAACATTGGGAGTACTTCACGGAAGTAAAAGCCTTGTGATGCAGACTGCAGACGGGCAGGTTATTGAGCCTCATTCTATTTCTGCAGGACTTGACTATCCGGGCATCGGACCATTTCATGCTAATTTATTCAAAGAAAACAGAGCTGAGTTTTTCAGTATTAATGATGATGAAGCTTTAAAATGCGCCTTTGAGCTAACAAAACTGGAAGGAATTATACCGGCTTTGGAAAGCTCCCATGCTCTGGCTGTTTTAGATAAAAAGAAATTTAATGAAGAGGATATTGTAGTCATTTGCCTGAGTGGCCGTGGAGATAAGGATATGGAAACGTATTTGAAAAATCTGTAAAATATATTGCTCTAAATGATTTCAGCACATAAAGTTGCATCATGAATACATTTTACATGAACATAGTAATACAATAAAGAAAAACATGAAAAAACTAAATATATATTTCACTGCAGGAATTCCGCAACTGGAAGATACTACAGACATTATAAAACTGATTCAGGATTCGGGAGCAGACATGATTGAGATCGGAATGCCCTATTCTGATCCTGTGGCAGACGGGCCTGTTATTCAAAAAGCTCATGAACTGGCCTTACAGAATGGGATGACCATTGAAAAGCTTCTTTCTCAGTTAAAAACAATAAAAAATGAGATTAGAATTCCTATTATTTTGATGGGATACATCAATCCTGTTTTAAGTTTTGGATTTGAAAAATTTTGCAAGGAATGTTCAGAGAGTGGAGTTTCCGGGCTGATACTTCCCGATCTCCCTCCTATTGAATTTGAAAAAAATTATCAGCATATTTTAAAGCAATATAACCTCAATTTTACATTCTTGGTTACTCCGGAAACTTCAGACGAAAGAATACAGTATCTTGATTCCTTAAGCTCCGGATTTCTATATGCAGTAAGTTCTTCCTCTACCACAGGAAATGAAAATGCCGTGTTAAAGAATGAAAATTATTTAAGCAGATTAGCAGATCTTCCATTAAAGAATCCTGTCATGATTGGTTTCGGAATAAAATCAAAAGAAGATTTTGAAAATGTAACCGAAAAAGCAGATGGAGGGATCATAGGAACAGCTTTTGTAAACATTTTACTTCAGGATAAAGATTGGAAGAAAAGTGCCATAGATTTTATCCATTCCATAAAAGCTTAAAATTCACTAAATTTGTATGTCAAAAATTGAAATGAATACAAATCAGAATAAAGCAGTAGAATTTGAAGATTTAGGAATCAAAGAATATCAACCCGCCTGGGATTATCAGGAGCAACTGATGAAAGCTATTATTGATACCAAAATAAAAAACAGAGATCTTCCTGAAGAGCAACACATTACAACATCTAACCATCTCCTTTTAGTAGAACACCCACACGTTTATACATTGGGAAAAAGCGGACATGAGGAAAATATGCTTGCCGGCATTGATAAATTGAAAGAAATTGAAGCTACCTATGTGAAAACCAATCGTGGCGGAGATATTACCTATCATGGTTATGGCCAGATCGTTGGATATCCTGTTTTAGATCTTGAAAACTTCTTTACCGATATTCATCTTTATATGAGAAATCTGGAAGAAGTAATCATCAGAACCATTGGTGAATTCGGTCTTAAAGGAGAACGTTCCCAAGGAGAAACCGGTGTTTGGCTGGATGTTGGGAAACCTTATGCCAGAAAGATCTGTGCTATGGGAGTAAAAGCTTCAAGATGGGTAACACTTCATGGTTTTGCATTGAATGTGAATACGGATATGCGTTATTTTGAATACATTATTCCGTGTGGGATAAAAGATAAACAGGTTACATCATTACAAAGAGAACTTGAAAGAGAATTGACCTCCGAAGAAGTGGAAAGTGTAAAGACCAATATCAGAAAACACTTTGCTGATGTTTTTCAGGCTGAACTGATCTACAAATAATTTTTAAATCAATGAAGAGCCTTTGCTCACTTATGGGTAAGTCTCTTCATTATTAATAAAACAAACCCAGTTTCAATAATTGAAACTGGGTTTTTAGTTTTTAAGAATCAAAAACCATTGCTTTCAATAGTATTAAACACATATATCATTATTTTCATCAACAATTCAATTTAAAATTTGATAGTTTTTTATTTTTTAAAAAAAATATTGCCAGTATTATAATTTTTTATAATTTTATTATCACTAAATAGTGAACTATTTAGGAAAATCATTAACCACCAAAATATAAGAACTATGAAAAAATTTTTGCTATCCATGATGGTATTTGTGGCAGCGCTGTCATTCAATGCCTGTTCAGATTCTAATGCGAATCAGGAAACCGTAAACCCGCAATCTAAAGAAGTTGCATTGAAAGAGTTCGGAAGAACTGTTCCAACAGGACTCGATAAGGAAGACGGAAAATATAAAGTTTCCTTTATTCTTTCAGCTCAGCCTTATGAAATTAAAGACACTAAGGAAAACGAAGCGTATATTTCCATGATCAGCCAGGCTGTAAAAAATGAATCTCCGGTTCATATTTTCCTTAAGGCTAATTCCAATGAAATTGCGAAAGTTGAAAAGGCTACCGCAGAGGATGTAAGATTCTTCAAGTCTACCCTAACTAAGGAAGAGAGAGGAACAACCGATAGATTAACGAGTGTTATTCCTAATCTTGCTACTTTAAACAGTCTATTTACTCAAATTAAAAACCAGTCTTGCGGAACTTCTACAGCCTCATCTCCTTGTATTACATTCAGATATCCTGTAGATGGATGCTATGCAAGAGCGCACAAGATGAGACAGATCTTAAATAATGCCGGATATGAGTGTGAAAAACAATTTGTATATGGTAATTTAAGAGCCTCTACCGGTACCTGCTGCGTATCATGGGTATATCACGTAGCCATCCTTGTAAGCTTTAAAAATGCATCTGGCGTGGTTGAAAAAAGAATTATTGACCCGTCTCTAAACTCAACGGGTCCTATTACGGATACTGCATGGAGAGCTGCATGTACCAACTCAACTTGTGGATCTACTTCTGTTTCATCTTTTGCTAATACAGCAGGGAATGTTTACTACAGAAGCCCATCAGGATCTTTATTATATGATAATAATCTGGTGAATACCAATTGTACATTAACAGCATTCTCAGCTCTTTCGGGCTGTTCTGCTCCGGTACCTAGTACAGCACATTGCGGATTCTAACTAACTTTTTATAGAGCTCCTGCATTTATTTATATATTGCAGGAGCTTTTTACTCACAAATTTATTATTATGAAAGCCTGGACTTATTTATTATTACTGTTTACCATGATTACATCCTGTTCTTCTAATTCTGAATCCCAGAAACTAACCTGGTATAATAAAGCAACCATCACCAATATTCTTGAAGATCCGGATAAACCGGAAGAAGTTGTACGGGTAGCCATTGGTATAAGTGCCCAGGTCTTTTACCTTTCTAAAAAATCTTCCGACTATAAAGTATTGATGGAAAAGGTTAATCTAAGTTTTAAAAAAGGTAACATTTATAATATAGGTGTTGAAAATAATACCAATATCATCAAACAGATCAATGAAGTAAAATAATCCTTGAATTTTATTTTCAAGATGTACAGCCTGATCTGATTACAGAAATACCTGCATCCACTTTTATCTCTGCCCCATGGATATAGGAAGCTTCTTCTGATGCAAGAAACAGAACTACATTGGCGATCTCTGATGGTTCTCCCTGTCTTTTGAAAGGTATTGTTGGAATAATATCCTGAACAGCTCCCTCTATTTGCTTCGGTGTCAACCCCGTATTGTTAAAAATATTGGTATTGATATGTCCCGGACTTACTCCATTCACGCGAATTTCTCGTTCTGTAAGTTCAACAGCAAATGTTTTGATAAAAGACTGTACCGCAGATTTTGCCGCCGAATACACCGAAAAGTTATGCATCGCAATATCTGTTGCCACAGAAGTATTGAAAATAACGGAACTCCCCTTTTCCATTAAAGGTAATAGCTGCTGAACTGTAAAAAACGGTCCTTTTACCAATACATTAAAGAGTTCATCAAAATGTTCTTCCTCAACATTTTCTATGGGTGCAAATTTTCCGTACCCTGCATTCACAAAGAGGACATCAATATTCTCTGTATACTTTCTTACTTCTTCCTGCAGTTTCATGAGATCCTCAATATTTCCGGCATTTGATACAATTCCGAAAGCATTCCCGCCTAATCTTTTCAGAGCATTATTTATTGTTTCCTGACTTCTTCCGGTGATAATGGCACTTCCTCCCTGCTTGATAAACTCTTCTGCTGTGGCCAGACCCATTCCATTGGTTCCACCTGTAATTAAAGCTGTTTTGTTTTTAAATTTCTGCATTGTTTTTAGTTTAAAATTATAATGCAAAGATTGGAATACCAGACGCAGGAAAAAATCCGAATCTTGTGGAAAAACTAAAGTATACAATGGGAGACTAGTGAAAATTTAAGTATACGCTTTTGTTGTTTAAATATATATGCAGTACTATTTTATAAAATAAATAACCATCATTAATAAAATCTTTCAAAATTAAATTGCACACAATTTAATTGGCTTTATATTTGCATCAATAATTTCACAAAGTAATACTTGGAAATAGATCATCACCAAGTAATTTTAATTTAAAATAAAAAGAAAATGTCATTATTAGAAGACCTTAATTGGAGACACGCAGTAAAAGCATATAATCCTGCAAAAAAAGTATCACAAGAAGATTTGCATACAATTCTGGAAGCAACAAGGCTTGCCCCTACATCATCAGGGTTGCAACCTTTCCGTGTTATTGTAGTGGAAAATCAGGAATTGAAAGATAAAATGGTTGCTGGAGCTTTAAATCCGGAGGTGATGAGAGATTCATCCCACGTTTTGGTTTTTGCTGCATGGGACAGCTACTCCAATGAAAAAATTGACAAAGTATATGATCACCATACTGATGTAAGGGATCTTCCAAGAGGTAGATTCGGAAGTTATACTGATAAAATCAAGGAAATGTACGGAGCACAAACTCCAGAGGAACATTTTGCTCACACAGCCCGCCAGACTTATATTGCATTGGGTATTGCTTTAGCACAGGCTGCTGAGCTTAAAATAGACAGTACTCCTGCTGAAGGATTTAGCAATGCTATAGTGGATGAAGTACTTGGATTGAAAGAGTTAGGACTGAAAAGTGTAAGCCTTTTATACCTTGGATACCGTGACGAAGCTAATGACTGGCTGGCTTCTATGAAAAAAGTCCGTGTCCCAATGGATGAGTTTATCATTAAAAAGTAATACCTTCATCGAATCTTTCGTACCAACTTATGGAAAATTCTAAAACACCTAAACTAGCCAACCAAATCTGTTTCCCGTTATATGCCATTGCCAAGGAGATTACAGGCCTTTACCGTCCTTTTCTTGATGAGCTTGACATTACCTATCCTCAATATCTCGTAATGATGATATTGTGGGAAAATGATGGGCTTCCGGTAAACCATATCGGAGAAAAACTGTTTCTGGACAGTGGAACCTTGACTCCTCTTCTTAAAAGACTGGAGACTAAAGGATTTATCCTAAGAAAACGAAAAAAAGAGGACGAAAGAGTGGTTGAAGTATTTTTGGCAGAGGCTGGAAAAGAATTACAGAAAAAGGCCTGTGCGATTCCGGGAAAAATTCAGGAAAGATTGGGTATACAACCGGAAGAACTGTTGGAACTTAAAGAAATAGTTCTAAAAATATTAAACAAAATAGAAAAATAAATGAAAACATTATATACAACAAAGGTAACCGCTACAGGAGGAAGAAACGGGCATGTTAAAAGTGAAAACGGAGTGTTGGACCTTGAAGTAAAAATGCCTAAGGCACTAGGAGGAGCTAATGATGACTTCACGAATCCTGAAATGCTTTTTGCAGCCGGATATTCTGCTTGTTTTGATAGTGCATTGAACAGAGTAATCAGCTTGGGTAAAGCACAAACCGGTGAAACTACTGTTACAGCACAGGTAAGCATAGGCCAAATTGAAAATGGAGGTTTCGGATTAGCAGTGGAATTGGATGTAAATATTCCTGGTGTTTCTATTGAGGAAGCGCAATCTTTAACGGATAAAGCTCATCAGATTTGCCCCTATTCTAATGCAACCCGAAATAATATTGAGGTAAAGCTTTCTGTAACGAATAATGATTAATCCAATTTTTTTACAATCATAGTAATGAAATGAGCTGTTTTGAAATCAAAACAGCTCATTTTTATTTTAAGATATTGGTTATTTATCTTTTATTCAGATCACTTTTCTGATAAGCATCTACCTTTTTATAAGCATTATTCTTCTCTTTCTCTTTTTTATCAGAAATTAAGATGCCGAAAAGATGGTCAATCTCATGCTGAAAAATAACTGCGGTAAATCCTTCCACTATTTCCGAATATCTCTGGCCCTTCAGATCTACATATTCTAATTGAATGACTTTGCTTCTGTAAAACTGATCTCTAAAATCAGGAATGGAAAGATCTCCCTCCGGACCAAGGTTCTGTAAATCTGATCTCCAGACAATTACCGGATTGATAAAATATTCTAATGGATTTCCCTCTTTATCAAAACGCTGTACCCAGATTATTTTTCTGTTGATTCCAACCTGTGGGGCAGCAATCCCTACTCCTCCATCGGTTGAAAGAAGAGATTCTTTCATTCTTTTTACCAAAACAGTGGTATTGGGATCAATCGGATCAATCTCTGTGGAAAAGCTCAACAATGTCTTATGTTGATGAGCATCTGTTGTCTGATAAATCGGCAATGCAGTATTTACATCTCCCTGATTGATAATTGATAGTTCATCAGAGGTAAGTTTTTGAGCGTTGAATAATCCTATAAAAAAGATAAACAGAACGGATAATTTTCTCATATGAATTGAATGTAGTACAAAGGTAAAAATTGTAAGGTAAACATAAGCATTTGTTCATGTTAATTAGACTTCAGCTAAAGCCATCGTGATTTTTGGTATAAAAAAACGGGCTAAAGCCCGTTTCTATTGAATTTGATATTTTTCTGCTGAATAATTATACAGATAAATAAGCATTTAAAAAGTCTTGGTCATATCACTTGGGATAATCAGATTAAATTCTGTGGGAATGTAATCCTTTGCAGGAACTTTCAATTCCTGATCTTCAGATTCAAAAACAGAGATCACGGCCATTTTCAGATTGGGATTTTTCTGTTTGATGTACCAATAAGTTCCTCCAAATTCTTTACTGTGATAGTTACCGTTATAGTGGATAAAGGTCTTTCCTGACTGAATATTTTTCAGGATAGATTCTGCCATGGTTGCATCCTTTGTTGCTTGTGCTGAAATAAAGTTCATCACCTTTGTTCCCTCCGCATGATCTCCCATCATGGCTTTCATTTCCTGGTAACCGGGAGTATCCAGTGTCACTTTAATTGGTAATTGAGCAATATATGTCTTTTCCTTTTCGGTTAATTTATTTAAGGATTCAAGGCCTTCTTTAGCGGTTTGGGAAGCATATCTTCTTGGGATATTCGTTGCTATGAAATTTAGTTTTTTGTTTTTGGCAAAATCTACCAAAGGCTTATAGTCTGTGGCATAGTTATTCCATAAACGAGCAGAATCTTTGAGTGTCTTGGCATCAAACTTTCCATTTAAATATTGGTTTAGCTGAGACTGATTATCTCTTTCAAACATCTCTGCTCCTAAGATAAGCTGTCCATTTTTCTTTTCATACAAAGCTTCGGTAATTTTAAGCTGAAGCCAGTGATTGATGGAACTGTTATGATTTTCTCCAAAAAAAACAACATCATAATCAGCCAGTTCTTTAACTAATTTATCGGTCTTTACTTCTTTTCCTTTCTGATCATAAAATTGATATGCTTTAAGATTCTGCGCATGTAATGAACAGAAACCTACAAGCAACATCGCTATGAGAATATTTTTCATACTATATATTTAATCACAAATTAATTAATTTTAAGTAGAAAGTGGGTTTTGCTTTTCACTTTTCTACCATAAAAAAGACCGCTTTGAGCTTTGCAGACAAAACGGTCTCATAAAAATCATCTAATTATTAATTATCTAGTGCTGCCACTAAATCTTTCCATTCCTGAAGTTCAGGGATTCCAGGTTTTCTTTTTCCAAAGAACTGAACGATGAAATCACCTTCCTTATTGAATACTTCGATAGCCGTAACTTCCCCATCTTCAGTTGGTTTTTTAACGATCCATGCTTCTGCAATCTTCGTTACATCCAAGTGCAGGTTGAAATCCGGATCCATTACATTGAACCACTGCTGGTGCCAAAGTGTTTTCTTTACATTTCCTGTGTGGATCTGAATAATTCCTCTGTTTCCAACGAAAACCATGATAGGAGTATTTTTTTCAGAAGCATCTTCAAGGATGTTAACGACTTTAGCGTTATCAATTTTTTTAGCAAATCCTTCCGGAGCCAATCTTAATGCCTGAGTTCTGCTTACCCCATATTTTCTGGTCATCATAAAGAAATCGTGAGTATCCTTTAATTCTGTCCATGCTTTTTTGAATCCATCAACATCTATTTCAGTATCTGCTTTTTCTGCCTGTTTTGGAGCTACTGCTTCAAAAGCAAATGCCTGGTTCTCGTCTTCTGCCTTGAATTTTTCTACAATAGCATCAAAAGCTGCTTCATTACTATTTTTTGTCAGGTAGATTTTGTGCAAAGCCAAACCGTCTTTTCCGAAGAACTGAAGACTTTTCTTATCTCCTTCTACCACTGCAAAAGCAAATTTCCAATGGTTAAGGAAAATTCTAAGGTCAATATCTTCACCTACGAAAAGTTGTGCATGCGGGCTGCTGAAATCTCCATTCTGATAAGTCCCTTTTCTTTCATGAACACATTCGTCATTACGGGTAAGAGCCATTACTTTTCCCAATTGCTCTGCTTCAGTCAGAATTCCTGGAAAGTCCGGATTCAAAACGGTTACTTCTTCTCCTATGCTCGTTACCAATAGTTCAGCTTCGCTTACTCCTAATTGAGCAGCAGCATTTCTTATTCTTACATGAGGATTTTCTGCTTTCAGAGCGTCCCATTTTCCTTTTAAATCATTAACTAATGTGCTCATTATTTTATTTTTTTATTGTTAAAATTGTATAAATTCTTTGTATTGTTTCGTTTCCAGTTTTGCTTTTTATCTCTTCTTCTTTTTCGGAAGTTTTCATTCTTTTAAAATGGCTTTTGGAAACCAGTTCTTCCATTTCATCATTGTTGTAAAGCCTAAAATCATAGGCTGTAAACGGCAGTTTTTCCATGAAGTCCCTTTGCCCGAATGTAAGAACGAATGTTCCGTTATCTTTCAATACCCTATAGATCTCATTTAAAAACTCGATGGGATTTTCCCAAAAATAAACGGTATTAACTGTAAATATTTTATCAAAGGTCTGATCCTCAAAAGGAAGTTTTTTTCCTTCATACAAAACAAAATCTGCCTTAGTTTCGAATTCTTTATTCAATTTTTTGGCTTCGTTGTGCATGGTTTCGGAGATGTCTACTCCTGTATATTTCAGATCCTGAGCCAGATTTAAAAGGCTTTTCAGATGGCCGGCATTTCCATGTCCTATTTCAAGAATATGCTGATCGTCTTCTATCAGAAGTGTTCTGATACTTTCCAGCGTCATACCGATGTTTGTGGCATTCATCATTTCACCGATTTCTATGCCTTTTTCGCCCTGAGGGTTGGCAAGATTCTGTGCGAGGATTTTGAGTTCTTCTTTTTCCATGGTTATCCAAAAATGATCATTGGGTTATTGGTAATGGGGTGTTCGCAAATGGTACAGGGAAAGTTATAGGCCTTACTTATAATATCTGCGGTAAAAACTTCCTCTGGGGTTCCATAGGCGTCCACCTTTCCTGATTTCATTAATAAGATCTTGTCTGCAAATTGTGCTGCAAGATTAAGGTCATGTAAAACAACAATAGCACTATTGGCTTTTTGGGTAAAATTTTTAATAATTTCCAGTGCTTTATACTGATGTTTTATATCCAGATTATTCAAAGGTTCATCCAAAAAAACCAGCTTGTGGGCTATTTTATTCTGTAGCTGAGCCATTACTCTTGAAAGATGAACACGTTGTTTTTCTCCTCCTGACAGCGTGTTATAGTCTCTGTCTTTTAGATGAAAGATGTCCGTTTCATACATCATATTGTTCATGGCTTCCAAGTCTTCCTTTCCGGGCTGTGCATCAAAATAGGGATATCTTCCCATCATAACAACATCTTTTACCTGTAAGGGAATTTCATTGGAATTGTGCTGAGAAAATTTGGATTTATGCTGAGATAATTCCTTTACCTCCCAATCTGCCATGGGCTTTTCCTTAAATAGAATATTAGACTTTCTTTCTTTTACTTCATTGGCCAAAATACTTAAAAGACTCGACTTTCCTGCTCCATTGGGCCCTACGATTGCTAAAAACTCTCCGTACTCTAAAGAGACATCCACACTATCAAGAATTTTAAAATCCTTGTGAAGATAATTGATCTGATGTGCTTTTATCATTAGAGTGATTTTTTAAATTTAATTAAAATAGCAATAAAAATAGGTCCTCCGATCAAAGAGGTTAAAATACCAATCGGCAGTTCAGATGGAGCCACAATGCTTCTGCTGATGGTATCTGCAATCAAAAGTAAAATACTTCCTAAAACTGCTGACAGCGGCAAAATAAAAACATAGTTTGATTTAAATAAGAGTCTTAAAATATAAGGTACAATAAGACCTACAAAACCAATGGTTCCTGAAAATGCCACACAGGTTCCTATCATTAGGGAAGTGATAATTACAATCTGCTTTTTCAGTCGTTCAACGTTTATTCCTAAATGCTGAGCATCTCTTTCACCCAGCATCATGGCATTCAATGCCTTTCCTTTCGGAAGTAAGATGATATAGGAAATAATGATCACCACTGTTAAGACAATATTTTTTGTCCATGTTGCGGCTGCCAGGCTTCCCATATTCCAGAATGAAAGGTCTCTTAGCTGTTCATCCTTTGAGATATAAATCAGAAATCCTGTAATTGAAAATCCGATCGATGTAATGGCTACACCACTTAACAGCATCATGACAACATTTGTTTTTCCTGCGCTTGTGGAAATTCTGTATACAAGCATCATCGCCATTAAAGCTCCCAGAAAAGCAGAAATACCTACTAATGAAAACTGGATGATCTCTGGCAGATATTGCTTGAAATAACCTCCCAAGACAATTGCAAATGCGGCTAATAGTGTTGCTCCAGATGTTAAACCTATTGCTTCCCCTGTAGCCAATGGGTTTTTAAATAACCCTTGCAATGTAGTTCCGGAAACGGCAAGCATACTTCCTATCAAAATTGCCATAATAATTCTGGATGTTCTTACCTCCCAGATCACATATTTGTCACTTAACGATAAATTGGGATCTCCTTTTATAAACTGGCCTAACATCTTGAAGGGTGATACCCCATTGAAATCATAAACGCCAATATTGAGTGCCACAATTGCCAGAATAACCAACAATATGGCACTTATGCTAAGATAAAAGTATAGTTTACTTTGTGTTTTCAATTAAAAGTTTGTTTAATCCTACTACTGCTTCTCCTAGTCTCGGTCCAAAACCTGAAACTAACCCTCCATCCATTGCGATGATCTTTTTATTTTTTCCGGCATTGGTTTGTGAAACTCCCGGCATTTTAAGCGCTCCTTCGTTTCCACCTGCTCCCTGTAATCCTGTTTCAAAGAAGAACAATACATCAGGATTAGCCTTTACAACGGCTTCCGGAGTTAATGGTTTGAAATCCTCAAAGTCAGTTACTGCATTTTCTGCTCCTGCAAGGTTGATTAATGATGCCATTGGTGTATTTTTACCGGCAACCATCAGCATATTTCCTCTGGCATAGATGAACAATACCTTTGTTTTTTTAGTTAATGGCTGTACTTGCTTCAGATCAGCATCTATTTTATCATTTAATTTTTGATAGTCTGTATTTCCAATAGCCTTTGCTACGCTTTCAATCAGCTTTTTAGTTCCTTCAACGGTATATTCCTGCTTGAAAACCTCAGTTTTGATTCCTGAAGTTTTGATTTTTCCTAATAATTCAGGGTTGATGTCTTTGTCAGAAGCAAGAATCAAAGTAGGACTTACTGCCATAATCGGCTCAATGGTCATTGATCTTACGTGGCCTAAATCTTTAGCTGTCGCTTTTAAGCTTTCAGGATAAGTACTGGTAACATCAGTTCCAACAATTTCTTTTTCGTGACCCAAAGCGCTTACAATTTCAGTAATACCACCGTTTAGGGTTACAATTTTATTATTGGTTTTTGGAGCTTCAGAAGTAGTTTCTGTAGTATTTTCTTTTTTAGCACCTTCTTCTTTTTTGCACGAATACACTGCTACAAGAACAGAAGCTGCAAGGATAAATTTCTTCATGATATACTATTATTTGATTTATTTATAATGGATCGAATGCAAAGCCTGTAAAGCCACGTTCTCCTTTTACATTCTTCATGGAACTGAATTTCAGTTTAAAATAAAAGCCATTTGTATCTTTCAGAATAAAGAAACGATTTGCATATACAAATGGAACAGGATTATCCGGCGTACCGGTAGTGGTTCTCCATTTATCTCCAATGGCTCTATGATCATTAAACACAAATTTGCTTGCATCTACATCCTTTAATTTAAATGCAGCATAGGCCTGCTCAAGGTTACCCGTAACATTTACCTGATAGGCTCCCACTCCGTCAAGAGTATTGGTGGTTATAAAGTCTGCATAAAAGTAACTGCCGGCACTGCTTCCAGGTCCCATAAATACTTCATTGGTAAATGTTGTAAAGGCTATATCCCAGCTTTTTTTCTTAGGCTGAATCTTTGCAGGGGTACCTGTTTTAAGATTGAAAAAAGCAAAATTATATTCAGGATCTTTTGTTATAATATGTTCCTTAACCCCCTCACTTCCGGCATTAATATCCGCGTAACGAATTTTATACCCGTTAGCAGCTCTTAGAATCTGTACTTTCATCCATCCTCTAGGATCACCTGATAATGAAACAGAACCCGCACCGATATTATTAGCAGAAGGAATCTCTCTTCCTAAATTAACTAAATAGATAGGGTTTTCAGCATCATTTGCCTTTATCGCTTCAATTCCTGAAGTTTGAGTTAAGAATTGACCATTCGGGTTATCGATGTACTTCATATTCTCAGCGTCAAATGTTCCTACCTGAGCAATGTCTTTTAAACTTTCTATGTCTGCTTCTTTCACCTTGCTGATATCCGTAGCATTAGGTATTTTGATTACTGTCATTGCCAGTGATCCGTTTATAATTACCCTGAAATCATCACCACTATAAAATCCAAGATCCCAATCTGTTCTCTTATTAATGGTTTTTCTGGGCTCATTTTCATCTTTAACCATATCACTCAGGTCAATCCACACCTGATTAGGCTCAGTAGCTCCTCCTATGGGTACATTCACTGAAGAACCTGTAATAGGTGGTGCAGGAACCCTGTCCTCATCAGCAGAAACACAAGACTGTGCCGCTAACATTACGGAAAGAATAGAAAATATTTTTACATATTTCATAGTAACTTATTATTTAAAATTGAAATGTTAATCTGGCAAAATAGCTTCTGCCATAATATAAATTCACAATACCAGTAGGAGCTGTGGTAGCATGAGCGTCTGCTTTCATAGCCGTAGAATTGATACTGGTAACATCAAAGATGTTTTTCACTCCCGCAGAAAGCTCCACATGGTCGTTCCAGAAAGGCTGACTTACAATAAAGTCCATCATATGGAAACCGTCAGTTTTTCCAAGCTTGAATCCATTTGTTTCATTTTCAAACACATATAATCTTCCCGGACCTGTATATTTATAATAAAGGGCAAATGAAGTTCCCGGGTTTTGCAGTTTATAGTTAACAGTAGCCCCTGCCTGTGCCTGAAACTGATAATCTGTAGGTGAAGTGTGATACATTGATTTCATAGCAACCGAGGTTCCTCCCAATGCCCCTCTTAAGCCAATGGCCAGCTGGTCTTTTTTGAAATCCACATTTGCTGAAAACAACATATTTCTATATTTGTCCATGTTTCTAAACTGGTAAGTAGAAGGATCTTTGATAAGAAGCATTTCTATTTTGTCTCTTACATCAAGATATAATCCGCTTACACTGTAGGCAATCTTCCAATCATTTCCTGTGGTAAAATTTTGATCCCAGAATGCCCCTGTAGAGAATCCTTTTTCAGGGCTCAGATCAGGATTTCCCTGAATATCATGGTTAAGATTGACGAAAAATGTATAAAGCTCCTCATAGGTAGGAAAACGATTTGCTGTACCGGCTACCAATCTCAAGTTGGAGTTCTCAGAAGTTTTGTATCTCGCAGAAAGGGAATAATTAAACTGATTACTGAATTTTTCACTTACCGAAAGTCTGGCTCCCGGTCTTACAGAAAACTTATCAGAAATATTCCATTCTGCAGAAATGAAGTTTGAATACGTAAAAAGAGTTCTTTTGATAGCCTCCGTGAAAAATTTACCGGCAATTAATGAAGCGTAGCCATCCGTGTAGTCTAACTCATACCCCAATTGAAAATCAAAGGTTTTATTATCAAGGAAATTACTGAACATCCCTCTTGAATACATGACATTGGTTTTATAATAAGACAGCTCTTCATCTTTGTTTATGATAGACCTGTTAGGAATATCATAATTATAATCCTGGAACTTTCTATCCTGACTTTGGTAAGAAAAATCTCCCATATACTGAATATGTCCCAGATTGGTCTGAATATTAAACTGATGTATCCATCGGTTCGTATTATATTTTCTATCTACACTTCTATATAAAGCCCCGCCATTTCCATCATTTAGAGGATCTACATTCACTTCAGGGTTATAGAAATTAAATTTCTCATTCAAATAGGAAAGCTTATAATAGAAAGAAGTTTTATTCTTTGAATATCGGATCAAAGCAGAGGCATCGTACTGGTCTTTAGGGTTCCATTCATATCCTCTTTTCAGATCACGTTCTAGGTATTTATAACCCATTTTATTTCCCTCATAGCCCATAAACTGGTTATGGTTGAAGTTAATATTGGCAAACCAGTTATCGTCGATATTATAGTCTACGTTTACATTCTGAATGTGTCTTCCGTTTCCTTTTTTCTTAATATCATAGTTATTCCTTACGGTTTCTTCCTGAAGCGAAGCTCTTACACTGATCTTTTTTGAACTTCCTTTCTTCGTAATGATATTGATTACTCCTGCAAGTGCGCCATTTCCATATTCTACCCCCATACTTCCCTTTACTATCTCGATTCTTTCGATATTATTCAATGATAGTTTGGTAAGGTCAATATTACTTCCTAGGCCTGTATCTCCTACTACGGGAATATTATCAATCAGGATTTTAACATAGCTGCCATCCAGCCCCATCATATTGGCTGTTGAGTTTCCGGAGCGGGTATCTGGTGTGATTTGTATATTAAGACTTTGATTTAAAACATCCGCAACATTGGTTGCAGCCATGTTTTTGATCTGCTGTGCATCTATTACTTCAACCTTATAGATAGATTTGCTGATAGATCGTTGCATGTATTGTCCTGTAATGACAACTTCTTCAATTTTCTTTTGATTAAGAGAATCCTTTGTTTGTGCATTCATCCAAAAGGCAATGGATAATGATAGAATGGAAAGCACTTTCTTCTGCATAAGGCTTTAAAATTTTCGACAAATATAAAACTTTATTTAGAATCATTAAAAATAAATATATACTTTTGTGTAATAATTCTAAATAAATATAAGAGTATGAAACTAAAATTACTTTTAGGGGCATTGATTTTTACAGCGTTTACCGCTAAGGCACAAGTTCCCACCATCAATGAAAACTTCAATAACTTCACTGCCGGGAATACAACTTTCCCTCAGTTTGGCTGGTCTGCAGTAGTAGCCCCTATGGTTGCCAATACAGCTCCATTTCCTGTTCCGCCAAGAATGTTAGTAACCAATACTGCGAACAAAGCTGTTCAATCCTATTCAGGAACTAACCCTTCAGATTCGTCTTATTTAATCTCTCCACAAATTCAGGCTCCTGCGGGAGACAAGACCTTAAAGTTTACGACAACATTAATAACTCCATCACCTGGCCCTGCAACCATTCAAATAGGATTAGCATCCAATCCTACAGACATGTCAACCTTTGTTCCAGTAGGAGATCCAATTACAGTAAGTACCATTGGAGCTATCCTGAATATAAGTGTACCGATCCCTGCATCTGCATCGTCTTATATTGTCTTTAAATTTACTCCTACAGCAATGCACGTAGCTGCACAAATTGATGATGTTATTTATGATACAACAGCTTCATTAGGAGTTGCTGACAAGGCAATTTCAAAAGATGAAGTTAAATTCGTTGTCAATGCAGACCATACATCTCTTGACTTTGTCGTGAAAAAAGATCCTAAAAACATTCAAATCTATTCTTCTGCAGGACAGAAAGTAGCAGAGGGGAAATTGAAAGGACAAAAATTTAATATCAATGGACTTCAGACTGGTATTTACTTCATCGCTATTGAAACCGCTGATGGAAAAACCGTTCAATCGAAATTCGTTAAAAAATAAGGTTTATTAGACTATTACATACTTTTAATAAGGCCGAGAGGAGTATTCCTTTCGGCTTATTTATGCTCCTAATTCAAATAAAACACGATAAAAATCATGTTTTTATTTAGACTGATTAAAAATAATTATATATTTTTGTGGAATCATTCTAAATAAGGACTTGAAAAAAATAAGTTATGAGAACAAAATTACTTTTATCTTCTTTGTTTGCCCTTTCTGTTCAACAAACAGTATTGGCACAAACAGATGCTAACGGATATACAACGGTTAATCTCTCTATGGGAAATAGCTATCAGAACCGTGTATTTTTTGACTTTGCTTCCAATAATATCGTAGCAAAGCCTGCTAGCACATGGGATGTAGCTTTTTACAGAAACTCAATGTATTCTATTGGCTCAAGAATTAATGACGCCCATGGTATCGAAGTATACACTGCATCAGTCAATATGGCCGACTGGGATAACATCAGCCTTAGTAATGAAGCATCTTGGGGAGAACCTCTTTATAACCCGGATCAGACCACTGATTTAAGCCAGGGAGCTTTTGAACAGGGACCTGTCACAGGCCCTAACCCTAACGTCCCTTCAACAGGTTGGGGAGTATATAACCCAGGCAACCATCATATTATAGGAAAAGCAATCTTTGTTTTAAAATACCCTTCAGACGAATATATCAAATTTGCGATTGAAGATGCATATGCAGGATATACTTTTAAATATTCTAAGTGGAATGGTTCTGCTTGGGGACCAACGGAGACAAGAACACTTCCTAACGGAACAGATGATTCCTACTTTAACTATTTCTCTTTTACATCCGGGACAACAGTGCCTAATCAAGAGCCACCTAGATCTGCATGGAATCTAATGTTTACAAGATATTATACAGATTATCCTTATGTAGATCCACAAGGGAATCCACAAACAATGAAATACAAGATGGCAGGAGTAATTCAAAATTCGAATATTTCTGTAGCAAAGGTAAGACCTGAAGTGCAGGAAACAGCAACATCTAATATTCCGGCAAATTCTGCATTTTCCACTAATATCACTACTATTGGTCACTCTTGGAAGCCTACAATGGGAGTTCATTCTGATGCTGTTTATTACGTAAAGCAAGGATCAGATTATTACAGAATGTATTTTATTTCCAATGGAGGTACCCAGACTGGTAATATGTATTTTAAATACAAAAAAATCACAGAAACTCTGGGAATTACTGAGGTAAGTAAAAAGGCTTCTTTTGGAATTTACCCCAACCCTACTACAGCCGATAAAAGAGTTACCGTTCTTTTTGATGTAAAGGAAAAAACAAATAATAAAGGCAGTGTAGAAGTATATGATCTTACAGGAAAAAAGGTACATTCTGCAGAGCTAAGCAATCAAGCTGGATTCTACAGACAGGATATGAATTTATCTCATCTTCCATCAGGAAACTATCTGGTAAAAATCACCTACGGAGGCAATTCTGAGACGAAAAAGCTTATCGTAAAATAAAATATTTTATTTCTAATACTTTCTATTTTTTCTAATAAAAGGGCGATTTCAGTATTCTGAAATCGCCTTTTGTATTTTATAGACCAAAAAATTTTGAGATTAATAATCAGGTAAAATACCTTAATCACTTGCTTCTAATAGATCTTGAATCCCTTATAAACCTGAGCAGAGCTTTCCATGATCTTGGAAGCATCCTTACGGAAATCAAGCAAATGATCCTGTCCGTTATGTCTGTTGTGATGTTCAACACTTTCCCAAAGTTCAATTAGAAAGAAAGTTCCTTTATTGTCTTTATCCTCAACAAGGTCATACTGCAGGCAGCCTTCTTCTTTTCTGGTTTCTTTTACAAGATTCTGAAACAGCTCTACTGCTTCCATCAAATAATTTTCATTAAACTTAAAAAGTGCAATGATATGTAAATTCATGTTTTAATATTTAGTGTTGTAAAAGTAGAATATTTTCGAAGTCAAATATATTTTTATCTCCTTTATTTTTCAATATAGATCAATATTTTTTAACTGAATACTGATTTATAAATAGTTATAGAACTCATTACAATCACCAGAATTCCTATTACCAGAAACATTTTCTTCACAGGAAGCTTTGCCGTAAGCATAGCAGAAAAAGGGGCAGTAATAATTCCACCGATTAGCAGCCCAAGAATAATATTCCAGTGCTGAATTCCAAGGGTAAGAAAAAAGGTAATGGCAGCGGTAAGAGTGAGGATAAATTTCGCTACTGTAGAACTTCCGACTGCAAATCTTGGGGTAAAGGCATTTTTTATCAATGTTCCTGTTACGAGCGGTCCCCATCCACCTCCAGCAAAGGAATCTATAAAACCTCCAATCACTCCCAGCCTGGTAAGATTTGTTTTTCTTTTAAGAGCCTTGCTTTGTTTTTCCTTAAAAGCATTGGATAGAATTTGAATTCCAAGATATAGGGTATAAAATGCAATAATAGTCTTGGTAATCTTAGCATAATATTCTCCCAGATAGGTTAAACTGACAGCGCCAATCACCGCGCCAATCACCGCCGGAATCGCAAGCTTCTTTACCAGACTTTTACTTACATTTTTAAGTTTAATATGGCTTATACTTCCTGCTGCTGTTGTAAAACTTTCTGCGGAATGAATACTCGCACTTACAATATGCGGTGGAATGTTCAGTAACAAAAGTGTAGTGGTACAAATCACTCCATATCCCATTCCCATTGATCCGGCTACAATTTCTGCAAAAACGCCCACCAGAAGCATCCAGTAAAAGATATGGTTATCCTTGGCCAGAATACTGAAAAGTTCATCCAAATATCCCAATTCGTACATTGAAAAAAATGTAATCAGCAAAACTGCAATGGTGACAAAAAGGACATTAAGCCGTATCTGAATTTTCCGTGAAATAACCATACTACAAAATTGTTGGTTTAGCTGCTTCGATATTCTTGCTTGTATCATAAGCCGTAGCAGCAGTACTGCTCCACGCCTCTATTCTAGCCTGTTTCACCCTATTTGTATCTTCTTTTGGAATCATAGTTTATTCATTTGAAGTTCTACAAATATCCAATAAAAATATTATCCTACCAAACAAGTGGACTAATAATTCAAAAAAAAGGATCAGGTCAGTCGACCAGATCCATTAAAGTTTTTTTCTCAAGAATATTCAATGAGGCATCCCGAACTTCGATCAATACATCATGCAATCCGCAGTGATCTTCATTACAGTCCTCACACTTTTCATAAAAGTTTAAACTTACGCAGGGAAGCATTGCAATGGGACCATTTACAAGACGAATAATCTTGGCTAATTTTACATTTTCAGGTTTTTCCTTTAAAAAATACCCTCCTCCTTTTCCTTTTTTACTGTCAAGGATTTCTGCTTTTTTTAGTTCAAGCAAAATATTTTCTAAAAACTTTAAAGGGATCTTTTTATGTTCCGCAATTTCGGAAATAAGAATTGGGCCTTCATTTCTCTTTTCTACAAGATATGAAAGTGCCTTAAACGCATATTGAGATTTTTTTGAAAGCATCACAGCAAAAGTAAGAAAATTGTTTAACATGTTTAAATGAAAAGGGAAAATTGAAAAAAGCGACCCGGCAAATTTATCCTTCTTCCCTATTGTACATCCTTAGTTTTTTGCCTTTTTGCTATTAAATCATTAAGTTTGCTCCTATGTTCAGTAAACAAGAAGCACAGCAATTAAAAAAGGAGTTTTGGACAGCTTTTGGAAAATCATTCCCCAGAAAATGGCTCCTATATGACACTAAGGTCAAGGATATGGCCTTTAAGTTTTCCGCAGACAATAAAAAAGCAGAGGTTTCTCTGGATATCGAAATGAAAGATGAAATTTTCCGTAATGCTTACTATGAAAAAATCTGGTCTCTGGAAGATATTTTAAAAGATTTCATCGGAGATTTTCAAAAAGATGAATATTATACTCTGGAAAATGGAAAAGTAATCAGCAGAATCTGGATAGAGAAGCATGAAGTTTCAATTTTCAACAGAAATACATGGCAAGAAATTTTTGAATTCTTTGTCGACAAAATGGACGGATTTGAAAGGTTCTATTACGAATATGAGGATTTTATAAAGGACATCTAATATACTTATGAAATAAATACCGTTTTACACTTTAGGCTAAGATAAAAAAGAAAACCTATCTTTGTCACCTACCACTTAAACTAATAGATGAAACTAAATAACATGATTAAAAATGAGAAAAGTGTACAAAAACATTTTTGGAGAAGTCATCTCCAAAAGCAATGCCGTAAAGCTTAATGAATATCATCTGTATTATTATGATGGTGACTCGGATGTACTGAAAGAGATTGAATTTATCAACGATGACAGTATATATAATATCAATTACTTTCTAAGTGATAATGAAAATGAGGATGAAGTTCTTAATTATCTGAAAGAAAAGTCAGACTTCTTTGACATCGAAAAAAGAGAATCTGCTGACGGATTTATTATTTCTACAAACAAACTTTATTCCTTGTCTGTAGATGATCAACCTTTAATCTCCAAGACTGTTTTTAAAACTGATGATCCTGAAAATTTTCTCTGTTCACAGGTTATTGATAATGAAACACAGGAACCACAGCTTGAAAAAACAGTAAAGTGTTGGTATACTACGGATGAAAACGGCGAAAAATATGCAGCCATAGAATGCAGCTATCAAGAAGATGGAAATCTGGAACTTGCCATTGATAAAACATCGGATCCTGATAATGAACAAAATTGGGCCCATTATGAATTTGAAACATTCCAGCAGCTTCAGGAACAACGCTCAACAGACCTAAGTTATTATAAAACCGCCACATTGCTCCCCAAGGAAGCTTATCAAAACTAGAATTTAAAGGTACGATTACAGCTATTTACACCAAACACACACCAAATTAGTATATGGAAGACAATCCAATTTTTTTTGCTGACGGGAATGACCCTGAAATGACAAAAGCATTCAAAAAAGCACAGGAAACCTTTAAATATTTCTGGAGGGAACAATCTTGGGAATACAAGAGAATTATCCCCGGATTGAATGTTTCATGCGTAAAAGCAGCATTTTCAGAAAAAAATGAAGCTGGAGAAACCATTGTAGAGCATATGTGGATCAATGACATTAATTTTGATGGGGACACTGTAAAAGGATACCTGATTAATGAGCCTAATGATCTTAAAAGTGTAGAAGTGGGAGGCTATTTTGAAATTCCTTTAACAGATATCAGCGACTGGCTTTTTGCGATTACCCCAAGTGTACAGAAACCTAAGGGACTTTCTAAATTATTTTTTTCCTCCACAGAACCTCTTCCGAAAACATATGGCGGGTTTAGTATCCAAAAGATGCGTTCAGATATGTCTGATGCAGAAAGAAAAGAACATGATAACGCATGGCAGATGGACTTTGGAGACTTTAATGATATCCTGATCGTCAATAAGCAGAAAGAAGAACCTGAAAATCTTATTGAGCACCCGATGAGTAAAAACATGAGAGAAAAATTTGTCGAGTTTTTACAACAAAATCCTGATGACATTCAATATATAGATGAAGACGGGCTTAGTCTTCTACATAAGGAAACAATTGCCGGAAATCTAACTATCCTAAAGGTGCTTTTAGAGTCCGGAGCCGATAAAAATATTCAATCAAAAGCTGGTAAAACAGCCCTGGACTATGCAAAACAGCTAAACTGGGAACATATTATTCCGGTACTAGAAAATTAAAATACAAGACTTAAAATCAAATAAAAATAGGCTGCCTCAATTCATGAAGCAGCCTATTTTTTTTTAGCATCATTTTCCGAAATAAAAAAAGAGAAGCATCTTGCTTCTCTTTTTATGTTCTATCCAAATTTCTTCTTTCTTAACCAGAAGAACAAACCTCCAATTAGCCCGATAACAGCCAGAGGAAGCAGTAAATTCAGCCACTGCCAGTTGGTTTTCTCTTCTTCTATTCTATGTCTGTCAAGAAGTCTTTCTTCGATGTTTCTGTTTCGTAGTTCCATCAGATTGCTGTCATCCAATAGATAATCTAAAGCGTTTCTAAGGAACTGTTCATTTCCGAATTGTTCATTGGTTAGCATATCTGCACCCAAAGGAAGTGGCTTTCCTTTAATTACCTTATTTCTTCCTATATCACCATCTGCAATCACGATCATCTTATTTTCAGGGCTTTCTGCCTTAAAGCCAGGATAAGATTTTCTTTCAATCCTTGAAGCATAAGCCGAATTAAATTTCCCTTCCAGTGCTACCGCGAAGATCTTTGGGGTACTTGGCTTTTCCATTTGTCCAAGACTATCTACGCTGGCAATTTCTTTTAGATCCACATAATTAGGAACCTGCTTCAATAATGTTCTTTCACTGGATTCAAAAAGCACCTTTGTTTTAATATTCTTTCTTCCTCCCAATGTATCTATGGAAGTAGGGAATTCAAATTTTACAGGGTTAATGTTTTTGGTGATCGGATTATTATTTTCAGCAATCCCCAGTGGAAAGTAAGGCCAAGGCAGGCTTGTAAATTGAGGATTTCCACTGACCTCTCCTGTTACCAGTTTCAGCAAGGCAAACTTCTTCACATCCTTTACCAATGCAGTATTGATTCTTATTCCATAATTGAAGAAGAAATCGGTCATATTAACATCAATTGGAAAAGGCATTACTTTTTTAGATCTTGTTAAAGTATCCATTTCAGCATTCACTGCATCAATCATCCAAAGTGTTTTTCCGCCATTCATAATATATTGGTCAAGAATCACTTTTTCATTATCTGTAAAGGCTTTTCTTGGCTTTGCAATGACCAAAGCACTCATCTGCTTCAATAAAGGAAGATCTTCAAGACTAAGCTCTGTTTGATTTTTAGGAATAACGGGGCCTGCATCATAATTTTCCATTGCCAATTGTACGAATCCCTGGAATTCATCAGGGCTTAATTCATCCTGATTAACCAAAATTCCTACTTTCTTTCTTTTATCAGCAGCAATATTTTTAATATTTGAAACAAGGCTGTATTCTAACCCCTCAACAGACCTTGTAAGTTGCTGATCAGCATCTATCCCTGTTTGCTGAACAATTAAAGGAATGGAAACTCCTGCTTTGTCATATTTAATAACAGCATATGGGAAAATAGTAATCTGTGAGAATTTTCCGTCCTTGGAATCTGGAAGGTATGATGGCTGCATTCCCATTGCTGCCAAGCTATCTGCAGGTATTTTAGACTTCACCGGATCGATGAATTTAAAATCGATCTTTGAATTAATCTTTCTGAATTCTTCCAGCATAAACTTTGTTTCTCCCTGAAGCTGTTTAAAGCTTGCAGGAAAGTCCCCTTCAAGGTAAACCTCAACGGTTAAAGGCTTCTTAACGGATTTCAGTACCTTAATGGTACTTTCAGAAAGGGTGTATCTTTTTTCCTTTGTCAAATCCAGTCTGATCCCTGAATAGGTCAGAATAATAACCAAAGGAACAATAGCAAATAAGAGAATCCCAAATGGAGATTTAGCATTGATCTTCTTCATAATTCTACTTCTTTTTGTTAATAAAATGATTAGATAATACTAATGAAGCACCGATCACCAGAATAAAGTAGGCGACATCCTTCAAATCTATGAGACCTCTTGTAAAGCCAAGAAAATGTTGATAGAACCCTATATTCTGAAGAATAAAATCTGCTCCTCCTAATAATTTATAGCTCGCCAGCTGCTCGATTCCAAAATACATAATAAAGCACATGAAAACGCCCAGCAGATAAGCCATGATCTGGTTTTGTGATAATGAAGAGGCTAAAATTCCTACTCCTGAAAAAGCAGCAATTAGAATAATCAGTCCGATATAGCTTCCGAAAGTCATTCCCAGGTCAATATTTCCCTCCGGAACTCCTAAAACATAGACGGTATACAGATAAATCAATGACGGAATCAGGCATAAAATCCCAACAATCCATACTGAAAGGAACTTTCCTGTTACAAGATCTGAAACCTTTAACGGTTGTGAAAAGAGCCAGTTCAGTGTTCCGGTTTGTTGCTCTTCGGCAAAAGTCTTCATTGAAAGTGCCGGAATGATAAACATCAACAGCCACGGAACCAAAACAAAATAACTCTGCAGCGATGCTGCCCCGATCTCAAAAATATTAGAATCGTTGTCGAAAAAGAACAGGAAAAGAGTTGCGATCAAACTGAATGCAGCAATAATTACCCATGCGCTCCAGTTTCCAAAGTAACTCCAAAGTTCTTTCTTTAAAATTGCAATCATAGTTTTTTAGTAGAATGTAATAAGTAGTAATGCATTAGGACACATCTCCTACTTTCACAATTATTTCTTTTTTTTATTCTTATTAACAAGTTTTACAGTCATCATGATCAGAAATACAAGAACGAAAAATCCTATAATTAATTGCCACCAATATGTAATTGCCATAGATTTTAAAATCACAGTAAATACAACAAGAAACAAAATGAATGTAGCAATTTCGTTGGCTTGTCTCAATTTGATGTTGGCAGTTTCCAAAGTATTTCCGTTAAGCACTTTTAAATGAAGTACTTTCTTCCAACACCAGTAGTGATAAATGGCAAGCCCGATCAGGAATGTCAGTTTTAAATGAAACCAACCCATCTTCATTAATCCCGGATTTAAAAAGATCATGACCAATCCACATACCGCCATAATAACTCCGGCCGGAACCGTGATGATATTCCACAGTCTGCGGGCCATAAAGGTATACTGCTCCCTCAAAATTTTCTTTTTTTCTTCCGGAAATTCATCGGTATCCTTATAGTAAACGAAGATTCTTACGAGATAGAAAATCCCTGCAAAATAGCTTACCATAAAAATAATATGCAGCGCTTTGATTATTGTATAAAGCATTCAGAAAAAATTAACAGCAAAGATAAGCTTATTATGTAATTGTTAAAAATATTTTTCTTTTGATCAGGAAAATATAATTAAACTGTATTTATATAGAAAACACTTCGGCTCGGGGCAGCAAAGCTGCCCCGAGCCGAAGATTATATTGTATGGATAATGTTCACTTCAAAAATTAAGAAATCACACCCAATTCTTTTCCTACCTTTTCAAAAGCAGCAATGGCCTTATCAAGATGCTCCTTAGTATGAGCTGCAGATAATTGAACTCTGATTCTTGCCTTTCCTTTTGGTACTACAGGATAGAAGAATCCAATTACATAAATACCCTCATCCATTAATTTTTCCGCCATTTTTTGAGAAAGAGGCGCGTCATAAAGCATTACAGGAACAATGGCAGCATCTCCTTCAGGGATATCAAAACCTTTGGCCTTCATTTCTGTTCTGAAATATTCTGCATTTTCCATTACTTTATCACGTAATGAAGTATCATCTGAAATCATATCCAATACCTTCAAGGCAGCCCCTACAATCCCGGGAGCCAATGAATTGGAGAATAAGTAAGGACGAGAACGTTGTCTCAACATATCGATGATTTCTTTTTTACCAGAGGTAAATCCTCCTAAAGCACCACCAAGAGCTTTTCCTAATGTAGAGGTAATAATATCTACTCTACCCATTACTTCGTTAGCTTCATGAGTTCCACGACCTGTTTTTCCGATAAAACCGGTAGCATGAGAATCATCCACCATTACCAAAGCATCATACTTGTCTGCAAGGTCACAAACACCTTTTAGATCAGCAACGATACCATCCATTGAGAAAACTCCGTCAGTAACAATAATTTTGAAACGGTGATTCTTTTCTGAAGCAGCAATTAATTGAGCCTCAAGATCAGCCATATTATTGTTCTTATAACGGTATCTTGCAGCCTTACAAAGACGAACACCGTCAATGATGGAAGCATGGTTTAGTTCATCTGAAATAATAGCATCCTCTTCAGTAAATAGTGGCTCAAAAACACCTCCGTTAGCATCAAAAGCTGCAGCATAAAGAATAGTATCTTCAAGACCAAGGAAGTTTGCAATCTTTGTCTCTAATTCCTTATGAATATCCTGTGTTCCACAGATAAAACGTACAGATGACATTCCATATCCGTGGGATTCAATCATATCCTGAGAAGCTTTCATTACCTCCGGATTGTTGGATAATCCTAAATAATTATTGGCACAAAAGTTCAAAAGCTTTTTTCCGTTAGCTTCAATTTCCGCACTTTGTTGAGAAGTGATGATTCTTTCTTTTTTGAAAAGTCCATCATTTTCAATATTTTGAAGTTCGTTCTGTAAATGTTGTAGGTATTTTTCAGAAATCATTTTTAGTAATTTTTTAGATGTGCTAATTTACTAAAAAGGCAGTAAAATAAAACCTTTTATAGGCTTAATTCTAAAATTTGATTCAAGAATGAGTTTTTAACATAATTAGTCTACAAAATTAGTAGGATAATATTTATATTTGTTTTAAAATTCAGAATATGCAATTGATTCCGGTACAGAAAATAAAGAAAATAGTTTCAAAAACCTTTATAAATGAATATATGAAGCCCAAGACTCCTGTTATTCTTGAAGATTTTGTAGATCCCGAAAGTCCGGCCTTTAAAAAGTGGAATTATGAATATTTTAAAGAAATAGCAGGAAATCATCAGGTAGATATATATGGCAGTGAACTGGATTCCATGGACAGAGTAGCAAGTGATCCTATTATGCAGACTTCTTTTTCGGAATATCTGAATTTGATAGATTCTACTCCCACGGAACACCGTCTTTTTTTATTTAATTTATTAAACATTAAGCCCGAACTTAAGAATGATATTTTTTATAATGATGTTACCAACGGTAAAATATTGAAATGGCTCCCCTTTATGTTCTTTGGAGGACAAGGTTCTGCTACCCGAAATCATATTGACATTGATATGTCTCATGTTTTTATCACTCAATTCCAAGGAATCAAAAGAATCTGGCTCTTTCCCCCTGAACAGTCTGATTTACTGTATAGACTACCCTATAACTTCCATAGTTTGACTCATATTAAGAATCCTGATTATAGGGAGTATCCGGCACTCCTCTACTTAAATGGTTATGAGGCTATTCTTCAACCTGGTGAAACCCTTTACATTCCCGCCGGATGGTGGCATTACATACAGTATGAAACCGGAGGATATTCTATATCTGTCCGGGCACTTCCTTCAAGTTTTCTTGAAAAATGGTATGGTTTTAAAAATTTGGTTATTATAAGGAATTTCGACAATGCTATGCGCTATGTCTTTAAGGAAAAATGGTTTAGATATAAAGTGAAAATTGCCAGAGAAAGAGGGGCTAAAGCTTCCAGAAAACAAAGAAGCTTTCAAATCTGAAAGCTTCTTTTTATTAGGACCTAATTGGGCATAGATTTTTTAATGCTTAATAAATTTAATATGTTTTTCATTTACGGTGAAAATATAAGTACCAGGAACCAATTCTGAAATTCCTATTGCTTTACCAGGCTGATAGATATCTTTTCTGATCAGTTTTCCATCTATAGCATAAATTGTGTAGTCTGTTGCTTTATCAACCCCGTTAAGGTAAAGTTCATTTTTTGCAGGGTTAGGATATAAACCAAATTTTTCTTTCTCTACAGAGGAAACACTCAGATTAGCATCCTGAATTACTGTTGAATTCTTTTGTAGAATCTGATACTCATAATTAAACTGAATACTTGCAATCGGGAAAGTGATAGCTTCCGTAAAGTTTTGATTATTTGAGGTATTATTCAGCACCAAATAAGTGGTTTGCCCTCCGGTTCCGGTCACTTTAATGGGTAAAGGCAACTCAAAAAAACTTACAGACGGCATACTCTGCGTTTGGGAAACATTAAACAGTACTTGATTTCCAAGCTGTCTCCATTTTATATTGTAAGTAGGATATCCTTCTCCATATACCCAGTCGTTAAAAAATCCTGTAAAATCTTTTCCTGTAGACTGAAGTAACGATGCATTAAAATCTGAAGTTCGCACATAATTATAAGCCAAGGCCGGTCTTCCGTGATAGTCTCTAATAGCCTGATAAAAAGCTGTATCTCCTAAAATCCATTTCAACATTCTTAAAACATAACCTCCTTTGGCATAAGAAAGTCTGCTGTCAAAAATCCTGTTAACATTGGTAAGGCTGGCGTCAGGAACATACACGGTTCCTCCTGCTGTACCGGTAATATAGCTGGTCTGATTCGCCAAATAGTTCATAAACTCTGCATTGGTCATCAAAAGTTTTTCATTGGTTACATGCTCTCCAAAGGTTGCAAATCCCTCATTCAGCCAGATGTCATTCCAGGCACCGCAAGTCACTTTATCTCCAAACCACTGGTGAGCAAGCTCATGAGCGATAAGTCCTTTACCCCAACCACTCATAGAAGACATCGTCTGGTGCTCCATACCTCCTCCATTAAGGTATTCCATATGTCCATATTTTTCATCACGGAAAGGATAAAGACCAAAATATGTCTCATAAACCTCCATGATCTGCTTTGTCCATTCAATATTGGACACCAATGTAGGATTACCTGCTGTTCCGGGATAAACATAGTTTACAAAAGGAAATGGCGGGTTTCCGATGGTGCTGTTCAGCTTTGTATAATTGGTAATTCCCAATGCAATCAGATAAGCAGGAGTAGGATACATGGTTCTCCAAAAAGTAAGCTTCTGTGAAGTTGCAGGGAGATTGGTTTCAGACATCAATTTACCATTTGCTGCCACATTGTATTGTGATGGGGTCGTAATTTTAAAATCAACTCTTTCAATTTTATCATTCAGACTTTGCTTGGTGGGAAACCAATCCTGTGCTCCATAAGGTTCATTTAAAGTAGAAAAAACAGGGGTTCCTCCCTGGGTTCCTGTCATCACAGTATTATAATACGGATCCGGAGTACCGGCATAATGAATCGTAAGTGAATCTAATGTATTGGCTGCAATGGCAGCCGGAAAATCTATTTTAATTTCCTTGCTAGGCAACTGCTGAAAAGGAATACTGTTTCCATGATATTGTACCTGAGACACTGATAACAGATTGGTAAAGTCAAAATAAATACTTCCCATATTCTGGTTAGGCTTAAAATGGGAAGTTACCGAACCGGAAATATTTTTAACAGCAGGGTTTAAACTCACATCCATTCTTTGATACCGAAGATCATAGTTGAGTGTATTAGGATTGACATTACCTACAACCATTCTATTGGCAAAGGATTTCTTTTCCTTTTTAATCAATCCTTTCATTTCAATATTCTGGTCCTGTGTTTGTGCATACAACTGTTGAGATACCAGAAAACCCAACATCAGGAGGTAAACTTTTTTCATAGATGAAAATATTATAGAATTCAAATATAAAAAAAACCTTTTAATCATTGATTAAAAGGCCTTTATAATATATAAAATAAATACGTATTAAAGTTCCAGAGCGGGTTCCAGGATTTTTTCCATTCTTTTCTTCACCATATCCACAGATCCTGAATAGTTATTTACCATTAATGAAAATACTAATGTTTTACCAGAATTGGTCTTCAGATATCCTGCTAATGTTTTCACTTTATTTAAAGTTCCCGTTTTAGCAAAAATTTGTCCATTTCCCCCTCCGATAAACATTCTTTTCAAAGTTCCGGATTGTCCGCCAATGGGCAGAGAAGTTAAATATGATCTGTAATATTTCTCATCCATCAAAGAAGTTAAAAACTTCACCTGAGAAATTGGAGTTACATTATTACTTCTGGAAAGTCCGCTTCCATCCATATAATTGAGTCCTATCATATCAAAACCGGCATCTTTTAAGTGATCTGTTACTACAATTCTACCTGATTCTGAGGTCTGATCTCCCATTTTCTGGAATCCTACTGTTCTTAATAAAGCCTCTGCCAATGAATTATCACTATGCTGGTTGGTATAGTATACAATATCACTCAAGGTTGGAGATTTGTAGGCTGAGATCATTTTTCTACTCTCAGGAACAGCATCTGTCATTTTAGGAGTTACTTTTCCGGTAACAGGAATTCCGCTTTTTACCAGTGTTGTTCTGAATGAATTGGCCAGATAAGCTGGTGCATCAGGAATTTTTGTTGTTAAAATCCCATCTCCCTCATACTTTTCCGCATATACCATCTGATGGGCATAAGGCGAAACATAGAAAAATTTCTTTTCTGTAGAGAAACCCCCTTTCTTTACGATCAGTTTTTCATTAGCCGGGTTAATCCCTTGGGTTGTTCCTGCAGGCAGATAGTAATTATTATTTTCTAGCCATACAACATTTTCCGGAAGCATTGAAATATTGCCTTTGAAAAGCGCTGTCTGAATAATAATATCACCATTTACCTTTTTGATTCCCTCACGTGAAACACCACCTATGAAATCTGAGATAATATCTCTGTAGGATCCTGCTCCTGCCTTATTTGTTCCTAGGGACGGATCACCGCTTCCTATAACATACAGGTTTCCATTTAAAACTCCGTTCTCATCAACAGTCCCTGAATACTCCAGCTGAGTCATCCAGCGATAATTTTCACCCAAAAGGTTTAAAGCTGTTTCTGTAGTTAAAAGCTTTGTAGTGGAAGCCGGCACCAACGGAGTACTCTCATTGTACGAAGAGATTACTTTCTTCGTTTTCGGGTCATACACTACGAATCCCCAGGTTGCATTTTTCAGCACGGGATCCGCCATCATTGTGTTTACATTAATATCTACAAGTTCTTTAGCAGACAATACAGTCTTCTCCACCATTGTACTAACAGGTGACGGCAGGTTTAAGCTGCTTTTCTGATTGTCATAATTTTGGGAGTAAAGAACAGTAGAAACGGTAGATTGAGCCATGAAAAAACCAGAAGCCAATACCGCTGCGCTTGAAATATATTTTCTGAAATTTACCATCTATCTTCTTTTTGTTCTATAGTTTGGACGCTATAAAAAATGATAAGTTAAATCATTCAATTAAAGAGCCAAACACTTAATCAACGTCCAAAAGTAGAAATTATTGTTATATAACGGACCATAGCCGTCTTATAAAAGAGTGTAAAGTTTGTTAAAAATTGTTAAAAATCAACAAAAACATCTTTTTTAATGCTTTGATAAGCAGTGATTTCATCAAATTCTTTCAAACTTATCAAAACCAACCCCTTAAACCTTTCATAGTTTTTTCCACGGGGTAACTTTAATAGAATTTGGAATTGATATAAATTATTTAGCCTTGCAATTTGTGCCCTTTCCGGACCTAAAATACAATCCTCAGGAAGGTATTTTCTAAGAATTGAGCCTAAAAACTGAGAAGCACGATCTACTTTATCATCTCTTCTGTGCTTCAGTTCAATCATAATCAGCTTGGTAAACGGCGGATAATTAAATTTCTGGCGTTCTGTCAGGATATACTTATAAATCTTTGCCGGGTTATTCATCTTGATCAGCTGGAATACAGAATGATCAGGATTATAGGTCTGAATAAGGATTCTTCCTTTTCCGGAAACTCTTCCAGCTCTTCCGGAAACCTGCGTTATTAATTGATAGGCTCTTTCCTCAGCTCTGAAATCCTGTACATATAATAAGGAATCAGCCTTAGGAATGGCCACCAATTCTATATGATCAAAATCCAGCCCTTTGGAAATCATCTGCGTCCCTACCACAATATCTGTTTCTCCTTCTTCAATTTTTTCATATAATTTTTCGTAGGCAAATTTTTTACGCATAGAATCTACATCCATTCTATCCACCTCATTTTCGGGAAATATTTTGGAAACTTCTTCATGAATCTGCTCTACCCCTACTCCTCTTTCGTTCAGTTTTTCAGAATTACATTTCGGGCAGGTTTTGGGTTTTGAGGCTCTTTGTCCGCAATAATGGCATTTCATTTCATTGGCAGCCTTGTGATAGGTCATTACCACATCACAATTGGAACAGTAATTAACGTAACCGCATGTTTCACATTCCACAACATTAGCATAGCCGCGTCTGTTATGAAGAACAATTGCCTGATTTTTTTCATCTACCGTTTTCTTAATCTCATCAATTAGTCTTAAAGAAAAATTTCCGGAAACTTTTTTAGATTCCTGAGCTTCCTTAAAATTGATCAGTTCATATTCCGGCAGATTAACATTCCCAAACCTTGCATCCAGGAAGATGTATTTCATTTTATCTTTTCTGGCCCTGTAATAGCTTTCCACAGATGGCGTTGCAGATCCGAGAATTACTCCCGCTTCATATAAACCACCCAGTACCAAGGCAGCGTCCTTAGCATTAAAATACGGGGAAACTTCTCTTGGTTTATAAGCAGAATCATGCTCTTCATCCACCACGATCAGCCCAAGATTCTGATAAGGTAAAAACAAGGCATTTCTGGTTCCGACAAGGATGCGGATGTCATTCTGCTTAACTCTTCTCCATACCTCTACCCTTTCAAAATCAGTCAGCTTTTGATGGTAAAAACCTAACTGCCTGCCATATTTCTTTTCTAGTCTTTGGGTAATTTGCTTAGTTAATGAAATTTCAGGAAGCAGAAACAGAACATTTTGTCCATTTCTCACACATTCCTCTATTTTCTCTAAATAAATATGAGTTTTTCCTGATGATGTTACACCATGAAGCAAAACATTCTTTTTCTCTTCAAAGGCTTCATCAATTTCGGATTTTGCTATTTTTTGTTGCTCAGAAAGCTCCTCAAGTTCCTCAATTTCCCCCTCGTAGCTTTCAATCCTGTCTTTCTGCATATAATATTCCTCAACAAGACCTTTGTCTGCCAATGCCTTGAAATGGGAACTTCCGAAATAGCCATCTTCAAACAAATCAGCTTTCTTGATATGAAGATCAGGTTTTTCGGTTTGTTTTTCCAAAATAAGAAGAAACAAATCTTTCTGCTTGGGAGCTTTATTTAGCTTTAAAAGAATTTCCGTAAGATTCTGGTTGTTCAGAATATCTCCGTTAATTTTCACATAGGCAACTTCTTTTGCCTTATATTTCTCAGCAATTTTCTCGTCGATCTCAATATATTGCAGATCAATAAGTGAATTGATGGTTTTAATAATTTCTTTCTTAGGAATAAATGCCTCAATATCTGTAAGGTTCACCAGCTGTCTTACTTCCAACGCTTGAACCAGATACATTTCATTGACATCAAGGTTTTCAAAATCAACAACAACTCCTGGTTTTAATTTTAAATAGGTTTCACTTTCCAATTTTAGAGAAGATGGAAAAGCAAGCCTGTAAATCTCCCCAAGATTGCATAAATAATACTCGGAAAGCCAGTTCCAAAAGCTGATCTGCTCTTCGGGAAGTATTGGTTTATCATCTAAAATACTGATAACGTCCTTAGCTACAAAATTCTCCGGAGCAAGATCATGAAGTTCAAAAACAATTCCCGTATAAATCTTTTTCCCTCCAAATGGCACCAAAACCCGCATCCCCAGCTGAATTTCAGACATTAGTTCTTCAGGAACCCTATAGGTAAAGGATCCTTTTAAATTCAATGGTAAAACAATCTGAGTGTATTGCAAGGGAAATATTTAAAGTGTAAAATTAAATTTTTCTTTAGAGAACTGCAATCTTTTATTAATGATTGCCTTTTTTTGACCTAACTTTATTTACGATTCTTTTTCATGGAAAACTATATTTATTATTTTTAATTGGCCTTATTGCTGGAGCACTTAATGCAGCGGCAGGTGGTGGATCTTTCATTACTTTTCCAGCATTCATTTATGCAGGAGTTCCTCCTATTCAAGCCAATGCCTCAAGTACAGTAGCATTATTTCCCGGTAGTCTGGCCAGCGCATGGAAATTCAGGGAATATATTAAGCCTTTTCCTAGTATATCAATACAAACAATGCTTATCCCTACTTTATTAGGCGGGTTCGTAGGTGGTTTATTGCTTTTATATACTCCTTCAGATGGTTTTAATTTAATTGTTCCATGGCTTCTTTTACTAGGCTCACTTGCTTTTGCCTTTGGGAAACAAATGGGCAATTGGCTTAGACAGAAAATACATATTGGCTCTGGATTGGTATTAGGAGCTCAATTTATTTTAGGAATATATGGTGGTTATTTTGGCGGAGCAGTAGGGATTATGATGATGGCAGTATGGTCATTATTTGGATTATCAGATATTAAAGTGATTAATGCTAATAAAACTCTTTTTACAGGAATAGCAAATGCTGCTGCTGTTATTTTATTTATTTCAGCAGGGAAAATATATTGGCCAGAAACGTGTACCATGATGACAGCAACAATTTTAGGTGGTTATTTTGGAGCACATTTTACTAAAAAAATTGATCATGTGAAGTTAAGAACCGGAATTGTGATTTTCAATTTCATAATTACTACTGTTTTCTTTATCAAAACCTATATTTAGATAAATTTATCTAAAAAACAATTTCTATTATTTTATACCAAACAGCAGTAGTCAAAAATCCGGCAATAATACTAACTCCAATGATAAGATTGGTCAGTTTTGTATTTAACCTGAACTGTTCTGCAATGATACTTGAAGTGACTAATGTAGGCATTGCTGCTTCAAACACCGTAATTTTTGCAACATCTCCTTTTATTCCGAATAATAAAGCCATTCCTAAAACAATTGCCGGTGCCAAAATCAATTTATAAAGCATGGAAGCAGACATTTGTGGAATTAATTTTTTCCAGCCGTTAAACTTCAACTGCAACCCCACTGAAAATAATGCCAACGGACTTACTGTGGCTGCGAGCTTATCAAAAAATGGTTCTGCAAAAGTAAAATCTATGAATTGAGATAATACCAAAGCCGAGATGCATCCAATTAACGGTGGAAATGTGATCAGACGTTTCAGAATAAATATTGCACTTACTTTACCGGACCTGCTCCCTCCTTTTACAGCAGCAATAATTCCTAATGTTGAAAGGGCAAAGAACATAGTTTGGTCACAGATAATAGCAATGCTTAAAAGACCTTCTCCATAAAAGGCACTAATTAGAGGGAATCCGATGAATGACGTATTACTGTACCCACTCGCAAGCTCTAATGTACTTCTGGAACGCCTTGAATAGCCCCGGCTTTTACTATAAAACATCATATAGATGAAGCAAAATACAGAGATTAAAAAAGTAGCTGCAATCGGAAAAAGCATCTCCGTTGTCCAGTGTACTTTTGGCAGATATTTAAAAGAAACTGCCGGTAGAGCAAGATAAAGAATCCAGGTATTGATCCCCTTATGGGCATCCGGGTGGATAGATTTTGTTGCTTTGAATACCATTCCTGCAATAATGCACACTGCAATCAGAACAAAATTTACCATAACTATAAAGAAATATGGTACAAATTTACGGCTGATTTTTGAGTTGGGAATGGAAAATTTCTATTTTTTTGGATGGGTTACTTTCTGAAAATAATAAGATTTATTGTTGAGCAGCCTCTCACAGATCTTGCGGATTTTGCAGATTAATTATTCATTCAAAGCATCTACTAAGCTTATTACTTCAACTTTGTCAAAGGATTTGGAAAGAGTGATTCTTTTGGAGGTCTTGGGTAAAAGATCAAAAAAGTTGTCACTGAAATGAGTGTCTCCTATCAGATAAACATCCTTTGCCAATACATCTGTAGAGACTTCAATCTCTGTCGGGGATATTTTTTTAATGGTGATATTAGGTTTTAAAAGCTTTAAATCCTTGGGTTTTACAAAAAAGAAAAGTTTCTCCAGCTTTGTTGGGTCATTGTCTGAAGTGATCTTTAGAAAAGCTTTTGATAAGTCAAATTTGGAAAGTTCAGATTTATTAATGCTAAAAATATTCTCACTGACATTCCCATCAATTTTTTTGATCTTATTGGATTTCCAAAGTTGTTTTCCGTCAAAATCTATTAATTCAAATTTTGCATTTACCGTTATCTCTTTTAATAAATCATTGACTCCGTAAATCTCATAAGTCTTATTTTTTTCTGCCATAGAAAGCAATATGGGTTCAAAACTTCTTTTTGCCTGATAGTGAAAGGCTTTCCAGTTTCCTAAATAATCTATGGAAGACCATGAAACCACCGGCCAACAGTCATTAAGCTGCCAATATAAGGTTCCCATATTGTAGGGTTTCGCACGGCGGTGGGCCTCTATTGCTATTTGCATTCCTCTTGCCTGTAAGAGTTGTGAAACATAGTTATATTTCACAAAGTCTGTTGGAATTTTATAATCCCGTTTCATATATTCATTGATGATTTCCCAGCCTCTTGCATGTTTTTCGTGAGCCTTAATACTGGGGTTCTGCAGGTTAAGATCCGGAACACCTGAAAACATAGTTTTAGTAGTTCCCAGGGTAGGCATTCCCTGAAAACCATATTCAGACATAAAACGGCCTACTTTTTCGTTGTACATTTCAAAGGGTTGTTCTCCCCACCAAACTCCCCAATAATGAGAATCTCCCTCGGTAAGACTCTCTTTATGTCCCCACCCTATGGAAGGTGAGCTTGGCCAATAGATATTTTTATCCGGTGTAAGATTTTCTTTTAATGTATTGGGAATTACTTCATGAAAAAGTTTTTTATAATCTTTCCAAACCTGTAACGAGTCATTTTTTGAATATTTAAACTGCTTCTGATAGCCCCAGTTGACAATGGCTTCATCAATTTCATTATTTCCGCACCATAAAGCTATAGACGGATGATTCTGAAGCCTGTTGACCTGATCTTTTACTTCTTCTTTTACGTTATTCAGGAAGTCTTCATCTGCGGGATAGAAACTTCCTGCAAACATAAAGTCCTGCCACACCAAGATTCCGTTTTCATCACAAGCCTTATAAAATTCTTCGTCTTCATAAATACCGCCACCCCAGATTCGGATCATATTCATATTGGCTTCTTTTGCGGCCCTGATGAGTCTTTGGTATTTTTCTTTTGTAATTCTTGGTGAAAAACTATCGGCAGGGATCCAATTGGTTCCTTTGATGTATAGAGGATTTCCATTTACCTTAAAATAAAATGATTTACCTTTTTCATCTTTTTCCTGAATAAGTTCAACATTCTTTAAACCATAGGTAACGCCGATATCCCGAATAAACCGTCCTCCTTTTTTATACAATGTGATCTTCGTAGTATATCGGTCGGGTTTTCCTATTCCATTGGGTTGCCATATTTTGGGGTTCTTAATTTTATAGGGAAGTACAATGGCATTTGAACCTTTTTTAAGGTGAAAACGATGCATTCCCCTGTTCAGATTAAACCAGGTAAAGTATTCTCCATCTTCTTCAGCAAAGATTTTCATATTAAAGGAAACCTCAGCTAATGTATCCGTTATTTTTTTCTGCTGAACCTGAACATTATTAACCTTTGCGTTATTCCAAAATTCTAGCTTCACATCTTTCCATATTCCAGCAGTAACAAGCCTTGGCCCCCAGTCCCATCCGAACTGATATTGTGCTTTTCTTACAAAGCTTCTGGGTGTTTCCGGCATGGTAAAAGGGACTTTTTTTGCCAGTTCCTTTCCGGTATTGACTGCCGATTTGAATCTGACCTGCATTATATTATCGCCTATTTTCAGGTTCTGCTTCACCGAAATTTCCCACTTTCTGAACATATTATCTGTCTTTCTAAGCAGTTTTCCGTTAAGATAAATTTCAGAAAATGTATCTAATCCGTTAAAAATAAGATCAATATTACCATATTCAAATTCTTTTGAGGAAATTTTAAAACTAGTCTGGTACTCCCAGTCTTCATCCTCTACCCATTGTACTTTCTTTTCATTTTCATCTTTGAAAGGATCCGGAATAAGTTTATTCGTCATCAGATCCAGATGAACGGTTCCCGGTACTTTTGCAGGCAGCCAGTTTTTATCTTTGGTATTTCTGAACTGCCATTTCTCAGAGGATAAATTTCTTTCAGAAAACTGTGCTAAAAGGATATTCTGAATGAAAAGGAAAGCAATAAGGAGAGATTTATTCATGAATGGTTTTTCTGGAGTGTAATGGAGTGCAGTTTGTTTAAGTGAGTAAAAAATTACTACCTTTCATTCCTTACTCACTTAATATCAAACGATTTCATTTAAAGACTCTGCGTTTAGGATACCCCAAACAAAAAGCTCTGGCTTTATTTATTTTTCAGGGTTACCACCTCATCAGCATTGGCAAATGCTCCACCATCAGTAATGGCTGAAGAATGGAAATACTGCGCTTTTGTACATGCTCGTATTTCTTCAATATTTGAGGAGCGAAGGCCTCCGCCTACAAGAATTTCCAGTCTTCCATCTGCAAGTTCTACCAGCTTTTTCAAATTTTCCTTTCCTTCAGAAACGTTAGGTTTTTGGCCTGAAGTAAGAATGGTAGTAAAGCCACATTCAATTACTTTTTCCAGAGAATTATCCAAACCATTAGCCCTGTCGAAAGCACGATGGAATGTACAAGGAAGCGGTGAAGCCAGTTCTACCAGGATCTTATTCTGTTCTCGGTTTACCTCATCATTTTCATCCAGAATACCGAATACAAAGCCGTCTACATTTAATGACTTAAGAGCGATTAAATCAGTCTTCATCTGTTCAAATTCGACATCGGAGTAGGTAAAATCACCTCCTCTTGGGCGGATCATCACGAAGATGGGGGTATTTATTTTCTCCCGAAGTTTTTTTGTTGTTTCAAAATCAGGAGTTGTACCTCCTTCGCTTAGTCCGTCACATAATTCTATTCTGTCTGCTCCATTTTCAAAGGCAATGATTGCGGATTCCGGATTGAAGCATGCAATTTCTATTTTTGACATTTTCTTTTTTTTAATTAATATTTGATTCTTACTGCAATACATCTGCAATCAGAAAGGAACCGTTTTCTTTTACTACTTTTACAACAGAGGGATATTTCGCTTTCAAATTATCATCTGCCAATACTACATTGAAAATATATGCATCTTTTGAAGATGATTTGAGTTCACAGCTTTTAACGGTGATATTATCCCAGTCCTGTCCGGAAATAAGAAATCCAATACCAGTTCCTGCCTTTTGGGTATCAAACCTGGATTTCCATTTTTCAGTGAATTCCTTTTCTGTAAGACTTCCGTCTACATCCATATCCACACCCATTGCATCGGTTTTGTATTCATAGTAATCCTTGGTTGTTATTTTCTGCATTTCCTTATCCAGATTACCAAGATCAGCCTTAAAATAGCCTACCACATTTTTTTCCAGCCACTGTTGTGCTTCCTGAGATTCATTTACAAGAGTAGCAGCTTCAGTCTTTTCAACAACATTTTCCTTTACCTGATTTACCTGCGCTTCTGTTGGTACGCTTGTCTCTTTCTTTTCTTCCTTACATCCTATTATTAAAAACAGGGATGCTATCATTATTCTTTTCATATTCTTTCTATATATTTACATTTTGGCTGAACCTTTTCAGTGTTAAAATTGTGGGATTATGCGACGATGCAATCCGATGCCATAGGTATCAAATATTTCCAAAACATTCGTATCGTATTTTATCAAAAATAAAATCATTGGTCTTTCCTTAAATTATCTATTAATTAAATTATTTTAAGGCAAATTCAGGTTTTTCAAGGCGATTTCCTTTTTGATCATATACCGCAAAGTTGAATCCATCCTGAATACAATAAGATCCATATTCTCCATTCTTGTTGATGGCAATAAAACCTACCTGAATATCTTTTACATTTTTATTTCTTCTCTGATTGATCTTTACAATTCTTTCTACTGCTTCTTTGCAGGCTTCCTGCGGGCTTCTTCCTTGTCTCATCAATTCAACCACCAGATGGGTTCCCACTGTTCTGATAACTTCTTCCCCATGACCGGTTGCGGTTGCTGCCCCTACTTCATTATCTACAAACAAACCGGCCCCAATGATTGGAGAATCTCCGACCCTGCCATGCATTTTAAACGCCATTCCACTGGTAGTACAAGCACCTGAAAGATTTCCCTGGGCATCCAATGCGATCATTCCTATAGTGTCATGATTTTCAATATTGGCAATGGGTTTATACTTACTTGTCTTCAGCCATTCTTTCCATTCTTTTTCTGATTCCGGAGTGAGAAGATTTTCTTTTTTAAAGCCTTGTGAAAGGGCAAACTGCAATGCTCCATCACCTACCAACATTACGTGAGGTGTTTTTTCCATTATCGCTCTGGCAACAGAAATTGGATTTTTAATGTTTTCCAGACATGCCACAGAACCGATATTATAGTTTTCATCCATGATACAGGCATCCAGCGTTACTCTTCCATCTCTATCCGGGCGTCCGCCATACCCTACGCTTCTTTCTTTAGGATCCAGCTCTACCAGACGGACACCTCTTTCCACAGCATCCAGAGCTTTTCCACCCTTTCCAAGAATTTTCCAGGCTTCTTCATTTGCTTTTAACCCGAAATTCCAGGTAGAAAGAACAATGGGCTTATTTACGGCTTTATTATTTTGGGGTAATTCCGCAGCCATTAGGTCTAACGGATTTACAGCAAGTGCTGCTGTTGCGATCCCCAGCTTTTTGATAAAACTTCTTCGGTTATTGTTCATTGTATTTCAAATTATATAATACCTAGCAAATATCTTAAAAAAAGTTCAATGAAAACCCCAAGACTGCTTACCCTAAAAGTATATCTTATTTTTATTTATCTTTACCACTGTAATGGACCCATTTAAAATTTTCAGAAATATTGTTTTCTTTCAGGAATTAACTGATGAGGAGATTAATGTTTTGGTGAGTATCAGTACGCCGAAACTTCTTCGCAAAAAAGAAAAGCTGACAGTACCGGGTCAATCTTTTAATCATTTATTTATTCTTTCTAATGGCTTATTGAGGTTTTTCTTTGATGATGAAAATGGTATTGAGACCAATCTTTTTTTACCCTCGGAAAAGGAAGCGGCTATTATGGAAAGCCCAGAATCATACTCTGGTGAAATTGAAAGAAAATATACTATAGAAGCTGTTATTGAAAGCCAGATTTTCCTATTTAACAAGACTGAGTTTGAAGAGATTGCATTTCAGCATAGAGGTATTTATAATATGTACCTGAAATCTCTGAAACAGATTATCAGCATTTTAAAAGTACGTACTGAACAGTTCTGTTCTACTTCTCCGCATTCCCGATATGAAGAGTTTTTGGAAAGCCGTCCTTTTACTTCTCAAAATGCCAACAGAAAGTATATTGCTAATTTTCTAGGCATTACTCCCAACTCTCTTTCCCGAATGACTGCACGCATTCATAAAAAAAGGAACGAAAGAAAAAAATAACTTAGGAATACTTTTTCTCACTTTATTCACTCTATTTTTGCTTACTCAAAATACTGTTACACAATTTATTAAAAGCAAAATGAGAAAAATATCATTCACTAAACATTATCTATTATAGAATTATCTTTAATCTAAGGCAGCTGTCCCTATTATAGAGCAGTTAGCCCCTTGTTTTACATTTCATTATTACCTTATACAATTATATTATGCAAAGAATATCCTTACTTCTCTGCCTGTTATTATCATGCAATTTTGTACAAGCATCAACAGGTCATGTAGAAGACAATATAGCAAATGCCGCTTCATGGTTCATTTTACTTGTTTTACCAATCGCCGGCATCTACCTTTTCTGGAAAGTTCACATCTATCCTGAAAAGGTTGCTGAGGAAAAGAACCATCCTCAGCTGAAAGCCATAAAAAGCATGTGCCTCCTTTCCCTAATTTTTGGAGGCCTTTTATGGCCGGTTGCTCTCATCTGGGCCAATTATGATTATGGTGATCAAAAGGGTCAGAAAAAAGAAATAGATCAACCTGAAGAAGAACTTAACACAATTGAAAATCAAAACCAATGCTAGAATTACTTGTTGCCATATATGCCGGAATCTGCTGGCTGCTTATCAAAAAATTTAAACTTATTCCCTGGACGTTTACTACTCAGGTTGTTGTATATTCTCTGCCCATTTTCGGGAGTATCGCTTTAATCCTGAGCCTTAACTACTTTTGTCCTATTACTTCTGATGTAAAGGTGGGAAACAGAAGTGTTGACATCACTACTCAGGTTTTGGGAAAGGTAAAAAAGGTCTACGTAAGCACCAATCAGGAAGTAAAGAAAGGAGATACATTATTTGTTCTGGACAGAGAACCTTATGTACAGGAAATTAAATCACTGGAGGCAAAACTCAGCAATATGAAAGCTACTGTAAATTCTTATGATACAGATATTTCAGCCTCCAGAAAAAATATTGCGGGATTACAGTCTCAACTGGATCTTGCCAACAAAAGGGTTGCACAGTATCAGGAATTGGTAGAGGCAGGCGCTGCGAACAAATTTGATCTGGAACAGGCGATAACCAATGTACGCGATCTTCAATCCCGAATCAGTGCTGCGCAATCACAGCAACAGTCTTTGGAAACAAAGTCCAACGCTTCCTATGGTGGAGAAAATTCATCTGTTTCTGAGATTCAGGCGAAACTGGATCAAGCGAAATGGAATCTTTCCCAAACGGTTGTTCTGGCACCTACTGATGGTATTATTCCCAATGTTCAGCTGAATGAGGGGGCTATCATGGCTCCATTCAAATCTGCCTTTGTATTAATTCAAAAACAGCAATCTGTTATTGGGTTCTTTGCACAAAATGAGCTTGAATCCGTAAAAAATGGAAATGAGGTTGAAATTGCACTTAAAACAGAACCTGGGAAAGTTGTAAAAGCCAAGCTTGAATATGTTATTGATGCCACTAGCCAGGGTATTATGAACAATGCAGGAGGAATGCTGGGAGGAAATGGATCTACCGCAGGGCTACCGGATACAGCCAGACAACTTCCTGAGACAGATGGAAAGCTTATTGCCAAGTTTGTATTGGTAGATGAACAAAAGCAACTTACTGTGGGAGCAAGAGGAACAGCAGTGATTTATTCTGATCACATTAAGCCGCTTCATCTTATCCGAAAGGTAATGGTGCGCATTAGCAGTAAAATAAACTTCCTGATCCCTAAACTTCATTAAGATGTATAAAAAATTAATTGTATTGGGAGTTCTTTCTTTAAGCCTAAGTTCTTGTATTGGATATAAGGAGCCTACAAAAGAAAATATGGATCAGCTCAAAGAAAAAAGCGAAATTATTTCTCACCTTCAAATTCCTGATGACTGGATCTTTGACCGGAAAACTGATTCTGAATCATTTTCTTATGAATGGATCACAGATCTTAAAGACCAGCAGCTGGAAACTCTGATTAATGAGGGAATGCAATACAATGCGGACATTATTATCGCCAGGGAAAAGCTTAATCAGGTGGAAATTGCTATGGAAATTGCAGGAAGTGATCTGTACCCAAGTGTAAGTGCCGTTGCCAATACCTCCAATAATCTGGTGAGCGAAACCCAGCTTCGACGTCTTGCATTGAAAGCTAGCTGGGAAATAGATCTTTGGGGAAAGAATAAGTCTTCGCAAATGGCGAGTACAAGCAATTATTTTTCTGCAAAGCATCAAAATACCCTGTTGCATCAGTCTATTGCCGGTATGATTGCCAAAGCCTATTTTTTAAATATTGCAGGAAATATTCAGGAGGATAAGATTGAAAGCTATATTCAGAAGTCTAAGGATCTGGAAAAGCTGTACACTCTCCAAAAAAAGGTGGGAACGGCCAATTCTTTGGATATTTCGAATATAACCGCGGAAATTATTTCTCTGGAAGGATATCTTGAAAAGGTTAAAAACGCGAATATTCAGTCCAGAAGATCTCTTGAATTGCTTACAGGAAAATATCCTGAGGGAAAGTTAGCCACACAGAATTTTTTTAATCCTGTAAAAAATGAGATCCCTGAATCTTTCCCGTTACCACTTTTAGAAAACAGATCGGATATACAGGCGAATCATTTTCAAATAGAAAAAGCTTTTTATGAGGTGCAGCAGGCCAAAGCGGCAAGGCTGCCATCAATTAGCATAAGCTCTTCCCTGGGAACTGCCGGAAGTAATGTAGAATCTCTTAATTCTTTATTTTCCAATCCGTTATTAAAGGTTGGCAGCGGATTAGTTTCCCCCTTATTCAATAATGGAAAACTAAAAAAGAATGTAGAAATAAAGGATTCTCAGCAAAAACAAATTGTAGAAGAGTATTCAAAAACAGTGTTGAATGCACTGAATGAAGTTGAATCTTCTTTAGCCAATTTACATTCCATTGAGAAGCAGATCACCTATAGTACTAAAGCGGTCAATGAATTGAAAAACAACATTAGTCTCACCCAAAAACAAATAAAGGTAGGTGCTAATAACAGTTTTGTTCTGATTCGAAAACAAAGGGATCTTCTTAAAAATGAGATGAACCTGATTAATCTGGATCTTCAGTACAGAATAGAACGCATTAATCTTTATATGGCCTTGGGAGCAGAGCACTTCATATCTTCATAATTTTATACAAAAAAGACTACGGATTATTATTCGTAGTCTTTTTTATTTGGGCTAAAACCCTCCTCCAATTTTTCAATCTGAATTTCTACAATACAAAATTGTTATATGGAAATGGTTCTTTAATTATTTCTTGTATAAAGTATCAATGAGGCAATTGATCTCTGAAGTATCCGTATACCCAGGTTCCGGCTATTGCACTCAATAAGGTAACAGACACTGCCAGAGCTCCTGTTCCAATCTGAGCAAAGAGAGGTCCGGGGCAGGCTCCTGTAATAGCCCAGCCAAAACCGAAGATTAATCCTCCATAGATCTGACCTTTATTGAATTTTTTCGGGGTTAAGGTAATGGGTTCTCCATAGATTGTTTTGATATTGAATTTTTTAATCAAAAACACTGAAATCATTCCTACCAATACCGCACTTCCGATAATTCCATACATGTGAAAAGACTGCAGGCGGAACATTTCCTGAATTCTGAACCAACTAATCACCTCAGCTTTTACGAAAATAATTCCAAATATGATTCCTGCAGCGAGGTATTTCAGATGGTGATACCATTTATGCTGAAGGCTGCTTTCATTTACACAAACGGCATCCTGATGACGAACGTCCTGTTCTTTATCTTTTATCATTTCTTTCATTCAGTTTAAAATTAGACTTATAGGGAAAGGATTATGGGCAGGATAAGATTTGCCATTACAAATCCTCCTATCATAAAACATACGGTTGCTACCAATGATGGCCACTGAAGGTGAGAAAGTCCCATGATGGCATGGCCGCTGGTACAGCCTCCGGCATATCGTGTTCCGAAACCTACTAAAAAACCGCCGACAACCATCATGATAAAACCTCTAAGCGTAAAAAGACTTTGAAAATTCATCAGCTGAACAGGAACAAGGTTGCTGTAATCTGTAATTCCATAGCTTGTCAATTCGGTTTTCAGATTAGGATTGACCGTAATTTCGGTTGGATTGAGCATAAAATTGGCAGCAATCATTCCGCCGAAAAAAATTCCCAATACGAAAAACAGGTTCCATGCTTCTTTTTTCCAGTCATATTTAAAAAAATTGACATTGGCTGGTATACAGGCAGCACAAATATGTCTTAGTGAGGAACTTATTCCAAAGGATTTATTTCCCATAATAAGCAGTGCGGGGACGGTTAACCCGATTAAAGGGCCCGCAATATACCATGGCCACGGTTCTTTTATAATCTCCAACATATATTCTTTTTTAATCTAATTTATTTTAAAATTTTAGTCTGACACACAAAGTCACTTTTCTTAATCCCGGTAGAAGCTATGGCTTTAAAACCACCCTCAATTTCTGTAAAATTCTGGTATCCTCTTGCCTGAAGAATACTTGCAGCCATTGTACTTCTGTAACCGCTTCCACAATGCAAATAAAAATGCTCGTCCGGATCTAAAGTATGAATCCATTCATTGATAAATGCTAACGGCTTACTGTAGGCTTCATGGATGTGTTCTGCATTGTATTCATTTTCTCTTCTGATGTCTATAATTTTCGCTTTTCTTTCTTTGATTTCCCTTTCAAATTGTCCGGCAGAAATACGATGGATATGATCTGTTTCTTTTCCACTTTTCTTCCATGCATCAAAGCCTCCATCCAAGTATCCTAAAACCTGATCAAATCCTACTCTGCTTAATCTCGTTATGGTTTCTTCCTCCTCTCCTTTTTCTACTACTAGCAGAATAGGCTGATTCACATCTGCAATTAAAGCACCCACCCAAGGGGCAAAGTCACCATTCAATCCTATATTTACAGACTGCGGAATAAAACCCTGAACAAATGTACTACTGTTTCTCACATCCAGAACTAAAGCTCCGGAAGCTTCTGCTATTTCCTCAAACTGTTCAGGAACAAGAGGCTGTAATCCTTGTGATAAGACCTCATCAAAGCTGTGACACCCTTTTTTGTTCATCATTACATTCATCCCGAAATAAGCAGGCGGCGGTAAAAGTCCATCTGTTACCTCTTTGATAAAGTTCTCTTTGTTTTTTTGATTCAAGGCATAATTGGTTTTCTTTTGGTTCCCAAGGGTATCCATTGTTTCTTTCTGCATATTTTTTCCACAGGCAGAACCTGCTCCATGAGCGGGATACACCATAATATCATCTGCCAATGGTAAAATTTTGCTATATAGACTTTCATATAATAGTCCTGCAAGCTTATCCTGAGTCATATCTGTGGCTTTCTGAGCGAGATCCGGACGTCCTACATCTCCCAAAAACAGAGTATCCCCACTAAACAGGGCTTTTTCTTTTCCATGTTCATCCATCAACAAATAGCAAGAACTTTCCATCGTATGTCCCGGTGTATGAAGAACTTTAATTTTAATCTTTCCCACTTCAAATATCTGGTGATCTTGAGCAATAACAGCATCAAAGTCAGGTTTCGCAGTAGGACCATATACAATTGGAGCGCCTGTTTTCTTGCTTAAGTCCATGTGCCCACTTACAAAATCAGCATGGAAATGAGTTTCAAAAATGTATTTTAAATGTACTCCGTCTTTTTTCAGCTTTTCTATATAGGGTTTTGTCTCCCGTAAGGGATCAATAATTGCGGCTTCTCCTTCTGAAATAATGTAATAAGCACCTTGAGCCAAACATCCTGTATAAATCTGTTCTATTTTCATTTTTAAATATTTTGATTCTGTTATCTGGTACAAATCTCCTGCTTTCCATTTTCTGCCACAGTTACTTTTGTTACATAAGGAATTTTTTTAGCACAAGTTGTGTCACGAATTACATAAACCAGCTTTATTTGATTATAGAAATTTTTGTGTTTATTTTCTTAGGATATTTCAAGATGAAAATCAAAGATTTTCATCTTGTGAAAAGAACCACCCCGTCAAATCTTTGATTTGCCGCCCCTCCAGCGGAGCGGAATATGATCTTTTACAACTCATTGAGGATTTCCAGAAGAATAATTTTGTTTCTTCCGAGCTTCACTTTTCCTTCGTCTTCAAGTTGCTTTAGGAGTCTGGAGACTACCACTCTGGCTGTTCCCAGTTCATTGGCAAGCTGCTCATGGGTGGTATTAATAGTATTTACGCCGGTAATTTCTACCTTTTTATGAAGAAGATTCAGTAATCTTTCATCTACTTTTTTAAAGGCAATGGCATTGATGATATCCAGCAATTCTTCAAAACGCTTGTGATAAAGCCTGAAAATATAATCCAGCCATTCGGGATGTTCCTTGATGAATAAAGAAACCTTATCTACGGGAAGAAAGAGAATCTCTGCATCTTCTTCTATTTCTGCTTTTACAATGCTTTTTTCATTGTGCATTCCACCCAGAAAAGACATGATGCAACTTTCTCCTGCCTTGATGTAGTATAGCAGGATTTCACGTCCGTCTTCTTCAGTTCTGATTACTTTCAACATTCCTTTCATTACAATAGGAATAGAGCGTATGGAAGCATTTTCGTCTAAAATAATATCTCCCTGATTGTAATTTTTAGTAATCCCATTCTGGTATAGTTTTTCAACCAGTTCCGGTGATGATGAAAACTCTGAGGAAAGTATCGTGTCTTGCATCTTGTAAAGTTCAATAGTTGCTAATTTACGCCAATTTCATCAACAAACAGCCAAGCTTTTGAATCAGCACCCGGATTTCCAGCCGGAATAATTCCTGCATTTTCTATTCTCAGTTTCAAATATCTTGAGTTTTGAGACCCTAGATTCAATTGTATTTTTCCATGGGCATTTTGAATTTCCTCCTTTCCTATTTCCTTGATGAGTTTAAAGTTTTTATTGTCATCAGATCCTAAAATTTGGGCAGATTTTGCAAGGTGAATCCAGCTTCCTTTATTTTCCAATGTATTAAAATAAAGCTCTGAAAAACCTGTTTTCTGTCCGAAATCTATTGTTGCGACCACATCTTTCCCCATAAAGCCCAACCATGTTTTACCTAGCTGCTTTGGATTACCAATAATTCCGTCTACAAGAGTAAAAGCGCCACCAAAAGAATAATTTTCGCTGGGCTGTTGTTCAAGAGTGATATCTTTTCCTGTCGCTTTTGAAATGATAAATTGCTGTGAAGAAACTGCACTTTTAAGCTGTCCATCTTCAAAATAAGCCGATTTTAGAGTTAAAGATTGGGGTATTGAAACGGGTCCCTGATACGTTTTAGAATGTATTGTAGGAACGGTTCCATCCAGAGTATACTTTATTCCGTTTGAATTTTGTGAGGTTGAAAGTTCGTAGGCAATACCTTTATTGGCCGGAATTACCTTTCCGAAAATATTATAAATACTTTTGGAATAATTTACATCCATCTTATCCAAAATCTTAAACTGGTGTATCACTCTGTTTTCAAATTCTTTATAATTCTTAGGATCTGAAGTTCCCCATCCTACTTCCGAAAGTGCCATCAGTCTTGGAAAAATCATATACTGAACCTGCTTAAAATCAAGAATATATTCTGTCCATAAATTGGCCTGAACCCCCAAAATATACTTTGCCTGCTCCGTATTCAATTCATCAGGAATTGGATTATAGGAATAAACTTTTTCCAGTGGTGTAAAACCACCAAAAGCATTGGGTTCTGTCTGTGGATCACCTTGATAATGGTCAAAGTAACAATAGGCACCGGGTGTCATTACTGCAAAATGCTTTGACTTTGCTGCTTCAATGCCTCCGTTTACTCCTGTCCAGCTCATGACCGCTGCATTAGGCGCCAATCCGCCTTCCAAAATTTCATCCCAGCCAATGATCTTTCTCCCTTTACTATTGACGTATTTTTCGATTCTTTGGATAAAATAACTTTGCAGTCCATGTTCATCCTTCAAATTATTTTTTTTGATTAATTCCTGACAATGGGCACATTCTTTCCATCTTGTCTTGGGGCACTCATCCCCGCCAATGTGTATATACTGTGATGGAAATAGCTGAATAACCTCATCCAAAACGTTTTCCAGAAATTGAAAGGTTTCATCTTTAGGACAAAATACATCATCAAAAACGCCCCATTTTGTAGCGGCCTCAAAAGGCCCTTTAGTACATGCCAGCTCTGGATAAGCTGATAATGCAGCCAAGGCATGCCCTGGCATTTCAATTTCAGGGACAATCGTTATATACCTTTCCTGAGCATATTTCACTACATCCCTTATCTGCTCCTGAGTATAAAAGTAAGGTCCATAGGGTTTTCCGTCAAAAGTATTATCAACGTAAGCCCCTATCATAGATTCTTTACGTTTTGAACCTACCTGTGTCAGCTTTGGGTATTTTTTTATTTCGATTCTCCAGCCTTGATCGTCCGTTAAATGCCAATGAAAGGTATTCAATTTGTACATCGCCAGATAATCAATGTATTGCTTTACCTCATCAACGGTAAAAAAGTGACGGCACACATCGAGATGCATTCCCCGCCATGCAAACTTGGGTTGGTCTACAATCTTCATGGCCGGAATTTTCTTTTTAGTATTCTCGTTTTCAAATAACTGAATTAAGGTTTGAAGCGCCATAAAATATCCTTGCGGGGTATAAGATTGAATATGAATTTGTTGGGATGAAATTTCTATACTATAAAATTCTTCCTTTCCTGCAGGAGTGTTTGCCAATGGAGAGTAAACCAATTGAGCATCTGATTTTTTAGATTCTTTCAGCTTTATCATAGAACCCATGCGCTTCCTGAAATAATCTGTTTCTTTTTTTGGCAAGTCATTGCTGATATTCAACACGTCAGGAATGATAAAGTTTCCTTCTTTTATCTCAATATTTTGAGGGTAAGGAATAAGGTTCAATTTATTTTGTGAAAAAACAAGACTTGAAATCATCATAAAAAATGCTAAAAAACTACGAGTCATGGGATGGAATTATGAGTATAGCTAAGATACTTATTTTCTAAAACTTTTAAATGATTAAATGCTTGACAAGTTTCTTTTAAAATTTACAATTCAATGAATATTTTCATTTATTAAGCAGCTATAAATCAGAAATTTGAACTAAAAAAAGCATCATTATTTAAATTTATTAAATTTTATGGTTTATTTTTTGATAAGCTTACGTCACTTAAAAGATTAAACATCTAAATTTGTAAAAAAATACAATGAGAAAAAGCATTTTTATAGCAGCAGGATTATTATTTTCAATATCTACACAAGCTCAGCTTCTTGATATGATCAAGTCTACCGTTAAGGATAAAACGGGTATTGACCTTAATACACCTCCAGCTACCAAAGGTTCCACAACAACTACGACAAGCACAACAACTGCTACACCTACTAAAAGTTCTCCGGCCAACCTTGGAAACCTTACCTCAACCCAAATCTCTTCGGGATTAAAGGAAGCCTTAAGTATTGGGGTAACGGATGGAGTAAAAAAATTGGCTTTAACAGATGGTTTTCTAAAAAATGAAGCGGTAAAAATCCTAATGCCTGAAAAGCTGAGAAAGATTGATACTACGCTGCGTTCCATTGGTATGGGAAGCCTTGCAGATGAGGGAGTAAAGTTGCTTAACAGAGCTGCTGAGGATGCAGTAACAGAAGCTGCTCCTATTTTCACCAATGCAATCACCTCTATGACGATTACGGATGCTAAGAATATCTTATTGGGAACGGATAATGCTGCTACCAATTATTTACAAGGCAAAACTCAAAGTCAGTTATTTACAGCTTTCCAGCCCAAAGTAAAAGCTTCACTAGGAAAAGTAGGTGCAGATACTGTCTGGAAAAACCTTATCTCAAAATATAATACATTTACAGGACAATCTGTAACAACTGATCTTAATGAGTATGTTACCACTGAAACCATCAATGGGGTTTTCAAAATGGTAGCTGATAAAGAAAGCGGAATCAGAAATACTCCTGCTATGAGAACGACAAGCATATTGCAGAAAGTTTTCGGGGCACAGGATAATAAATAAAAAGATAAGTTTGATTATATAACAAGCTTATGAATCTTACTGAATAAAATAAAGACTGTTTCATGAATGAGACAGTCTTTATTTTTTAATGTTTCAGCTCCTTGTATTATTTCAGCACAAGCTAAACCTTATTCAATACAAAACCTTACTGTGGGCAAGGTTTTGTATTTTATCTAGAGCTGCATTTCAGGAATTTCACCTTCAATAATCAGATCTGCTTCTGTAGCTTTGATAATATCTTCTACTGAAACCCCCGGAGCTCTTTCCACCAATTTAAATCCGTTCGGAGTTACGTCCAATACGGCTAATTCAGTAACCACTCTTTTTACACAGTTTACTCCTGTTAAAGGCAGTGTACATTTTTTAAGAATCTTGCTTTCTCCTGCCTTGTTTACGTGCATCATTGCTACGATAATATTTTCTGCAGAAGCCACCAAATCCATTGCCCCTCCCATTCCTTTTACCATTTTTCCGGGAATTTTCCAGTTGGCAATGTCTCCATTCTCTGAAACTTCCATCGCACCAAGAATGGTAAGGTCAACTTTTTGTCCGCGAATCATTCCGAAACTAAATGCTGAATCGAAGAATGAACCACCTGGTAAAATAGTGATGGTTTGTTTTCCAGCATTGATAATGTCTGCATCTTCTTCTCCTTCAAAAGGGAAAGGTCCCATTCCCAGCACTCCATTTTCACTTTGGAATTCTACAGAAATATTTTCTGAAACGTAATTGGCAACCAGAGTTGGAATTCCTATTCCTAGGTTTACGTAATAACCATCCTTAACTTCTTTGGAAATACGTCTTGCGATATCTTCTTTTGATAACATTCTTCTTATTTTTTTCTGGTTGTACGTTGTTCTATTCTTTTTTCAAATTTCTCCCCTTGAAAAATTCTCTGGATCATGATTCCTGGAATGTGGATCTGGTTAGGATCTAATTGTCCTGGTTCTACCAATTCTTCCACTTCAGCAATCGTAATTTTTGCTGCTCCAGCCATTGGGTGATTGAAGTTTCTTGCAGATCCTTTGAAAATAAGGTTTCCGGCGTGATCTCCTTTCCATGCTTTTACAATAGAATAGTCTGCTTCGTAGGCATGTTCCAGAATATGAGGTTTTCCGTGGAATTCTTTCACTTCTTTTCCTTCTGCTATCTCAGTTCCGTAGCCTGCAGGGGTATAAAAAGCAGGAATTCCGGCCTGTGCTGCTCTGCATTTTTCTGCCAAAGTTCCTTGTGGAGTCAGTTCAACATCCAGTTCTCCTGAAAGCATTTGTCTCTCAAATTCAGCATTTTCTCCTACATAGGACGAGATCATTTTTTTTATCTGTCTTTTGTGAAGGAGTAATCCCAATCCGAAATCATCTACTCCTGCATTGTTTGAAATGCATGTTAAATCTTTCACATCACTTTCTACCAAAGCATTAATTGAATTTTCAGGGATTCCGCAAAGTCCAAACCCTCCCAGCATCAGTGTCATTCCATCCTTAATTCCGTCGATGGCCTCCTTTGCATTTTTTACTCTTTTATCTATCATGAAATATTAGATTTTTCTGTTGGCTAAATTTAATAAATTTTATCGTATATCCGATGCTTAGAAATAATCGGAGGTTTCATGATTTCCTGAATGGTATTTTCATATATTTAAAATAATTATAATCAGTTTTTTACAAGCAAAAGCGAACAAATCGGTTCATTTTATTTACAAATCTCGTCAAATTGATTTATATTTGGGGTCTTAAATCAAAAAACACCATCTATTTTATAGCCCCCGGGCTTTATATATTTAAACACAATTTCCATGAAAATTATTTCAGACAGATTCAAATCTGCCTCTTCAAGAGCTTTTAACTTCTTACTTTCATTAGTACACAAAAGCTAACTAACCTTAAACAAAAAATCAAACCTTAATAAAAACATGAAAAAATTATTTACGTCAGCGTTACTTGCATTGGTACTCAGCATCAATGTATATGCTCAGGAAAAAACTTATTTCGATGAGAATTGGGAAAAAACGACAAAGGAGAACATGGAATATTACCGTGAAACTTCTGCAAAGGGCAAGCTTACCTTAATCAAGGATTTTTACAAAAACGGAACTCTTCAAATGGAAGGACTGGCTTCTGATACTACTCCAAGCAGTGAGGTTTTCGATGGAAAAGTAACATGGTATACACCTGAAGGAAAGGTAATGAGCTTGGTAACCTATTCTAACGGAAAGCAGGTAGGACCGTCTCAGTCTTATGATGATAAAGGCAGATTGTTGGAAGACATGGTCTATAAGGCAGATGGTACTTTCTCCGGAAAAATGTTCAGTTATAAGGACCCGGAAAATGAATATTATTATAACAGCCTTACTGTATATGAGAATTCTACCCCATCCCAGACGATTATCTATGATGAAGATATCAAGGGAATCAGAACCGAAACCCTTATGGGCAAGGATGGCAGCTATGAGAATAAATATTATGGTGAAAAGGGTAAATACCTAGGCAATTCAACCTCTGAATCCGGTGAAAATTCATTTGCAGATTATTACTATAATCCGATGAGGCTTTCCAAATTTGAAAAATATAAAAGTGATGGCAGTATAAAGGAAAGCGTTATCTATTCTAAAAACGGGAAGATTCTGCAGGAGCAAAAAAGAAATAAAAAAGATGGTTATAAAACAACCTATGATGAGTCTGGAAAAAAAATAGGGCATCTTATTTATCAATATGATAAAGAAAATGACAACTACAAACCTATGGATGGTGAGGATTATCAGCTAAGCTATGACTACGCCAACACTTCATCCATTGATGTTTACAAAAATGGTTCTGTGATATTGAATAAAGTATTCGACGAAAACGGAAAACTTGCAACAGAAAAAATATCGAAAGAGGATGTTACCCAAGAGATCAAATATTATGCTCCGGACGGAAAACTGAAATCAATATTAACCTATCAGGATGAGATGCCTTACAATGGTACAGCATATGAAGGATTGAGCGAAATTCAATATAAGGACGGGGTTTTAATAAGCACAAAAACATATTCTGAAGAAAATAAGTTGAAATCTGAGAAGAAATTAAACTCCAAGAAGACAGCTTATGATGCGACAATCTATGATAATAAAGGGACCATTTTATTCACGTATAACCAACCCTTGGATGAGGAGGTAAACTATGCTTATGGCTATAGTTATAACTTCACAGCACAAATTGTTCAATATGTAAAGGGGAAACCAGCCAACAAAGCGTCTGTAAAAGAAGGAATTCTCCAAAGTGGAAAAATCAAGATAAGAATGATCAGTGGAATAAAGGAACTTGAACGCAGCGGAAAATGGATCTTATTAAAAGCGTACAATCCGGAAGGAAAACTTGTTCAGGAGACCAAGATTCTTGCGGATACCGGTGATGATTATTTATCCGGAGAGAATCAGACTTTTATTCAGGAAGATTATTTATCTGCGGATTTTGAATAATATTTAAATTATTTTACGATAATAAAGGCAGCCTCAGTTTTTTGAGGCTGCTTTTTTTATGTGAAATTTCTTCATCCTTGGTTATTATAAAGAGGCTAAAATTTGGAATCAATTGACATAGATTTCATGGGAAATTTTTATAGTTCCCAGATTTCACGGATAAATCAGATGTTTGTGTAAAATCTGCAGAATCTGTGGAAAAAACTTAAAACTACAGTATATAAAAAGAGGTCATCATTGCTGACGACCTCCTTATTTTTATGATTGATTTTATTTATTACTGAATGATCAGCTTTAAAGTAAATAATTTTCTTGCGTGAACTTTTACAAAGTATACTCCTTTTGGAAGATTTTCATTCACTAAAGAGAAACGTTGGTTGTGAATATTCTTAGATTCATACAATAGCTCTCCCGAAGCGGAAACCAATTCAATTTTTTCAATTGGATAATCACTCTTAATAAAGGTTGGCTCCCCTGGTTTTGTAGGATTCGGATACAGAATTACATTTTTCTCTGTACTTTTTACCTCATCTACTCCTAAAGTTCCTGAGCTTACCTGAAACTGTACTCTGTTTGAAACTTCTGTATAAGAATCGTTTGTAAACATTACCATATAGTAATTACCCGGTGTAGTAGGAATTGCCGTCCCCTGAATGGTCTTAGTCCCTTGTGTCACTCCGTCGAAGTAAGTGTAGGAAACAAAATTATCATCCGGTGTCTGAATATTTTGAGGATAGATTCCTAACCAGTCTTTTATAATCCCCGGAGAATCCGTCCATGAAGCAGTAATATTCTCTCCCAATGAATAAACAGGTTTGTTGATCCATAATTCGGTAACAATATCTCCAACTTTAAAGAAGACTTTGTCTCCGATTCCGTTATACCCATCTTCCAGTAAATATTGTGCATAGTAATATCCTTTTGGAAGACCTGTAAAGTTAAGAGTTCCGGCTGCTGTTGTTACATAGTTCCATTTTATCGCGGCAGTAGTTCCCGGAGTTTGGCCCATTTTATAAATTCCGATCCAGTCTTTCTGCAAATTCGGACCATTGGTATAATTAATAACAACAGTTCCTCCTACAGGATAAGTATCAGCTGTAGCCTGCAATTGAACTTTAGGTCCTACATAGAAATTTTTTCTTGGTGTGATTTCTGTGTATCCTCCGTTAGCAAAGAACCCTGCAAAGTATTGACCTTTATTAGCCAATCCATTATTAAATGTAACTGTTCCTGCTGTTTGTCCGTTCGTATAAATGAAACCCTGGGAAGTGGTAGTGGTTGGCGTCTGTCCTTTTTTATAAAGCCCTACCCAGTCCTGCTGGTTTCCAGGTCCTCCGGTAAAGGTACCTACGATGGGTTCATTTTGAGCATATTCAGTTTTATCTAGAGTAAATGTTGGGTTTGAAACAACACTTCCTGTAATCTCAAACTGCTTTACGTCGCTCCAGTCGCTCCATTCAAGATTTCTATCTCTGTAACGGGTTTTCGCGTAATAAATACCATTCGGAATAGAATTGGCGGCCAGTATTACCTTTGTAATATCTACTCCTTCGTTTAAGTTTTTAGCTTTATCAGGATTTCCGTTTCCGTCTTTCCCAAACCAGTTTTCAAAATCACGATACACTTCTTTTTCTACTACAGAAAAATCAGGAGCCTTGCTTATTAGGAATTGAGTCGTGTTTAGCTGTTCTCCATTTGAAGATGAAAAGGCACTTCCATTCAATGTTAACGGCAATGTAATCGGACCGGTGAAAGCATTGTTAATAGATGGTTTTGCCGGTTTAGGCTGGTTTTTATATCGGTGGAAAGAATCTACCAGCTCATTATTTTTCTTGGTATAAATTCCGCCAATCGAGTAACATTCTATATCTACTTTTCCTGTTGGGATATCTACTTCAACAATTTGATACGTCCAGTCTGTTAATGTTTTCTGAACATCATCAAAATCTTGTTCATTAGACATTCCCCAATACTGATCCCAAGCCGTACCTCCGGAAATAATCTGATAATTGGGTGTATTTTTCAACTGCCCTCTGTGATACAAGTGGTGGTGAGCACCTACGTGCATCAGATATTTATCAGAAGTTACCAAAAGTGGTACAGCATTATTTCTTACCCAAGTGGAAATATCTCCTACATACTGCTCTGCCTGATAAGGCCTGTGACTTAAAGAAATAATCCAGTCTACAGTAGAATCACTATTCGCCGCCGTTAGAACCTGCTGTAGCCATGTCTGCTGTGCTGATCCTGTATGCTCGGAGCTTAAGCTGATAAATAATACATTCCCAGCCTGCTGAGCATAATAGTTTTCATTTCCTGAGCTGATGTTCTTGTATTTTATTTCATCTATATAGAAATGAGCATAATAGGAATTCATCCCCAAAGTTCCATAGGTTTCATGGTTTCCTACCGTTGTCTGAATAGGCAGATAAGGGGATAGCTTCACATTCTTTTTGAAGTGAACATTCTCATAGTGATCCAGTGTTCCCACATCTACCTGGTCTCCTACCATAAAGGTAAGAGCAATATTATCGGATGGATCTGAATTGGCTCCAAATTTTTGCTTCAACTTTTTGAAGGCATTTAAAGTAAGACTGTCATATCTTGGCTCTGCCTTAATCTGGTTATCTCCCATAATAAGAAACCTGATTTTTCCATCATTTGTTACAGCCTGCCCTGGTAATGGAAGTGTTCTGAAATTGTAGACTGCAGACTCGTTGGCTCCGGTCTTTATTTTATAATAATACTTGGTATTAGGCTGCAGGTTTGTAATTTTTGCGGTGTGATAATAATAATTATTATTATATCCGGTATCTGAAAAGATATTGGTAGTCCCTGTTACGGTAACATTCAGATTGGAAGGTGAGTTCCCGTAGATCACAGTTGTTTCGTTATCGGAAGCGGTCTTCCAATTGACGATCATGGAATTCGGAGTCGGGTTTTGCAGATAGGGGAACAAAACCTGCCCGAACGCCATTTGTGCTACGAAACAAAAAAAGAAGAAATAGTGTTTCATAATAGTTTAGTTTTAAAATGACATATTGAGTTTTAATTTGTAAATCAGGAATTTAAAATCTGTATCTCAGATTTTAATTTCGGGCAAAAGTAGATTTCCCATGTAAACTCTGGCTGATGGTATTTTAAAGAAACTGTTAATTTTTAAGCAAAATCAAAATGAAAAAATTATAGTTTTTGCTACATTAATTATTTGGTGTATTCAAAAACTATTTTGTACATTTGCAACCTGTTATTCAACCTCTGACGATAAACGTGTAAGTTGCTTAGCTTTAACATTTTATTTTATAATAATGGATTTATTAAAGTACGTACAAGACAAGTACATTGCGAAAAAAGAATTCCCTGAATTCAAAGCAGGTGATACAATTACTGTGTATTACGAAATTAAAGAAGGACAAAAGACAAGAACTCAGTTCTTCAAAGGAACAGTTATCCAATTAAGAGGTACTGGTTCTACAAAAACTTTCACAATCAGAAAAATGAGTGGTGATGTAGGTGTAGAAAGAGTATTCCCTATCAACATGCCTGCACTTCAAAAAATCGAGGTTGACAGAAGAGGTAGAGTTAGAAGAGCTAGAATCTATTACTTCAGAGATCTTAGAGGTAAAAAAGCGAGAATTAAAGACGCTGCTTACAAGAAGAAATAATTCAGACAACAATACATACAAAAAGAGACTGTTTACAAGTAAACAGTCTCTTTTCTTTTTATATACCTTAGCTTATCCTATTATTCTTTATACGGAATTCCTGTTCCTGTTTCCACAAATAGTTTCAGGCTATTGATAAATTGTACCCAGCCATTAGAACATATGCCATAGCATTCAATAAGCGGAGGTAAGCCTATATGGGTAAGCTTCAGTATCGTTATATTTTCTTTCTTCTCTATTTCCCAAACCACGGTTGTACCCATCCATTCTGATTGATTTTTCAATTCAGGAATAGCGATCAACGAATCTTCAATATGCCAGATAATCTTTGAACTGACTTCGGTCTCTTTTACTTGTATTGTTTTGTGAATATGATTTCCAAACCGTACCGTGAAAACGTCACCGTTTTTCCCTGATGATCCTTCAAACATTTCAGTCCACCAAAGAGGAATTTTATGAGTCAGAGCGTCATATACTTTATCGGCCGTAGTTTTAATCTCGATTGTACTGCTATAATTGTTCATAAAATCCATTCTTATTTGGTAATACAATTTTATATAAATTATTTTTCCGGTATCTTTCCATAAGGCAGGAAATCTTTCAAGAAAATAGTATCTATACCCTCCTACTCATTTTTCATTAGATATTGTAATGGTGTAGATCCTGTATGCTTTTTGAAAAACTCTATAAATGCGCTGTCTGAAGAGAAGTCAAGAATATAAGAGACCTCTCCTATTGAGTTACCCTCCACCAAAAGCTCAATGGATCTCTGAAGACGCCATTGCTGCCTCCATTCCTGATAAGACAGACCGGTTTCCTTTTTAAAAATACGGGTAATTGTTTTTTCTACAGCCCCAGTTTCCTCTGCCAGTTTTTTCAGCATAGGTGGTATAGACAACCGTTTTGTCCATTCCTCTATCCTATTCTTAAACCGTCTGTCCTCTGGCATTTTAAGCTCTAGCTTTTCTTCAGGAGCATCATCCATTTCATTCCAAAATACTTTTAGAATATTCTCCTGATTATTATTAAGGGCAACCCAGTCCCAGAAACAGATTCTTTCAATCATCTCTTTCAACAATGGGTTTACTTGTAAAACCTTAAGGCTGGAATTGATGTGCTTTTCTGCATATTCCTCATCAAAATAAATGGATCTGTACGCTACCATATTTCGGAAATTCACCCGATGAATTTCATTAGCCGGGATCCAAAGCATTCTGAACGGAGGCAGCACAAACTGCCTATCAGATGTAGTAACCGTCATACAGCCTGATGGAGCATACAGCAACTGAGCCTTGGCAGTATGGAAATGAAAGCCAGAATCATGCATCACCATATCAGAAACAATTCCAATTACTTTCTCTTGAATAGAATCAGCATCAAATTCTTCATTTTGCTGGAGTATAGCCATGTCCTATTTTTGATATTTTTTGTTTTTATATCATTATAAATATACACTGAAATTTTCAAAACTTTGCAGAAAAAAATGAAAAAGACAAACCCACTTTGGCTACTTACCTTGCTGGTAATGCTTCCTCAGTTTGTAGAAACCATCTACAGCCCTGTTTTACCAATGGTTCAGGAAAAATTTGAAGTGAATGAAGAATCTACTACCTTAACCATCAGTTTATATTTTATAGCTTTTGCTCTGGGAGTTGCATTTTGGGGAGTACAATGTGACAGAATCGGAAGAAAAAAATCATTAGAATATGGATTGATCACTTACGGAATCGGAACTTTTGCAGCGGTCTTTGCTCCTAGCTTCATCATCCTGCTTGCTGCAAGAATAGTTTCAGCCTTTGGAATTGCCGTGGGCTCAATCGTTACCCAGACTATCCTACGGGACACTTATGACAAGGACCACATCAGTAAGGTATTTTCCTGGATTGGGATCGGATTATCCATCAGTCCGATTATTGGGATGACCACCGGTTCTGTGCTTGCTTCTTCTACCGGACATCAGGGTGTTTTTATCACTTTATATCTGCTGTCTGTACTATTTTATATTCTTGCGAGAAAAAGGGTCTCTGAAACCAATCATTCAGGAAAAGAAATAAATGTTCGTACTCTTTTCAGTTTATTAAAAAAAATGCTTAGCGATCGGGAGATTATCAGATGCTGCCTGCTCATTATGAGTTTTAATGTTCTGTTATTTTCGTATTATTCACTAGCTCCATTTATTTTTAAGGAGCAACAGTATTCATCCTATATTTTTGGATACAGCAGTATCATATTGGCTGCTGGTACTTTTACAGGAGCTAAGCTTAACAGATTTCTGTTATTAAGAAATATTTCGCCTAAGGCTTTAGTTAACGGAAGTACATTGGGAGCATTTGCAGCTTCTGTTTTTGTCTGGATAGTAATGGATTATGGAGTCTATTTTTTAATTCCTTACTTTTTTATTGTTATGGCATTCAGTATGGCTATTCCTAATATTTTAAGCACTGCCTTAATTCATTATAAAAATGAAACGGGAAGCGCAGGGGCATTATTAGGGCTCATTTACTATGTATTAATCGGTATTGGATTGGTAAGTATTGGATTGATTCAAAATCTGGGTATTTCATGCATCATTTTTTCCGGCATTGGTATTTTAGCTTTATTGATTCAGTTAAAAAGGAAGACCGTTTAGCTATAAACGGTCTTTTCTTTTAAATAATAGGTCGATATAATATTTAAGGACAAATAATCCTATTCCTAGCGGGATCATTGATAAACAAAGAATGATAAATGGCCAAAACCATAAGTGCCAAAATCCCCCGCGAATGGCTTTTGATGGGTTATCCTTATCAAAATATACAGTTACTTCATTGGACCACGCTCTATTGCTTGAGCTGTAATCAGCGTAGAGTTCATGAGACTGATTGGATGTATCATAGTATCTGATTATTGGAGAATACATTTTTGTATATCCACCATCATCATCCTTTGACCAACTTTCTTCGTAACCTGTAATGTTTCCCCCTGTCTTGATCCCATTGGAGACCAAATCTATATGTATGGAAAATTTACTGTAGCTATAGTAGACTCCACCACCTCCCATTCCCAGAAGTAAAAGCATGAATATAATAGAGAAAAAAACTACCCAAAAACTATCGCCTTTCTTTTCCTTATTGAATTTCATATTTGGATTTTAATGATCAATGTATATTTATTTACTCTGAAAAATTATTTTTTTTTCCCTGATAATCATCATTAAAAAAGATAAGTTAACCGCCAGTAAAGCTGCCGGCACAAAAGATTCTTCAGTTTTTCCCGAAAAATAGATTCGTACTGCATATAAAATGATAAATATGGGTATTGAGATTTTAAAACTATTCATTATGGTACTCAACCTATTGGCTGCATTAAACATCATGTCTTTTGCTTCATGCTTTAATTGATAATAAAGAAATATAACCAACAGCAAGCAAGGTATTAGTATTTCAACATTCTTTATCATTACTTCATTAAGTCCTATGATCAGTTTTAAAAAGTCTCCAAAAGGAGATTTTAAGATCAAGACAATAAAAAGAAATGCCAAAATAACAACCGCCACCAGCATAGATATGGATGCTTTACGCTTACTCACTCCCTGACTTTGCATATCTTCCAGATATTTCGAATACATAACTTTTAGCCCTGCAATTTTTTCATTTTTATTATTCTTAATCTTATTATACAATATATATAAGAATAACACTTCAGCCTGAAAAAAGTTGATTACAATGACCTTTTCAAACTCAAAAAAGGCTTCCCTATTCAAGGAAAACCATAGATCAATATAGGAGTTTATAAAAACATATACGATGGCATAAATCTGAAAAAACAGCAAAAAGTTTCTTACTAAAAAATTTAAAACGCCCTGTACTCTACTTTTCAAAGTTTATGTATTTAAATGCTGTCATTTGTATCGTGAAATTATTTTTCTACCTGAAAATAATTTGTCATTTCCTATCTAAATAATGTCAAATCACCTTTCTGATCCCTATAGAAAATGGCACTTTCAATAAAGTGCAGCCCTTCTTCCTGAGAATTCAGGTCTTCCAATATTAATCCTGGGGCATTATTCAATTTTGCCAAATACACTAATCTGTTATTAAAGCAAAACCTTAAAATATATTCTTCTTTTGAAACTAAAGTTAAATCATAGTCTTTGTACGAAAAAAGAGCCTTATTTAAATAATATTGTTTTTTATTCTCATCTAGATAATGAGCTGTCATAAAGTCATTAAATCGAAGGCTAGTAAACTCGTTATATTTTTTTAAATCATCATTCTTAATATAGCTGGCTAACAGATCATATTGTTTATATACCTCAGAAAGCAGAAGATCTTCTTCCTCTCTGGAGAAATCATATTTTATATCGCTGACATCTAGGTTATAAGGAAACGCTGCATCAAAGTTTAAAATATTCTCAAAGAATGATTTATTTTCCAGAGATTCATCGAGTGTATAGGAGTTAATAACCTGTTTTTTCAAATAGAAATCGTTTGCTTCCTTTACATAGATATTTACTTCAATTGTAGTGTCTTTATGAAAGTTTTTATTATTAAAAAGTGGGGTAATTCTAAATTTAACGTCTTGCTCTCCTGAAGAAAACATCAGATTATTGATAGGAATATCCGTTGCAATTTGAGGTTCATTAAAATAAGAAAAGCAAGGAATACCATTCACTTCAATTTCGATTGAACATAAATATGCTTTTACTTCCACTTTATACATGGGCTGCTGACTCATTCTTATTTTGTTTTTTGGTTATATTCTCCTTTTAATTCCTTGAATTTTTCCTTATAAAAACTTTTATCATTATTTGATGACTGAGTTTTTAACTCTTTTAAATGAATTTCTGAATGATTACTTCTCAATTGGGTTAAGTTTAAAAATTCACTGTAAAAGACTTTATCAAAAAAGAAAGGCAGTTCATTCTTATTTACTACAATTATGGCAATACTCTTATTAACTTTCTCGTATTTTAATCCTAGTATATTTTCTTTTGACTCCCATTCATTCATTAAGATATTTGAATCATTGTTCTTTAATTCAATCTGAGAATAATCTTTGTCATTTGATATACTTTTAATTAAGGCTTTATATATTTCATCTGCATTATTTTTAGCTCCCTCTTCAAAATATCCTTTAAATCCTATTATTTTTTCTTTACTAAAATAGACATCCATGTAATCCAATGTATTACTGATCTTAAAAGGCTGCCATTTTTCCTGGATTTGATTTTCTTGCAACACCACCCGATTGTGCAAATCATCAACATAGTCACGATATCTTAGAGGATTGATCTGCTTATCCTTAACCATATTTTGGTAAGGTTCAGCCAAAATACTTAGATTAACTTTATCCGATTTAGATTGACAAGAAACCATCATTAGGCTTAGATTAAGAATAATAACAATTATATACTTAATTTTGCTTTTCATCTTTTTTATTATTTAAATATTCTATACTTTCAGGACAGATTTTATCCTCTTTCATTACTTCGAATGTTTCATCAATTTTTGGGATAACTGAGAGTTTATTTCTACTAAATACATTTTCGATGATAACTACTTTAACGTTTAGTCCTTTAAAAACATAACTATTCTTTTTATAAGGTCCTGTATTATCAGTCCCTAATTCTTCTGTAATTTCAATTCCTGAATTTATAGAAATTTCAGCTTCAAATTTTTCTTTCTTTTCACCTGTAGGTAAGATGATTACATTTTCTTCATTACTTTTTATTCCCCCTTTTACTCCAAAAGGAATACTTAAAATAGCTTTCTTGTTAGACTTTTTATTATCTATACCATTTATTGAGTTATATACTATTGTAAACTCACCATTTAATTCAATATTTACATAAGCAATTAAATATATATCTGTTTCGGTAACCCATTCAATAGCTTTTCTAATAAATTTAGTTATATCACCAATTCCATACACTTTAATACTATCTGTGATAACAAACAGGTCCACTTCAAAGTTTATTCCGATAAGTGGCGCCAATTTAAAGGCTCCGTTAAGCATTGTTACAGCTCTATGGTTATTCTCCGTTTCAACAACGCTGCCCATGTTCCACTTAAAAGCTAATACTATATTTGGGGAAACAAGTTTAAAACTAAAATACTCTTTAAAGCCTCCTGTACTAGCATTTGCAGAATTATCACTATTGAATTTATCTAAAAACTCTTTCAGATCAGCAAGCTTTTTTATAATATTTTCAATCTTCTCAAATCCAAGTTTATGAACATTCCCGTTGATCTTTGCGGAAATATCTGTAGAAAAACTAAAGCCTTTATATTCGCTTTTAGTTTTAAATTTATCCGAGAATCTCAACCCTTGTCCCGCAGGATAATTGTTTAGATCCTCTTTTTTCCCAAAACTCAAGGTGTGCGTTTCGTTGGTTGAAATAATGAATGATACTTCCCATTCAATGTCCGGCCAAACATTTATTTTGACTAATTGATTTGGATATCTACAGGTAGATACGGGTAAAAAATAAGTTTGAGCAGTATCATCGGTGAACCAAAAATACCTGAAGATCCATAATAGATTTACTCCAGCATTTATATTCTTATTATCAGGGTTTTGAAAACTCTCAAAAGCCGTCTTATTATACATATATCTCAGCATCAGGGTGATCTTCTCATTGCTGTTTATCTTGTAATCAACCCCCTCTCTCCACTGCTGAGCCACAGATGCATTATATGAATTGTTTGTTTTTACAACATCCGTATCATTTTTATTTTCATCAGTAGTTGCAACTCCTGCATTTTTCTGTTGCTGCTGATGGGTGCTATCTGCCTGTCTTACATGATTATTTCCATTTTTTAAGGCTGCATATACCTTATCTACCTGAAAAACATTCTTTTTCACAGAATGCTTTTGCCCATCATCCAACAATAATCCCTGACAGAAGGTATCCTGCGTAGTAAGCTGATCCAGGGTAATGGAAATATTCTTTCGGGTATCTCCCGTTATAATCGCAAAGCTTTGCTTGGTCTTATCTATTGCTCCTACAGCCGCTGTTTCATCAAATATGACAAATGATTCTCTATCCTTATCATCTTCATCCTTTACCGTAATCTTTGAATACCCACACGGATCAAATTCTCTTTGGTTATATTCAATATCGCCGATATATTGGATCATATTGTTTTTATCCTGTTCAATACGTTTAAGGTAGTCACCCATTAGTTCCTCAGAAACTATAAACCTGCTGGAAACTGATTTTTTATTATCTATATCTTTTAAACCCAGTATTTCAGGATCATATTCTACGAGATCAGTTGTTGGATCATCTGCATAGTTTTTATAATTAACCCTTTCTTCTTTATGATTAGTTCCATAGATTACGCCAGGTTCTTCCCAAAACTTATATACTTCGAGTACAACCGTAAAGTTTTTCTCTGATTTCTGATCCTTTTTCCATTCAATGTCTATTGGAAAATTAAGATTGATGTAAGAATTCCAATTATCTCCACTTACACTGTTTGCAATATTATATATACGAGGCTCTTTCCAAAGATTATTATCTTTAAAATCGTCGGTTTCTGTAAGACCTTTAGCAACAGTCTCTTCTAATAAATATAATTTTGCCTTATATTTATTTTTCTTGTCCAGATTATAGGCATGCAGCATAATCTGCAGTGAAACACTATCTCCATAATGTTTTATTTCCTCACTTTTTGTAAAATAAGCAAAGGATATCTGGGGCTTATCCACCGGAATAATATAAAAATAAAAACCTGTTCCCGGGCTTTCGGTGAAAAGTTCAACCCTTTGTTTATATCCATAATAATAGCTATAGCTTTCAGGTTTAAAAATAAGTTTGCTCCCTTGTTTATATTGGGTACCCAAACCATATTTAGCTACATTATCCGTACCTCCACTAAGGGGTCCCCATAAATTTTCAGAGATATCTTCTTGTTTTGCTTTTTCTAGTTTCTGGAAGAAAAAGTCATAGATAAAAGCCCATCTGGCCTTACTAACAGTTTCCTTAGGGTTCTTGGTCTTTCCACCAACACATCTTTCATCAACACTAAACTCGTTGAGATTATTTGTATATAATATAAAGGTTCCTCCTTTAGAAACAGAAAATAGCTTCTCATTTTCTTTCCAGTAACACCCCTGTAGCCCAACTTTATTTTCAATATTTTCTGCCATAATTATTCAGCATTTAGAAATTTGTAAGGATCTTTTTTGTCAATATTTTTCAGATCCATCATTGGGTTCACATGGGACTGCAGTTCACTATCAGCTTTCTGTATATTCTTTTTGGTAGGTTCCCCCATTTGTCCTGTCTTGATGATGGTAATACAGTCGGTACCACCTATTGGGCAGGTTGCTTTACTGTCTTCCAGTAAAATATAACCTCCGGGCGGGTCGTAGAGTTCTTTTTCATAATAACCGCTCCATTGTGTAACAACAGCAGAACAGGGGGTATTATTCTTTTTGGAGCATGAGCCGAAAGTATTCTTTTCAAAAGTGGCTCCAATATCTTTATGAGTAGCTGCCAGTTTACTGCTGCTCTCATGGTCATTCACATAATATTTGGTTTGCGTAAGTACCTTTAGCTTATCTGGTGCAGTGCCAAAATTGCATTTGCAGAGTGCTCCCTGTACTACTTTTTCTTTTAGTGACATTTTGGTGTGTTTTTGTAAAAATAAACCTTTTTATTGAACTGGTGGCTTCTACCAGTCATTTTCTATTCTTTCGAAATTATCAAATCCCCATTTATTCGGTGGTACCTTTACCAGACCTCCTGTAATAAAGGGACTGCTCTCATCCAGTACTTTATTTTTGTACTCATCTACCCCAATCTGATATTGGGTATAATGTATTTTTTTGATAAAACTTTTTACTCCTGCACGATCCTTAGAGAACACTTCAAAATAAGCTCTGGTATGCATAGGAAAATGATGATACAGATCATGATCAAAAATCACTTTCAGTGTCATGAATAATGGATTTTCTCTGGGATAATCTTTGGGATAAAAGTAATCTGGAGCCAATATTTCCAGACTTTCAAATTCTATCACAAAAGAATGGTAATCTGTAGGAAATTTGTTGATGGTCTGTGTTCCTGAAAACTTCAATGGTTCCTGATAGGGAATAACGGCCAGATACAAATCTTTAGCTACGCTTCTGGCATCTCCATAATGGATAAATTTAGGATGAAAAAAAAGATTCCAATACCAATCATAGCGTAGACTTTGTTCAATAATGGATTTATTTTGAAGCTTCTTTTCAAAGTTTGTAAAAAAAACATCCAAATCATTACTGCTATACTTTTCGGATAGCTTAAACTTCTGAATATTCCATCTTTCTACAATTTTATCGTAATTGGTAATTTCCCCCGTTCCTGTTCCTTTTTCATTGAGATCTATTTCAACTGGATAAACTGTTGTTGATAATGCAGACGAAATGATCTCACTGATTTGATCAGCCTCATGCTGGTTATAAAATATATTTTCTTTATTAAGACTTAACGTACCTCTACCATATTCTATGTTTAGATTGGCTGTTACGGTATAATCTATTCTTTTGGATGGACTGTCTTCATTACCAGAAAAGTATTTCACAGACACACCATATCTTCTCTGTTGGAGTCCAGAGGGTTTTATTTTGATGGTATTCAGCCTGCCTAATATTTCTTTTTTGGATAATTTTATTTCTGACATTATTAACTCCTTGTGTTTTTAATATCCTCAAAGTTAATAAATTTCTGTTTTATCTCAATATTTTGAAAAATAAATACAAAGAACAAGATAATATTAATTATTTACTATAGAAATCAACTATTTAATAAAATTATATAAAGCGTCAAAAAAATTAGAATAGACTTCTATATGGGGAAGATGGCCTACATTTTCAAGCTCTACCAATTGAGCACCGGTAATTTCATGTTGGATCTTCTTCCCCAGCTCCTGATATTGCCCCATTTTTGGTTGAAGTTCTTTCGGGGCTCTATCCTTTCCTATAGCTGTTCTATCTCTTGTTCCAATGATAAGTAAGGTGGGTGTTTTTATATTTTTAAATTCATAACAGACAGGTTGATTATAGATCATATCAGTAGTAAGGGCTGCATCCCACGCCACCTGCGGATAATCCTTATGAAGAGTCCATCCGGCAATCAGATCAAGCCATGGTTGGTACTCTTCTCTCCATTTGTTATCATAGTAGAATTTTAACTGGTAGTTTTTATATGTTTCTGCTGTATTTTTAAGCTCAGACTGGTAGGCCTGATCTATATTTTGGTACCCCGCAAAAGTTTTATAGTCCTCCAGTCCAATGGGGTTTTCCAAGATAAGTTGCTGAACTTTTTCCGGATAAAGCAATGTAAATCTTGTCGCAACCATCCCTCCCATTGAATGACCTAAAACAATAGCTTTTTCAATCTTCAGCTCATCCAAAATGGATTTTGTATTTTCTGCCAACTGTGAAAAAGAAAATTGATAGTTATGAGGTTTTGAAGACTTTCCAAACCCAATCTGATCCGGAATAATTACCCTGAATCCTTTTACTGACAAATCCCTGGCTGTTCTTTCCCAATAGGCACCATTAAAGTTTTTTCCATGAAGAAGCATGATGGTTTTCCCATTAGGTTTTTGTGGTTTTACATCCATATAAGCCATCTTCAGATTATTATCCTGCGATTTTAAATCTAAAAAATGAACCTCAAAAGGATATTGATAATCTGAAAGCATCGCATCCAAAGGTCTTATCTGCGAATACATAAATCCCGGCGCTATTCCTAATAGTATTGCGGCCACTACATTTTTAAAGTACTTCATGGAATTTTCTTTACGCTCCTAAAATTAAAAAAACCGCTCCAAAGGGAACGGTTTTCAACTGTTATTTTTAGTTAAATATTTTTCTAAGATAATTCTGCCATTGAAACTTCTTTCTCTTTTTTAGACGGAAGATTCATTAAAACAATAGCAAAAAGAATTAAAATAATTCCTACCCATTGTATTAAGAGTACTTTCTCACCTAATAAAACGAAAGCCATCGTTACGGAAACCGGAAGTTCAAGCGACGAAACAATACTTCCCAGACCTAATCCTGCATTCGGGAAACCAATATTGAATAAAATTGGAGGTATGATCGTTCCAAACAGTGCTAAAACAAACCCGTAGGTAAGGAAAATAGAATAATTAAAAGGGTGAATATGCTCCGTATTGTTTGTAAAATTCAGATAAAATGCTTTTAATCCATCAAAATACATCGGTCCTATCTGTGCAAAGAATAAAAATGCAAAAACAACAATGGAACCACCTGTCAGCATAATAAGACTCTTCCTGAACACAGGCAGATGGGTAGCCAGTGTATTTGAAGTAAACATCGTTAATGTATATGATGCAGCTGCCATTAGTCCCCAGAATACCCCATGCCAATCCAGCTCTATATCCATATTGATAAGATTGGTTGCCAAGATCGTCCCTGCCAATACAATAACAACAGAAACCACTTTTCTTGCATTAGGCAGCTTTCTGGTCAGAATACTTTCTACCACAACACTGAACCATACCGACTGCATCAGCAACACAATAGCAATGGAAACATTGATGTACTGCACTGCAATATAATAAAACAAACTTGTTCCTCCCAATGAAGTTCCTGCAAGCATAAGCATTCTCAGCTCCTTAGAATTGGGTAGTGATAGTTTCTGCCTTGAGGTTAAAGTCTGGATAAAATTCAGGATTAAAAGACCTGCAAGACCTAAAACGAATTGGGATGTGGTAACTTCAGAGGTTGTAAAGCCATCATGATAGGCCATTTTCACAAAAGTGGCCAACATACCGTATATACTAGCTCCAATCCCTACAAATAAAACACCTTTTAGTATATTTTTCTTCTTCATAATTTTTTTAACAGCCTGCAAAGTTACAATATATAAATTAAATTGCCTTAAGGAGTCAACATGATAGATAAATAAAATCGCCACAAGCAGTGCTTGTGGCGATTTTTAAAATTGATTATATAAGCTAATTATTTTTTAACAATCACTTTTGAATTTGCTTCAAAACCAAGTCCTTTCACTTTCACCATATAGGTACCGTTAACTAAACGGTTTGTAGAAATTGCTTTTTTAGCTTCCGGTGAAATTTTATCTTCAGAAGATACTAGTTTACCAGACATATCATAAAGTTCTACACTTACTTTACCAAGAGTCTTACTTGGGAATGTAATATAAAACTCATCTCTTGCAGGATTCGGATAGATAGAAATTTTGTTGTCCTTGATAGAAGTAACTTCGCTAGTAGCCAGTATACAATCTGCAGGTACATTAAAGCTTTCTTCCTGGTCATTAATATTTGTTTTTACCCCTGCTGAAGCACCTGTACCCAGACCTCTTTTTGCAAATACCCCCCAAATCATACATTTATCCTGTCCGTTGTTTTTTGCCACATCTGCAGCCAATATTGCATCTCTACCCTCAATAAAGCTAGGATTACAAGGCTGAAGTTTCAATGCATCTGTAACCAATTGCAATACTCTTGTACTTCCGTTTGTCGTATTAGCCAATACATCTGAAGAATAGCCATATTTCTCAACATACTTCCAATGAAGATCCCATAGCATTGTAGCCCAAACGAAACCAATAGAGTGCGAATCTGGAACTAAAACATTACTTGTATTAAGATATTCCATTCCGTTAGTATCTCCATAGGTATAAGCATTAACAGCAAAACTCGGAGAGTATTTTTTAGGTCTTATACCATCTCCATCAATTCCTTCTCCTCCTGCGTAAGTCCCCATACCTCTTGCTACTGTAGCATTATCTCCTAACTTATTGGTTAACATTAGAGCAAAGAAATCAGACCATCCCTCACCCATTTGCTCTTTACTTGAACTTGAACTTAGACATCCGTATCCTGTTCCTGTCATTCTGTTAGATATTCCGTGGCCATATTCATGGATTACAATTCCGTTATCAAAACTTCCATCCGGAGTTTTATTACCTTTTAATGTAACATTTACTGTTGTATTGGCAGCAAGCTGAGTTTTTATATATTCTCCTTCTGCATTGGTAATAAGCACTGAAGAAATCGTAATGGTTGGATCATCTCCGGACATATTACTCAAATTAGCACCGTTGACTGCATTGTTATAAATAATAACCGCCTTAGCACCGGCATCCTGAAGATTTTTTGTTTTAATGGCAAAAGCACAGTTCCCTCTTTCCACCAAACCTATTTTCTCAGTAAGAGATGCTGCCGGTAAAGCAGTACATCCGTCCAAGACAGGCGATAACATTACATCACCTGTAGTTCCTGCCATAGGTAAAGGAGGTCCAAACTGTGCAGTTCCTGCTCCTGGTGCACGAGGAATAGCTGCAGCTGGTGCATTATAATAAAATGCTCTTCCTACAGGTGACCAAAGGTACATCTGCATTCTAGGATTACCTCCATCCGGAGGAGTACCAAAGTTGGCATTATTAAGTCCACCACCATCTTGAGCTTCTGCATATACTGAATCATCATCTCCTACTCCCACTGGAGTTTTTCCAAAATTATTTTGTTGGAAATTTCTTGCAGTCTCAGTAAATCCAAACTGATAAAAAACATCGTGGATTCTATTATTCAGATAAAATAAATTAGTGATCGCTGCATTTCTATTATTAACAGGAGTTCCATTGATATCAAAAGGGAAATCAAAATTTCTGTTTGCTCCACCCTCTGCAGGAGTTCCTGGTAAATAGTCCGGTGCTATAGTTAAGGCTGTTCCTGCAACATCTTCATAGGCAAAAACATTATTTCCTCTTGTAACCGTGTATGTATTTACTCCATCAGAATGCCATCCCTCAGGAGACGCATTAAGAATCCAAGGGTTGGTAATGATTGATCTCGATCCAAATGTAGGCGCTTCTATAGGCAAAGGAAACACATTATAGGTAGCATTATCAGGAGCAAACAATGCAAGGTTACTGCTTGTAACATTGTTTTCTGGTCCAATATTCACATTTGCAAAATGATTGGAATGATCGTGTCCTGGATCCGAAGAATAAGCATCAGGATGGAAATCACATGATAACGTTAAGTTATTTTTATCCAGAATTTTCCCATTATTAGCATCAACCACGATCAACCAATGATTTGGAGATTTTGGCTCCATCACAGTATATTCGTAAGCCAGACGCAGGTCTCCGTTAGCATCATTTGTATAAACCAGCCTTTGCTTTGCTGATCCTGATCTATTTTCAGACTTTTCAGAACGTTCTAAAATGGTAAAATTAGCAATTTCCGGTTTCTTCAGGTCTTCCGCTATTTTTTGAAGAGCAGTAGCCTTATTGATGGCTGCAGTAGCGGGTGTTGATTTTGAATAATCCTTTACAAAATTATCTACATAATATACAACCTTATTATCTCGAATAAGTGCAGTTGCTGAAGTACTATATACTGGCAAACCATTATAAAGCTGTACAAACTTCACTACATTTCCATTCAATGATTTTGAATAATCAACATTATCTAAAATAATATTGTTAAGATCAGACTTCTTATATTCTCTTATTTTATTTTGAGAAATATAATCCTTAACGAGCCTTTCATTATCTTGTCCAAACAATAAAGTTGGAAAAGCAGAAAATACGGCAAACAAAAGAGGTAGAGTTTTATTTTTCATATCCATTATTAAAGCCGCTAATCTACAAATAATTAACAAAAAAAAACACATTCCATTAACTTAAATTTAAAAATAAATCAAATAAATAAACTTACACACCATTATTAGTAATTTAATATTTCACAATTAAAAGAAGAGAAGATTGGTAAAACACCTACAGCAGGATGTTTAACAACAATTTTAATTTTACTTATTTTTTTAATCTTAGTATCTCTACAGAATAAAAAAATAAAGTTTTGACAATATTTTGTTTCAATTTCAAGTCTTATTTCAGTTCATTTACTTTATTTCAGGTTTAAAATTTTGAATTTTGACCTACAGGTCTGCCTGCAAACAGCAGCCATTTTCTAATCCATTATTTTTTTCTCACAAAACAAAAAAAAGAGCCGCTCATTTGAGCGGCTCCCTATTTATAAATGGTTTAAGGATTATTTACCTTCTTCCATTTTTCTTTTCAACTCTGCTAATGCATCGATGTCTCCAAGAGTAGATCTTTCTTCGTTGTTTGAAGAAGAAGATACGTTTCTAGAAGAAGATTCTTTAACGTTTTTCTTTTCTTCGTCTCTGAAGATACCTGTGTGAGAAACTACAACTCTCTTGAATTCTTTGTTGAATTCAATTACTTTGAATTGAGCATCTTCACCTTTCTTGATTTTAGATCCATCTTCTTTCTCTAATAATCTTGAAGGACAGAAAGCTTCAACCTCAGCATCTTCGAATTGTACAGAAGCTCCTTTATCGTGAACTTCTACAGCTTTACCAGCGTGGATAGTTCCCTCAGCATATTTAGTTTCGAATTTATCCCATGGGTTTTCAGTCAATTGCTTGTGACCTAGAGATAATCTTCTAGCTTGGATATCTAATTCAAGAACTACAACATCTAATTTATCACCTACTGCACAGAACTCAGATGGGTGCTTGATTTTCTTAGTCCAAGAAAGATCAGAGATGTAGATTAATCCGTCGATACCTTCTTCTAACTCTACGAATACACCAAAGTTAGTGAAGTTTCTTACAGTTCCTACATGCTGAGATCCTACAGGATACTTAGTTTCGATGTTTTCCCATGGATCTTTAGACAATTGCTTGATACCAAGAGAAATTTTTCTTTCTTCTCTATCTAAAGTTAATACTTCAGCTTCTACTTCATCACCTACTTTTACGAAATCTCCAGCAGATCTTAAGTGAGTAGACCAAGACATTTCAGAAACGTGGATTAATCCTTCTACACCTGGAGCAATTTCTACGAATGCACCATAGTCAGCAAGAACTACTACTTTTCCTTTTACTTTGTCTCCTACTTTCATGTCAGCAGAAAGAGCATCCCAAGGATGAGCTTCTAATTGCTTCATACCTAATTGGATTCTTGTTTTCTCATCATCGAAATCAAGGATTACAACTTTTACAGTTTGTCCGTCCTCTAGGATTTCAGATGGGTGGTTCACTCTAGACCAAGAAAGGTCTGTAATGTGGATCAATCCATCTACACCTCCTAAGTCAATGAATACACCGTAAGAAGTGATGTTCTTAACAGTACCTTCAAGAACCTGACCTTTTTCAAGTTGAGCGATGATTTCTTTTTTCTGACCTTCGATATCTGCTTCGATCAATGCTTTGTGAGATACCACTACGTTTTTGAACTCAGGGTTGATTTTCACAACTTTGAACTCCATAGTTTTTCCTACGAACTGATCGTAATCTTTAATTGGCTTAACGTCAATTTGAGAACCAGGTAAGAATGCTTCGATTCCGTGAACGTCAACGATCATACCACCTTTAGTTCTAGATTTAACAAAACCGTTAACGATTTCTCCAGTTTCGTGAAGTTCGTTTACTTTATCCCAAGCTTTAAGCGTTCTAGCTTTTCTGTGAGATAATTGTAATTGACCAGTTTTGTCTTCTCTCTTGTCAACCATTACTTCTACCTCGTCACCTACTTTTAGGCCTTGGTTGTAACGGAATTCGTTTAGAGAGATAACTCCTTCAGATTTGAAGTTGATGTCTACGATAGCTTCTTTGTCAGTTAATCTTACCACTCTACCAACTAAAACGTCATTATCGTTTAGGCTGTTAAGAGATCCGTTATAGATTTCTTCTAAATCACTTTTTTCTTTTCTCGCATCTGCATCAAGACCTGATTCAAATGAATCCCAATCAAATTGTTCTGGAGTTACGTTTTGGTTTAATAAAACCTCTGCTGAATTTGTCTCTTTTGACATTTTCTAATAAAATTTGTATTCCTTCTTTTTTAACGGTTTGAATAAATGCGGATTAAAAAATACGGAAGTAATTAATTATAAGTATTTTACTCATCAAACCTTTTCGCCACAAAAGTGGGTGCAAAGATACATTCTTTATTTAAAATAAACAATATATTCCATCCTATTTTCATTGGAAATCAATAGAAAATCTAACTTTAATGTAATACATTTATTAACAAAGTTGTTTTAATATAAGAACATTATGCTAGGCATTCTCCATTAAATAAAATATACCATGCAAAGAAATCTTCTTTTTATTTTAATCGGTATACTATTCTGTAGTATCGATACCGTAAGAGCCTGTACTATTTTTTCATGCTCCAGAGCAGGGGAAGTACTTGTTGCTGCTAATGAAGATGATACCACTCCATTTACCAGAATCTGGTATAACCCAAGCACAAAAGACCGCTATGCTTCTGTTTGCTTCGGAGCTCCGGATATGCAGATTGCGTCTGCAATGAATGAACATGGGTTATTTTTTGATTATGCAGCAGCTAATTATGATCTCAGTAAGCTAAATCTTACCAACCCATATCCGGGAGACATCATGTGGGAAATATTAGGAAAATGCAAAAATGTAAAAGAAGCAATAACCATCTTAGAAAAGTATGATTACATATCTTATTCTCAAGCTTTATTAACGGATAAGGAGGGTAATTCTGTTCTGGTCACCCCTAAAGGCATCACTGAAAAAAGCGGAGATTTTCAAATTAATTCAAACTGTAATATGATCAATGGAAAATTATCCTGCAGACGACCGGAAATAACCAATGAGATGCTCTCCGGATCCAAAGAGAACAATGTAGATTTTCTGAAAAAAATTCTGGACAAAACCCACCAGGAGGGAGAACTGAATACATTATATTCTACAATCTGCGATTTAAAAAGAGGAATCATTTATGTATATCTTTTCCATGATTACAATACGGTTTATACAATTGATTTAAAATCTGAATTAAAAAAAGGGTACCGAATAGAAAATCTTGCCGATCATTTTCCCACCTCATTTGCTTATGAGAATTTCTCAAAAAATCATTCTTTATATCTCAAAGAATCTATTTTCCAGGAAATGAACGATAAAGGTATAGATACAACAATTGCCCGATATATTGCAGAAAGTGAAAAATTATCGCCAAAAAATGAAAAATTAAATTCAGCCTTACTGGAAGCATCACTCCAACTCATTAAATATTCCTGGAACGAGCACAATAGTGGTAGTATGTGGGATTATTGGTTCAGTAAACCCAATGGATACAATGTAAAGAATTATCAGGACACCAAATTTGTATCGGCCGAAAAAATTTTAAAATATTTATCAAGTACGGAAACTACGGATCCCAAACTCCAGAATTTCATGTATGAAATGATGGGTTATGTCAACCTCGTGCAAGGAAATAAAAGTTTGGCAAAAAAATTTTATGAGAAAGCAACAGCTCATCCTGATCAAGCCTATAACGTGACTATAGTCCGGGGAAAAGAAATGCTTAACAGAATAAATACTTTAAAGCAGAAGTAAATCAAGAGCCACACAGCAATCAAACTCTCTTACTTGCCACTTCCATCCTGCAACCTACCGCCTAAAATCATTATCTTTGCACCATGGAACTACAATCAATCTATCAAAAACTGCAGATTCAGGATATGAATCAAATGCAGAAATCTACCTATAAAGCTACAGAAAACCAACAAGACGTTGTCCTGCTCTCTCCTACCGGTTCAGGAAAAACACTTGCTTTTTTATTTCCTGTTCTTAGAAATCTGAAAAAAGATGCCTCAGGAATCCAGGCTTTAATTTTAGTCCCTGCAAGAGAGCTAGCCTTACAGATTGAACAGGTTTTCAAAGCCATGGGATCAGACTTTAAGGTTTCTGTTTGTTATGGTGGACATGATAAAAAGATTGAGGTTAATAATCTAATAGAAGCTCCTGCAGTTTTAATAGGAACTCCTGGGAGGGTTGTATATCATTTAAGAAATAATAACTTTGATCCGAAAACGATTCAGACTTTAGTTTTAGACGAATTCGATAAGGCTTTAGAATTAGGTTTCCATGAAGATATGGAATACATTTCTAACTCTCTGAAAGGTTTGTCGCAACGCATTCTAACTTCTGCAACAACGATGGATGAAATTCCAAAGTTTACCGGCTTAAAAAATGAAAAACTTGTTGATTTTTTAAAATTAAGTGAAGTAAAACCAGATATTCAATTGCGAAAAGTAATGACTATTTCTGAAGAGAAACTGGACACTCTTTTTAATTTGATCTGTAAAATAGGAAACAAAAGAACACTGATTTTCTGTAATCATCGTGAAGCCGTTGACAGGATCTCTGAACTTCTACGTGAAAAAGGAATTGATAGAGAAACATTTCATGGCGGAATGGAGCAAGACGAAAGAGAGCGTGCCTTACTGAAATTCAGAAATGATTCTGCAAGGATTTTAATTACAACAGATCTGGCATCAAGAGGTTTAGATGTTCCTGAAGTTGAATCCATAGTTCATTATCAACTGCCACCCAAAGAAGATGCTTTCATCCATAGAAATGGACGTACAGCCAGAATGAATGCAAAAGGTTTTGCTTACCTGATCATGACTGCGGAAGAAAATTTCCCATTCATTAAAAACAATACACCTGAAGAAAGTGTTGCAGGGTTCAATAAAGCTCCTGAGAAAACACCTTTTCAAACCATTTATATCAGTGCCGGAAAAAAAGATAAGGTAAATAAGGTTGACATTGTAGGGTACCTGCTTAAAAAGGGAGAACTACAGAAAGAAGATGTTGGCGTTATCGAAGTGAAAGATACTACCTCATATGTTGCCGTTTCCAGAAATAAGGTGAACGCTCTTTTGAGAAAGCTTCAGAATGAAAAACTGAAAGGCAAGAAAATAAAAATGGAAGTTGCTTATTAGAATTGTAACAACACCTATATCAATCACAAAAGCCACAAAAGTGTTTAAACATTTTTGTGGCTTTTGTGATTGATGTTTCTACCTATTTACTTCACTCCTCTTACTTTAGTCGGAAAAGTATAAACAGACTTTGAAGCAGTGATGAATAAAATATCGTTCTTTTCTCCTCCGAAAGTGACATTAGAGGTCCATTTTTCAGGAATAGAAATATGATAGATCTTCTTTCCGAAACGATTAAAAACATGCACTCCATCTCCGGTTAAATAAAGGTTTCCGTGTTTATCCAGGGTCATTCCATCTGAACCCATTTCACAGAATAGTTTTTTCTCCGATAGCTTTCCTTCTCCTATAATATCATAAACGTAAGTTTTTCCGGCATCAATATCGGATACATATAATTTTTTCAGGGTTTCACTTCCTACAATTCCATTGGGTTGTGTGAATGTTTCAAGCTTAGTAATTTTACTATCTTTATTTCTGTAATAGAGACTTTTGTTTGGGGTCTCCTGCTTAAAATCTACCCAATAATCCCTCTCATATAAAGGATCTGTAAAATACATTCCACCAAAGGAATCATTCCAAACATCATTGGGACCGTTTAGTCTTTTCCCCTCAAAGCCTTTGAACAAAACTTCTACTTTTTTATCCTTTGATATTTTCCAGATTTCTCCCTGATCATCCGAACAGGTAATCAGAAAATCATCCTTATCAAAATGGGTTCCGTTGGCACGTCCTGTTTTGTTTAAAAATTCTATTACCTTATTGGTTTTCCAGTCCCAATAATAGATTTTATCGTTGGGCTGATCCGTAAAATAGACATTCCCCTCTTTATCCGTTGATGGACCTTCTGTAAAGCTAAACTTATCCGAAACCATTTCCGGTTTTACTCCTCCATAAAACATTTTACTACTTTTTACTGATTGGCAGTTTACTAATGCGAAAACCAAACCAATCAGTCCCATTTTACAGATATTCTTCATACTTCATTTTTAAACCTGCAATTTACGACATGCCTAATGGGTTTCAAAAATATTTTCTCATTTTGAAACATTAATCTTCAAAATAATCAATGTCCCAATTGTACTATTTTTGAAGTAGATCATATTAGTAGTTTATTAATATAATTCTGAGCTTTGCAGTAACAGAATCAGTACTTTTTTTTCATATAGAAACAGTTGTAAAAAAGATATTGATCTGGATGAAAAATATTACCAAAATACTTTTATAGCATACGATAATGAGCGCAGAGTCCAACAACACCAAATCCTTGGAAATTGAAAATGAAGATTTCAGAAATTCAGTGGGAACAATGGATGAGAATGGAAAAAGAAAATGGATATTCCCCAGAAAACCCAAAGGTAAATATACCAATTACAGAAATTACACCAGCTATGCTTTACTTGCTTTATTCTTTGTATTGCCTTTTGTAAAGATCAACAATAATCCTTTTCTGCTCATTAATGTTATTGACGGGAGGTTCTTTATCCTTGGACAATCCTTTTATCTGCAGGACTTTTTTATTCTTGCATTAGGAGCTGTAACGTCAGTAATCTTCGTGATGCTTTTTACTGTGGTTTTCGGAAGAATATTCTGTGGCTGGCTTTGCCCGCAAACTTTATTTATGGAGATGGTATTCCGTAAGATAGAATATTGGATCGAAGGAGATAGAAACAAGCAGATGAAGCTGGACAGACAGGAATGGGATGCTGAAAAAATAAGAAAAAGATTGACAAAATGGTCTGTTTTTCTTTTGATCTCACTTATCATTTCTCACTTCATGTTTATGTACATTGTAGGATATGAGGACGTTTTCCGTATTATGCAGCAGGGTCCGGCTGAACATTCCCTTAAGTTTACAGCCATGATATTTTTTACCATGACATTCTATTTTGTATTTGCATGGCTTCGTGAGCAGGTTTGTACTTTGGTCTGCCCGTACGGAAGACTTCAAGGGGTACTTATCGACAAGCAGACGATTAATGTATATTATGACTTTAAAAGAGGAGAAAACCGTTCAAAATGGAGAAATAATGAAGATAGAAAGGCGACGGGAAAAGGAGATTGTATTGATTGTAACCAATGTGTTGTAGTATGCCCTACCGGAATTGATATCAGACACGGACAGCAGTTGGAATGCGTTAACTGTACCGCATGTATTGATGCCTGCGATGAAGTAATGGAAAAAGTAGGGATGCCTAAAGGTCTTATCCGATACGCAACGGAAGCTGAAATTGAAAATCGTGAGAAATTCAGTTTTACGCCAAGAATGAAAGCTACCACATTAATTCTAGCTCTACTGATAGGATTCCTTGGATTTTTAATGTATGACCGTGGATCTATGGAAGCTAAGTTCATTAAGCCTGCAGGCTCTACATTCTTTATTAAAAATGGTAAAATCACCAATACTTTTATCTACACTCTTCTGAATAAATCTAATGAGAAAAAGGTATTGACAATTAAAGTCGTTAGTCCTGAAGATGCAGAGATTACCTATTTTGGTTCTGAAAAAATTATTTTGAAAGGAGATCAGATCCTGAAAGGAAATATCAATATCTCTTTCCCGGAAGAAAAGATTAAATTCTCTAAGCAAAATATGGTCATTGGTGTTTTTGACGAACAGGGAAAACTGGTGGATTCGTTTGAAACTACTTTTGAAGGGCCATTTAAATTAGTACTATAGACCGGATAGAAACTTTAACCATTAAAACCTTAAGCCTTATATTTCCTCATAAACTGAGTAGGGGTCATTCCGGAACTTTTCCGGAAGACTCTTACAAAGTAGGAATATTCTTCATATCCTAATCTAAAAGCGATTTCAACAAGACTTTCATCCAGGTACATCAACATTCTTTTAGCTTCCAGCACTACTCTTTCTGTGATGACTTCTGTAGCTGTTTTCTGAACTACCGTCTGTACAATTCTGTTCAAATGTTTCGATGAAATCCCTAATAAATCTGCATAGTAAGCTATTGATTTATGTTCTGTAAAATGTTGTTCTACAAGGTTTTCAAAATCCTGATAATGTTTAAAATAAGAAAGTCCCGCCGTAGATGCCAATGTATCAAAATCTCTTGAAAACAATCGTGTCGCATGAATAAAGATCTGTGACATCAGTGACAAGATAAGACCATTTTTCATGATATTTTTAGAAAGATGTTCTTTTCCCAGCTCCTGAAACAGATGAATGTTTTCTTTCAATTCTACAGCATTCAGTTGAAGTTTCCTTGGAAAAGACACAGATCCGAAGAAAGGGAAATTCCTCAGCTTCTGATTTACGTAATGCATTTCATAAAACTCTTGTGAACAAAAGAAAATATACCCTTCAATATCTGCGGAGAGCTCCCAACTATGAATTTGTCCCGGTGACAAAAAGAAAAGACTCCCTTCTGAAACGTCATATTTTTGAAAATCAATTTCATGAACACCATTCCCGTCTGTAAAAAGAACTGCAGCATAAAAATCGTGCCTGTGAGGTCTTTCTATGTGTCTATGTCCCACAACAAGGTGGTTTTTCATGGTATTAAAATAAAAATCCGAAGGATTCTTACCACTCTGAAAAAGATCAATATGAAGAACGGAAATAGAGTTCATCCTATGTTTTAATAAGGAAAGTAATTGATTAAACGATGCATAAAAGTACTATAAATAAAGTCAAATAACAAGTTTCAACATAAAAAAAGGACCAACAGCTGCCGATCCTTTTTTATAATATTTAATGATTATTATTTTACAATCAGTTTACTGTTATATATTCCTTTTGAAGAGTTGATGCTAATTACATATACTCCTTTAGGTACATTTACATTAAATTCTTTGGTATTGTTACCCTCACTTTGATACGCTGAAGAATAAATTAATCTTCCACTTGAGTCAAACATTACTACTTTCAATTCTCCTTTTATATTTTGAGATTTAATGAAGAATTTGCCATCAGTTGGGTTAGGATAAATCTTAATATCATCTGCTAAAGGAGAAGAAACTTCTTTTGCTCCCAGATTTTGTGTTTCCTGTGTACATACTTCAAGAGACCAGCCGGTAATTGTTCCAGCACTACCAGCGTTATTATCTGAAGCAAATAATTTCCACTGACCTTGGGCTTTATGACCTTTAAATACACTTAACAATTCGTGAGATTTAGTTTCCCCTTGAATAGGAGAAGAAGCACAAGACACAGCAGTTCCCGCATCACTGAACGTCGCTGTAATATTTGATTTCCCAGAGCATTGCCTGTTCCAGATAAGTGCTGAAGTTCCTACAGGGCTTTCAATTCCTATAGCTAAATGGCTTACATTTGGATGGGTCACTGCTGGCGTAACTTTGATTTTAGTAATTGTTCCATTATTGTTGACCATTAATGGGATTGTTACCCTAGGAGAAGATATATTTGATCCTCCTGGTCCGTCAGGAATTGCTATTGCTCCGTCATTATAAGTATAGGTTGTACAGTTTTCACCGGTAACACTATAATCAATAACAAAACTTGGGCTCACAGTATAATAAATATTTCCTACCGCTTCTATCATAATAAAAGCATTTGCAGAAGTTGATCCTGCAGGAATTGCAACTTGTTCACTCCCATCATTTGGAGTATTGGCTGCAAGCACTGTAAATGTTTGACCTCCGTCCGTAGATAATTTAATATTAACATTTGCAGTATTAATCGGTGCCTGATTGGTATTAGCTACATCCCATGCTACATTCACCATATTTCCTGAACTAACAGACTGTCCAAAAGTAGGAGCTGTTACCTGAAAGGGACCTGCACCGGCATTTACCGATACGATCATCTCATCCTTATTGGTCTGCGGTGCCAACGGGTTGTTATTTCTTACTGTCAGTCTAAAGTTCAGGTTTCTTGCCACACTTGAAACAGACTCCCAACGGGTTGATAAGGCTCCTGATAATACTTTATTAAAATCAGGTAGATATCTTACAGGAGTATTGGTTGGAGGAACAGATCTAAAGTTAGGCCCAGACGGTTTTGCAATATAGGCAAGAGAATTCAGATCTGTTTGGGAGTTTGTAGCAACATCCATTTGCTCCCATACATAAGTATATGATGCATTGTTGTTGTCTTCCGTATTTCCTTTTAATATATAGGCTGTTGATTTGGGTATCGTATAATCTGCGCCCGCATTCACCGTAGGTGCAGGAACTCCAAAAGGAGTGGTTGTACCACAGCTTATATTGTTTATTCTGTTTTTAATTTCTGTTAAATTATAGGTATGGTAATAATCATTAGAATTAAACTGAATATCATAAACTCCACCCATAATTCCTGTATAAGCCATGATCGTACTTCCTCCTCCAGGCTCTACTTCTGATGTTCCGTTACCATCTAAATAATAAGAAAAGGTATGATTAGCTCCCATTTGATGTCCCATTTCATGAGCTACGTAATCAATGTCAAATTTATCTCCCTCAGGAAAATTATGTGCCGTCCATCCTCTTCCTGGCTGGGTTCCGCATAAAGCATCCAGATAAGCTGCTCCATTACCATTTTTTTTATCCAGTAGATGTCCCATGTCAAAATTTGCAGCGCTAACTACAGAGGTGATACCTGTATTGGCAGCATCCGGACCTGCACCATTTGGATAAGGATCTGAAGCTGCATTTAAAAATATAAGAGCATCATTATTGGCAATCAGATTAAAATGCAATGATAATTCTCTTTCGAAAACACCATTTAATCTTGTTAGAGTAGCGTTCATTGCAGCAAGAATTACTCCTTTCTTAACATCATCTGTAGCTGTTGCAGGCGTTCCTGCAGCGGTCAAATGATATTGTGCATACTCTCCTGTACAAGACAATGCCATTCTGAAAATATTAAACCCCGCTGTTCTTCTATTGGCAGCATCGTTTTTTTTTTCCGCAGCATTCTTTTCTATCTTTTCAATAGTAGAACATTCAAAAGGCTCTTTATCCTGTCCTCTTCTTGCATTAGAATCAAAAACAGCATAAACGGTTCTGTCCTCTGTATAAGGTTCAATAAATTCTGAAATACCGGAACGAGTTATCATGGAAGAAAACCCAACCGGAGATAAACTAAATCTTAAATATACTGTAGGATCTTCTAACGCTGTTCCTACATAAGATTTAATATCGGGAAACTTGGCCTGTAACTCCGGAGCCATATTGGAAAACTCCCAAACCTGGAATTTTTCCAGCCTTCCATTAGCCACAGGAAGAGTAACGACTACTCCTTTGTCATTTGAAAAACGTGCTGGTGCATTTTTTAAGGCTTGTTTAAGCTGATCTGTATTCAGCGAATAAAGCCCTGCAAATTCTAACTTTTCTTGTGATTTTTTAACTTTCTGAGACCTAAGCTCGGTTCTTGTCCACTGTGAAAATCCTAAAAATGGAATCATCAATGTTAGAATAAAGAAATAATGTTTCATATCATAATAAGTTTTTGTGTTTCACGAAATTACATAAAAAAAACAAATATTGAGTTTTTTTCACATAATTATGAATAAAAAATTCAATATTTCAATCCAAATCCTTTCTAATACTTTGAAAGATATATTTGGATGATGGTTTAAAAAATTTTTATCTTTGAACTTTAGGAGTCATTAAAATGAAAATAAACTTACCTGACAAACTGTATTACTCTATAGGAGAAGTGGCGAAAGCATTCGATGTAAATACTTCATTAATACGGTATTGGGAACAGGAATTTCCTATCATTAAACCTAAAAAAAACAGAAAAGGAAATCGGTACTTCACTCCTGAAGATATCAAAAACCTGCAAATGATCTACCATTTGGTGAAAGAAAAAGGATATACTCTGGATGGAGCGCGTGTTGCTTTAACAACCAACAGTAAAATTTCTGAAACAATTACCATTATTGATCGTCTTGAATTTGTAAAAGCTGAACTTTTAAAATTGAAAGAATCTTTAGGAGAAAGAGATTCTGAATAATTTGTTTAGTCAAATCATTCAAAAAAGGATATTCTTTGATTTTTTTAGTCCAGATCACCTTTAAACAATTCTAAAATAAGGATATAAAAGTGTAATTTTAAATGAATTACCTATATTTTATATCCTAAAATTAACCAGTTCTCCTTTCACCATTGCCCCGTTTTGTTTTTATCAATATGTTTACCATATGATGAGAAAAAACTATTACCAAAAATTGGCTTTTATGGTTATTGTACTGGCTATCTTATTGGCATTCCAGAAATACACCCGTAAAAACAAAGATCCTTTACCTGATATAAAGTTTATTGCAGGATCTTCAATTCCTAAGAATACATCAGATTTTGATCCGAATATTTTAGATCAGGAACAATGGGAGAAGCTTGGATTTTCTGAAAAACAGACCATCACTATTCTTAAATATAAGGAAGTGGTGGGTGGAACATTTATCTCCAAAGAACAATTGAAAAAATGCTATGCAATTTCGGAGGAAAAATTTAAGGAACTAGAGTCCTTTATTCTTCTTCCTGATGCCGGTAAAGTAAATAACCCCAACTATTCTGGTCACTTTGAAAAGAAAGAAATTTCTGTTTCCGGAAAATTTAATCCTGATGCATTTTCCTCTCGTGACTGGATAAAAATAGGATTCAGTGAACGGCAGTCGGAAGCTATTTTAAAATACAAAAATTACCTGGGAGGAAGCTTTGTCAGCAAAGAGAAGTTTAAGGAATGTTTTATTATTTCTCCGGAAAACTACAGCAAGCTGGAGCCTTATCTGCTGTTACCTTTAAAAACTCCTAAAAAATTTCAGGCTTCCGGAATAAAGTATTCTGAAAAAATAAAGATACAATATCAATCTTTCGATCCGAATAGTATAAATATTGAAGGCTGGAAAAAATTGGGATTTTCAGAAAAGCAGGCCAATACAATTGTGAACTACCGTGACAGAAATTTACATGGAAGCTTTAAAAACCTAGAGGATATACAGAAATGTTTTGTTATTTCTACAGAAAAATTCCAGGAACTAAAACCTTATATTAAGCTTAATCCTGTGGAAGTGAAACAGGAAAAAACAGATTTTTCAAAAACAGATCTTAATACGATTACCTTTAAACAACTTATAGAATTTGGGTTGGATGAAAAAAGTGCAGGCTCAATTATTGGTTTTAGAAAAAAACTGAGAGGTTTTGTGAATAAGCAACAGATTTTAGATACTTATAATATTGATAAGGATCTGGTCCAAAAGTTAATCTCCATTGCACCATTAGATACTTCAGCAGTCCCCAAATATTCTTTAACTGAAGCTCCCGAAGAATGGCTGAAAGATCATCCTTATTTTAAGTATTCTGCTGATAAAATAATATTCTACAGAATCACCTATCCAGATGACAGAAAGATCTGGAAGTTTCTAAAATTGAAACCGGAATATGAGGAAAGGATGAAATTATATGTAAAATAATTTGATTACAAATAGAACTTTGAATTTGAAAAATTAATTTGTCTGCGTAAAAGCTATTCCAAAAAACATCTGATCTTTTGGAATAGCTTATGGTTTGGTGTCCTGTTTTAAGTTTTAGTGATGCATATAATTGCTGGGACCATTGGTTCCTTCAATTGATTCTGGAAGTATTCCGTATCGGGTACGTAAATTAACGGTACCTAAATTTTGCCCTGTGTTGATATCAATTATATTAATAGTTCCGGAATTCAAGTTAGGTATATTGAGTAAATTATTTTGTACAGCTACTACCTCTTTTCCTGATTTGGTTTTAAAGAAAGCCATATGATGCGCTCCTTTGTCTGCATTAAAAGTCTTCAACAGCTTTAATTGAGGAAGATTACTTAAATCAAAGACAAGTACTTTTCCGGGATCTGCAAAACTCACATAAAGTTTGTTTGTATCATCAATATACATTTCAAGCGTCCAGCCTAAACCTTGTGTGCTTCCGTCAAACACTTTACTAAAAGCATCATACTTTTTGGTTGTAGTATTGTATGGAGCAATCCAGATATCACCTCCAAGCATTGTGGTAGCAAGAGCATATTGTGGAAATTTCCCGCGTAATAGTAAAGTCTCAACAGGAGCGGACATATCTGTTGGTGAGTCTGCTACCTGATACGTTTCCTTTATTTCATAGGTATTTAGATCTAATAAAGTACAGGTATTTCCTACTCCGGTAGTAAGATCCGGGTGAATGGTTGAAGTTACCATCATTAATCCTTTATCCTCATTAATTGAAATACCATGCGGATACATGATAAACTTATTGGGATTGTCTTGAATTGGTGCTTTAATCGTTTTGATAAGCTGATTATTATTGGCATTAAAAACACCAATACTGCCATCTTTTGGACCTCCTGCCCCTCCCATAAAGGTCATGAAATATCTTCCGTCATTGGTGAAAAATAAATTTTCTCCTACGGTATTCTCACCTGTATCAATAGGTGTGGCATTCATTAATTTTGGCAGCCCATTTTGATCTACTCCCGTTTTCACCTCATAGAGATAGCTGCCTCCCAAAGCAGTTGTATATAATTTTTTTGCACTATTATTATAATAAAGGTGATGGGGCAAAACACCAATGCCTAATTCTAGCTTGCTGCTAATATTTCCAAAATTTGGAGCTTCGGGATCTAGCTCTATTACAGCGATTCCATCTGATAATCCATTTAAACTTCTGTAGTCAATGTAAAAGGAGGAGTCATGGGGTTGTTCTCCATTGTGGTTATCATTTTGACAATTGGTAAAAATTGCTAAAACAGCAAACAAAAGAACTGTATTAAATTTTAATTTCATGATTTTCAGGTTATAGTTGTGTCTATTGTAAATGTAATATAATTTCTTTGAAAAATAAAATATATTACACTGATACGTGAAAAATCATCAAACAACACCAATTTAGTTACATTTCCAGTGGTTTGTACTAGAAAGTATGAAGGTGAAAACGTAAAGGTTTATTATTTGTCTTAGTCGATTGTTTTGCTAGAATCTTCCAGCAAATCATTGAGAGTATTAAGTTCTTCATCTGTAAGATCTCTCCATTTTCCTATCGGGAGATCCAACTTCATATTCATAATACGAATTCTCTTTAGCTTTTTTACTTCGTAGCCAAGATATTCGCACATTCTACGGATCTGTCTGTTGAGTCCTTGGGTAAGAATAATCCTGAAATTCATTTCATCAATCTTCTCTACCTCACATTTTTTGGTCACCGTATCAAGGATAGGAACTCCGTTTCTCATTTTATCCAAAAACTTCGGAGTAATTGGCTTGTCTACACGCACCAGATATTCTTTTTCGTGATTATTTCTGGCACGTAGAATTTTATTTACAATGTCACCATCATTGGTTAAAAGAATAAGCCCCTCACTTGGTTTATCTAGCCTCCCGATCGGAAAAATTCTTTTTGGATAGTTAATATAATCTACGATATTATTCTTTTCGCGTTTAGTATCTGTAGTACAAACAATCCCCACAGGTTTGTTGAATGCAATATAAACTGGTTTATCCTGAGGTTCTCTGACGGGTTTCCCGTCTACTTCCACCAAGTCATCATCAGAAACCTTAGTTCCCAGTTCAGGAATTTTACCGTTAATTTTTATTCGGCCTTCTTCCAACAGTTTATCTGCTGCTCTTCTTGAACAGTAACCTACTTCTGATAAATATTTATTGATACGTGTCTTTTCCATTAGTTTTTCCCGTAAACGGTATAATTTTTATTACTGAAAATAGTAACCCATAGCTTAATTCGGTTTCTATGACAAAGTTAGGAAGAAAATTACATCCTCCTATAGCTGTGGATTTACCTCATGTTGATTGGGGTTCAATGTATTGCGAATTACCAGCCTCAATCTTATTATTAATATTAAATAAAGCCAACATTTCGGGATGGATTGAAATAAAATCCATTTTTGCCTTTCCAGTTTCTGTATCTTGAGAAAATACTAAAAAAATGTAACTACTAATAAGAGAGAAGGTTGTTTCATTTTCATGATTCCAGAAATCTAAAATCATTGTTTAAAAACTGATCTGTAGCATCTTCAATCTTGTAATCGCCAATTTTTGTTCGTCTCAATTGGGTCAGATAGGCTCCTACTCTCAGTTCCTGCCCAATATCATGAGCCAGACTTCTGATGTAGGTTCCCTTTGAACAGCCTACGGTAAAACTTATCAAAGGAAAATCTATTGTAATATCTTTAAGATAGTGAATTGTTGTCTTTCTGGACTTCATCTCCACTTCCTCTCCTGCCCTTGCCAGATTATAGGCTCTTTCACCATCAATCTTTATTGCAGAATAAATGGGTGGTTTCTGTTCAATTTCACCCACAAACTTTTCCAAAGTTTCCTTTACCTGATCTTCGGTGATATGTGAAATATCCTGATGAAGAATTTCCGGTTTTTCAGTATCATAGGACTCTGTCTGTACTCCTATTTTGATTTCTGTCCAATATTCTTTAGGAGCATCCTGAATTTCAGGGATCTTTTTAGTGAATTTTCCACAGCATACGATCAGAAGACCTGTTGCTCTTGGATCTAGAGTTCCGGCATGCCCGATCTTGAATTTTTTGGGAAGATCAAATTCCCTTTTAAGTTTATATTTCATTTTATTGACAGCCTGGAAAGAAGTCCAGTCCAAAGGCTTATCCAATAAAAATATATGTCCTGATTTCAGTTCTTCAGCAGTCATGAATGGATATAATGAATGTTTTATTTAAAGAAATAAAAATAGATTAGTAAAGCTATTCCAACAAAAATACGGTACCAGCCCCAAGGTTTGAAACCATATTTATTAAGTACACCAATGAAAGCCTTGATCGCAATAAGTGCAACAATAAATGCGACTACATTTCCTATTACAAAGATCATAATGTGATCCTGTGAAGCCATAATCATTTCATATCCTTTCTGTGGGTTGGCAGTTTCCTTTCCCCATGTTTTCACAAAAACAGAGTATACAGTTACAGCCAGCATGGTAGGAACAGCAAGGAAAAAGGAAAATTCTGCAGCTGCTTTTCTGGTAAGCCCCTGTGTCATCCCACCAATAATGGATGCTGCACTACGGCTTGTTCCCGGCATCATTGCAAGACATTGCCAAAATCCTATGGTTATAGCTTTTCTTATTGTAATTCCTTTTTCGTCATCAATTTTAGGATTCTTAAACCATTTGTCGGCAAATAGTAATACGACACCACCCAGTACTAAAACTGAAGAAATAGCAATTTGATTTCCAAGAACAGCTTCAATTTTATCATCGAATAAATATCCCAACACCAATGCAGGAACTACCGCAAAGGCTAACTTAAAGTAAAACTGGATATTATTTAAATCGAAAAACTTTTTCCAGTAGGCAACAACAACGGATAAGATTGCTCCAAACTGAATGGAAACCTGAAACATCTTTAAAAATTCTGTTTCTTCCAGCCCCATAAGATTTGCTGTAAATCCCATGTGTGCTGTAGAAGAAATTGGAAGATATTCTGTTAAACCCTCCACAATGGCAATAATAATTGCTTTGATTAAATCCATAATCTTTAAAAAATTAAAAGATTAAGAGATTCGGATCTTCAGAATATGTATTCTAAATTTCCTAATCTCTTAATCTCTAAATATAACTTGTATTTATTTTCTTTTTAAAATAGCGTATACTTCTATTGCGAAACCTATCACAATAAACAGCGGTGCTATTCTGATTCTTCTGATGGAGAAAATATCGTCATTCCATGAATTTGGATCAAATTTACCATCTACAGTATTAGCATCCGGTCCCATCATCAGGAGAAATCCAACAACAATAAATGCTAATCCTATCAACATCCATTTGAAATTCTGCTGTCCAAAATAGAACGCATTTTCTTGTGTTGTTTCTGCTTCGTTTCCGAAATCTGAAGCGGAAAGTTTATTTATTTTTTTGCTCATTTTTAAGAGTAATATAAATCGTCAACGTTTGATTTTAAGAATCTCCATGTAGCGAAAATAGTACTTAAGACGGAAATAAAGATTCCTACTCCTAATACTAAGATAACTAACCAGAAGTACTGATTGTTGTCCTGTACGAAAGCTGAGCCAATCTGGCTTGTGAAATAATACCAGACACCACCTAATGCAAGAAGACCAATCACAGAACCAATGGTACCTAAAATAATTGCTTCAATGATAAACGGCTTAAGGATAAATCTTCTTTTTGCCCCTACCAGCTGCATGGTTTTAATAATAAATCTCTTGGAGAATATTTTCAGACGAATTGAGTTGTTAATCAATACAACAGCCAATACTAAAAACAACACTGAAAATCCAAGAATCCACTTTAAGATCCTACTCAGGTTGTTGTAAACATCTACCATTAGGGTACTATCGTTTTTAACATCAATAATCCCTGGAACAGATTTGATCACCTTGATTGCTTCATCAATTTTTGCCGGATCTACATATTCAGGTTTTAAAGCAACTTCTATGGATGAAGGGAAAATATTTTCCTCAAACAAGGCATCACTATCAATTCCCATACTTTTTTTGGCTTCCTTGGCAGCCATACTTCTTGAAATATAGGTCGCTTTTTTTACAGGAGCTAAGGTCTGTACTTTTTTAAAAGTTTCCTCCTCTAGTTTTGCAATTTTCACAGAGTCTTTAGCATCATAGTTTTCATCAAAGTAGGCGTTCACCACCAATTGCTCCTTGATATAGTCGGAATATTTCTGGGCATTGATTAAAATAAGTCCCATTAATCCCAACAAAAATAACACTAAGGCAATACTTATCACTACTGTAATATTGCTGGACCGAAGCCTTTTCTTATTAAATTCATCTACAGATTTAGCCATTAATATTAAAATTTTTGGCTAAAATAGAAAAAATCTTCCGAAATTTGGGACGAAATAAAGAAAATCATTGTTAATAAAATCATAAAAAACTTTGAGTGTAAAAGCAAAAAAACATCTTGGCCAGCACTTCCTGACAGATGAAAATATCGCAAGAAAAATCGTAGAAGGTCTTAGTTTTGAGAACTATAATAATATTATGGAAGTAGGTCCCGGAATGGGGGTTCTTACCAAATATCTTCTTGAAAAGGATCAAACCATTTACCTTGCAGAAATTGATACTGAATCCATCGAATATCTAAAAAACAACTATTCTAAGGTTACGGAAAGTACCTTCGTAGGAGATTTTTTGAAACAGGATTTTAATTTTATCAAGGATGAACAGATTGCCATTATTGGTAATTTCCCGTATAATATTTCATCGCAGATATTATTCCAGATTGTGGATCACTACAAGCTGATTCCTGAAATGGTAGGAATGTTCCAGAAAGAGGTTGCGCAAAGAACAGCCGCAGTACCCAGAACTAAAGATTACGGTATTCTTACGGTTCTTATCCAGGCTTACTACGACGTATCTTATATGTTTACTGTTCATGAGAATGTATTCAATCCGCCACCAAAGGTAAAGTCTGGTGTTATCAGACTAACAAGAAATCCTAAGGAGGGCTTGGCAGGCAATGAAATTCTCTTTAAGCAAATTGTAAAAACAGGATTCAACCAGAGAAGAAAAAAACTTTCTAATGCATTGAAGTCCTTAATGATTCCCGAGGCTTTAAAAGGTCACGAATTTCTAGACAAAAGAGCAGAAGAACTCAGCGTATCTGATTTCATTCATTTTGCAAATCTTTGGAAAGAAAACCAATAGAAATGTAACAAAAAAGCTCCTTTATCAGGAGCTTTTTTTAATGGTAATTTTATAAAGAAAGCCTTTCACTTGAAAGGCTTTACTTTTTTATTCTCTGTTTTTCAACATGATCCATCCGGACCAGTTCATCTGAGTTTTTGATTTTGGATATTCAAAATTGAACTTATACCAATAGGTTGCAGAAGGTAATCTTTTACCTGCTACTGTTCCATTCCACGTTGGATTTTCTTTTGAAAACTTGAACATTTCCACTCCATATCTGTCATAAATAGATCCTGTGAAGTTTTTAAACTGACCAAGAGCTTTCAGATCCAATACATCATTAATACCGTCATCATTAGGGGTAATGATATTATTAATCTGTAATGTAAAGAATTCAAAGGTTCCTACACAATGAGTTCCCACTCTTCTTACCAGAATCGTATAGTTTGTATTATCTAAAAGACCTGTAAATGTATTGGACTGCTGCCATGTAATTCCGGTATCAATAGAATATTCAAGACTACTTGGGGTATTGTTCATTGGTGGGTTTTCTGCCATCACTGTCAATGTCTTTTTCGTACTCTCGTAGTCTAATCCAATTACATAAGGGGTTGCAGCTCCCATTACTTGAACAGGAAAACTCTTTTTACAGAATCCGTTATCAATCTCAACAGTATAAATTCCCCACTGATTTACGTTAATTTTTTGAGTGGTTGCTCCCGTACTCCATAGATATTTATAGTTAGGACCTGCTCCGGCATCAAGAGTAACCTGATCTCCAACACACATTTCAACGTCTGTTAAAGGTGTCGTGATTTCAGGAGTTACTTCTATTCTTATGGTTGCCGGGTTCAGAGATTTACATCCTTTTGCTCCAATGGCATATACTGTAAATGTGGTACTTTGATATAAAGTAACATCCTGCATATTGCCTGTTCCCGGGAAGTTACTCCACAAATACGTATCTCCACCTTCTGCAGTAAGTGTTACCGTTTCACCAGGGCATACTTTTATACTTGAAGCTTTCACCTTTGTTGTTGGCGTTGCTTCTTTTAAAAGTTTCAATTCAACCATCTTGCTACAGAAGCCACCATTTGAAACCACTACATACAAAATCTGACCATCATTACCGTTGTAATTCAAGATATTTTGGATGTAATTATTATTTTGTGCAACAGCGTCTGCCTGTTGTTCATAAAATTTGAAAATGGCACCAGGAGTTGGACTGATAGACGGCTTGATTGTACTTAAATCAAAGGTCGTAATATCCGGAGTAGTACAAAGCAGCAATGTTGCATCGTTCGCCTGTGGAGTTGTTCCTCCATGAATTTCAATTGAAGCTTTCCCTGGACATGGGTTTCCTGGTACACTCACCTCAATGGTGTAAGTTCCTGGTTGCAACGCTGTAATTGTATTGGTAGTAGCATTTGGTACTAGAGCACCATTGTAATACCATTGGTAAATTAAGTTAGGATCACTTACAGAAGCCGTAATTACCTGAGGTACATTATCACACACATTAATATCAGAAGGTAATTTTGCGCCTCCAGGACCTAATAGATCTACTCCAATATTGAAAGATCCTCCTTCCAAGAATACGGCAGTATCATAGCTATGGTCACTATAATCGGCAATTACCATTTTAAAATGATATTGCTGTCCTGCCACTACATCCGCAACAGCTGTAAGCGGAACTGTTCTTCCGTTAAAATTCGTTTCAACGTTCGTTGTATTGTATCCACCAAAATACTGGGCATTAACAGCCCCACAGCTTGATCCAATTGCAGGGTGAATATTGGTAATACTCACTGGTCCTGCTCCTCCCGGTAATACAGCCATATTTACGTAAGGTCCACCTGAGGTAGGTTTCAGTAATATAGCAAAGGCATCTGCAAAGGTACAAGGGAATGAACCTGTGTATTCTTCAGATGCTATTAGGTAGTTGAATTTAATCTGGGAAGTGGTAGGTACAAAATCGAACTCCAAAAGTACCGCATCATTGAGTCTGTTTTCCACTACACCAATAATCTGTGCCAAGTCAGCATCAGACCCACCTCCATTGACATCACTAAGACCTCCTTCAAAATTATTACCGGCTCTTCTTGCAAATCCTGTAGTAAGTATGATTCCATCCTTGAAAGGGAAATTAGTGGTTGCTTTATGAAAATATCCCCAAGCTCTATCAGCTTCACCTACGGCGTGGTTAGGTGTAATTTTTACATTCGTTACATTGGGGGTTACGCAGGTATTAGTTCCTGATGAGATTAATACATCTTTTACTAGTTTTTCAATAGTGAAATTGGTTTCCAAATACCCTGCGGCATTCACATCAATAAAGGCTCCTGCTCTTCTGGATTGAGCAGTACTTTGCTCCCTTACTGGCTTTCTGGGATATTGGGTTTGTGAAAATAAAAAAGTCGAAATGACTAAAAAAAATAAACAAAGCGGTAGATGTCTTCTCATAATATTTTTGTTTCAACAAATTTAATTTTTTTTTAAATATACCATACACATATTTATATTTTTTATAACAAAAAGAATAAAAACATCACATCCTGTAATCAATTTTTCATTAATCAACCCCTGTAAATAAATGATAATAAACACTAAAACCTATTTTATCAAATTTATATCTTTCCTGAAATAAATCACAAAGATGATTAGCCTTTATTATTAAAAAAAAACAAAACCTTTCGTTTCTGAAAGGTTTTGTTAATTATTTTCTATTTATCAAAGGATTTAGTTTCTATTTTTCAAAAGTATCCATCCTGAGCGTTGTTCTAATTTCTTATTTGCCGGATTTTCCCACTGAACTTGATACCAATAAGTACCGGTTGGCAGGTTGATTCCTTTTAATGATCCTCTCCAAATCACATCTCCTTTTGAAGCCTTGAAAACTTCTGCTCCATACCTATCAAAGATTGACGCTGAAAAATCTTTATACCCGCTGATCCCGGTAAAATCTATGGTATCATTAATCCCATCCATGTTAGGAGTAATGGCATTGTTAAGTACAAATGTGAAGTAATCTAACGAAGTACCGCACTTAGCGTTTTTCACTCTTACCATTAAATGATAGGTTGTATTATTTAAAATACCGGTAAACACGTTTGAGCTCTGCCATGTCAACCCTCCATCAATAGAATATTCCAAAGTTCCTCCAGTCGGATTACTTGCTGTAAGGATGAGAGTAGTTTTTTCATGAACCACATTCGTAAACTGAGGAAGATCAGGATTAACCAACTGCGCCGTAAACACTTTAGAACAAACTCCATTACTAATAGTTACAGAATAGGTACCGGCCACATTTGTTGTTATTGTTCGGGTCGTTGCTCCTGTATTCCATAGATAGGTATAATTAGGTCCAGCTCCCGCATCCAAGGTTCCATTATCTCCGGCACATACATACACATTTTCCAATGTAGAAACTATGGCAGGAACTACATCAATAGTTACCTCAGCAGCTTTCACAGAGCTACAACCATTTCCACCCAATGCATATACAGAATAGATAGTAGTAACTGTAGGGGTCACCACCTGGGTGTTACCATTTCCTGTAAGACCAACCCAATTATAGGTAAATCCTCCGGTAGCAGTAAGGGTTACCGATTCTCCGGCACATATTTTTAATTTTGAAGCTGATAATCCTGCAATAGGTGGTCCTACCTGAACAGTAACCGTTGCAGGGGTGGTAGAAACACACCCATTAGCTCCTACTGCATACACTGTATAAACTGTGGTAAGCGTTGGTGATACTACCTGAGTATTTCCGGTTCCAGTAAGACCATTCCCCCATTGATAGGTTGTTCCTCCTGAAGCCGTTAATGTTACAGACTCTCCAATACATATACGAGGCTGTGATGATACAAGTGCCGCAACAGGTGCTGTTGTATCTTGCGTTACCGTAACCGTTGCCGTATAAGGACAGCTTAAGTTTCCTGGTTGTGAAATATTAGTAACTGTTAATGTATATGTACCTCCGGCACTTACAACAGGCGTAAGTGTATTGGCTCCTGACACGATATTTCCTCCCACTGTAGTCCAAGCAATTGTAGAACCTGTTGGTACTACAGAAGTGGAAGCATTAAGGGTAACCTGAGGTGTTGTACAGGTAACAGTTGGTGGGTTAGCAATTGTTAATGTTGTTTCAGCAGTTCTCAGCAATTGAAGAGAAACTACATAGCTACATCCTCCGTTGCTCACCAATACATAAATTGTCTGGTTAGCCGAAAGAGGCGTATAGGCTGTAGCACCTGTGATAAAATTACCATTGGCTGCATTGGCATCGGTTTGATTTACATAATAGGTAAATGTAACTCCCGCAGCGCTGGTGATCTGACCCTGAGCCTCTGTAAGGTTAAAAGTCAACCCAGGTTGATAACACTTATGCAGGATTGCATTTTGTGCTGTAAACGGCTCTGAAACTTCAATGGTTAAAGTAGCCGGATTTGGGGATACACATCCATTGGAACCCACTGCAGTCACTGTATAAGTAGTAGTAACTGTAGGTGATACCACCTGTGTATTTCCGTTTCCTGGGAGACCACCACCCCAATTGTAGGTAGCTCCTCCTGAAGCGGTTAATGTGACAGACTCTCCTTTACATATTTTAACCTTAGTGGCTGTAAGTAATGGATTTGGCGGCGCACTGTTTCCGGTAACCACCACATTTCCAACTGCCGTACAGCTAATATTTCCGGGTTGATAAACTTGTGATATAGTTAATGTATATGTTCCGGGTGCATTGATAACAGGATTCAGTGTATTTCCGCCTGAAACAATGTTTCCTCCTGTCGTCACCCAATTGAATGTAGCTCCTGAAGGATAAACTGAAGCCGTAGCATCCAGCGTAATCTGGGAATTGGTACAAGTTAAAGGGATTGGAGGTACAATAGATACAGTCATCTGCGGAGCTTTTATCAATTGCAGTTCCGCAACTTTAGCACAAAATCCATTTGCCACTCTTACATAGACCGTTTGTCCGCCAGGGCTAGCATAGGCTGCAGGAGTAGGAATTGTATTGGCATTCCCTGCATTAGCATCTGTCTGCGTGGCGTAATATGAAAAAACAGCTCCTGGTGTTGTGCTTATTGAGGGCTGTGCTAGTGGTAAATTAAACGTAGCATTTCCTGCTGTATAACAGGCTGTGAGTGTAGAATTTTGTACGGTAGGAGAAGTTCCACCCACAACAGTAATTGTAGCCTCTCCCGGGCAAGAGCTTCCCAGAATATATACCTTAACGGTATACACACCAGGCTGAGTTGCTGTATAACTTGGATCATCTGCTCCAGGAATAGGGTTATTATTCAAGAACCACTGATAGGTTACATTAGGTTCCTGAACAGATGCCGTAAAGGTCTGTGGTGCATTATCACACATATTCACAGAAGCCGGAAGCTGTACTCCTCCAGGGCCTAGAATCTTTACTCCGATATCAAATGATCCGGCTTCTAAAAACACTGCCGAATCGAAATTAGGATCCTGAAAATCTGCCAAGACCATTTTAAAATGATAGGTCTGCCCCGGAATTACAGCCGCCTTTGCAGTCAAAGGAATTGTACGGCCGTTAAAGTTGGTTTCTATCTGAGCTGTATTTGTTCCGCCATAATAGGCTTCATTTTTAGGACCACAAGTAGGAAAAATCGCTGGGTGAATATTGGTTACACTCACGGGTCCAGCTCCTCCGGGAAGTACCGCCATATTGGTATAAGTAGGATCTCCTACTTTTTTCAGTAGTAAGGCGAAACCATCTGTAATATTACATGGAAATGTCTGCTGATATTCCTTGGATGCAAATAAATATTTAAAGGTAACTTCTGAAGAAACAGCTACAAAGTCGAATTCTATATAGGTAGCATTTGTAAGAAAAGTATTATCAATATTCAGGGCAGTGGCCAAATCCATATCCCCTCCTGTTGCAAGATCATCACTCAGATCGCCAAGAAAAGAGTTTCCTGCTTTATTCGCATACCCTGTAGAAAGGATAATTCCTCTATTGAATGGAAAATTAGTTCCTGCTTTATTAAAAAATCCCCAGCTTCGGTTCTGATTACTCGGCTGCAAATTAGGAGAAACAACAACGTTACTCACATTAGCACTGGCACATCCTCCTCCCGATATAAGAACATCTTTTACCAACTGCGTAATGCTATAACCGGACTCAGGATAGGCGGGAGTATTTACGTCTATAAAAGCACCCGCTCTTAAAGTAGCTGCGCTGGGCTTTCTGAATTGCCCTACCTTTCCTCTGTTCTGAGCAAAAATAAAGCTTCCCATAAAAGCAAAAAATAACGCCAAAAATAAATTCCCGGTCCTCCTATTTAACATTTTATATTATTTTAAACAAAAATACTATTTTTTTTGATTGAAATTCAGTTTAACACAATTTACATTATTACTAATTCAAATTTATTTATGATAGAATATCAACTCTATTTATTTAAAAACAATAAAAAAAGACTGACAAAACAGCCAGTCTTTTAATTATCGTTTAAAATTATTCTATATTCTTGAGCAATATCCATCCGGTTTTTACGGTAAGGAGCTTACTGGCAGGATCTTCATAAGTAATTTGATACCAATAAGATGCTGTTGGCAGTCGTTTTCCTTGGAAATAGCCATCCCAATAAGGCCTGATTTTCTCGGCTTTGAATACCTCTTTTCCATATCGGTCGAAAACCTTACCACTGAAATCCTTATACCCGCTCACTCCTCTGAAATCTATAATATCATTAATATTATCCCCGTTCGGAGTAATTACATTTTTCATAACAAAGGTAAAGAACTCCAAATAGCCTTCACAGCTGGTGTGCTTAACTCTTACCCGTATAGTGATTACCTTATTCTTAGGAACATTCGTAAATACATTGGAAGCCTGCCAAGTAATGCCGTTATCTATTGAATACTCCAGTACACCATTGCTTGGATTACTTGCTGTAAGGATAATGGTTCCCTTATCATTATAATCAACATTGATGATCTCAGGAATAACGGCCTTAATCACGTCTGTCTTGAATTCCTTGGAACACACTCCGTTGCTTATTGTCACTTTATATTCTCCAGGTTTATCTACGGTAATGGTCTGGCTGGTTTGCCCTGTACTCCATTCATAGGTATATCCCGGTCCTGAACCGGCATCTAATAAAATCCTATCTCCCTGACAGATATGTCCACCTTTTAATATTGAAACAATAGCTGGCACCACTTCAATGGTAACCTGCGCGGGTTGCAATGATTTACAACCTTGCGCTCCAACAGCATACACCGTATAGGTAGTTGTTTTAATTGGGCTTACCGTTCTGGTACCTCCTGTAGTTGGATTATCACTCCAATCATAAGTTACTCCGCCAGATGCTGTTAACAGGACTGACTCTCCTACACAAATCTTTAATTTTGCGGCATTTAATTTTGCGACAGGAGTTTCTTCTTTTCTTAAGGTAAGGGTTGCAATTTTACTGCAAAATGCCCCATTGGAAACAAGAACATATAATATCTGACCATCTGTTCCATTATAGTTTGTAAGATTGGGGATATAACTGTTGTTTTGAGCCAACGCATCTGCCTGATTAAGATAAAAACGGAAGATAGAGCCCGGTGTTGTACTAATCATAGACTGGGCAGCCAATAAATCAAAAGTACTAAGCGTAGGAGTGGTACAAAGCTTAAGTACCGCATTTTGTACGGTAGGGCTTGTACCTCCAATAATCTTAATAGTAGCTTCTCCCGGGCACTGATTTCCCGGAATCATTACTTTTATAGTATACACCCCAGGCTGGTTAGCAATATAAGCAGCATTGGTAGCACCGGGAATTAAGACTCCATCTTTATACCACTGAAAAGTCATTCCCGGAATTATAGCCAGTTGGGCCTTTAATGTCTTTGGTGTATTATCACACATATTGATGGTTCCCGGTAAATTTGTTCCGGTTTCATCTACTATTTTAATACCTATATCAAAGGATCCTCCTTCAAGAAAGACCGCAGAATCATGACCATTATCCTTTGCATCCGCCAGTACCATTTTAAAATGATAGGTTTGCCCGGGGATTACATCTGCAACCGCAGTTAACGGAACTGTTTTTCCATAATAATTAATACCTACATGTGGGGTATTCATCCCTCCGAAGTAAACCTCATTGATAGGACCACAGCTAAAGCCGTTACCTGCAGGCACAATATTAGTTGCACTTACCGGGCCTGCTCCACCTGGCAATACTGCAAGATTGGTATAAGTTGGGTCTCCCACCTTTTTTAGCAAAAGCGCAAAAGCATCTGAAAATCCGCCTGAACAAGGAAAATCTGAATCATATTCTTCTGAAGCAAAGATATAATTGAATTTTACCTGTGTAGAATTAGGGACAAAGTCGAACTCAAGGGCTACGGCATCTTTCAACTCAACAATAGGATTGGTTGCTGTTACAAGATCAGGATCACTTCCGGTACCTATGGTCTTGCTTAATAATCCTATAAAACCATTCCCTGCATCTCTTGCATGTCCTGTTGTTAGAACAATTCCATCTGTAAACGGAAAAGTTGCCGTTCCTTTATTGAAGTATCCCCAAAATCTAGTCTCATTATCAACGGCATGGTCAGGGCTCACTGTAACATTGGTTACATTAGCGGTCGTACAAGTGGATCCGCCATTAATCAAAATATCTTTTACCAACTGTTCAGGAGAATACACTGAGGCTGCATAATTAGGATCGTTTACATCTATAAAGTTTCCTGCCCTCAAACTTTCGGAAGATGGCCTGTGTCTTATCTTTTTTCGTTCAGAGGTAGCTTGAGAAAAAACAGAGACAGAAGCCAATAAAAACGTTAAAATAAAAAAGTAATTTTTTAATCTATAATTCAACATTTTAAATTCATTTGTTCAAATGTAGCAAAAATATTGACAACAAATCATTACTTCAGCTTCCAATATTAATATTTAATACAAAAATCACAACAAATACCTATTATCATTACAGTTTACGTAAATAAACATTGAATTTCAATCATAAAAAAACCAGATCAATAAAGACTGATCTGGTTAGTTATTTTCTTAGATATCATATTTCAACACCTATTCTTCATCCTTTTTTAATTGTTGAATTTCACTTTGGAGTTGAATAATAATATCTTTCAAAGCTTTTATTTCGTTTTTATTGGAACTTACATTACTTTTTAGAATTACATTTTTTGCTCTTTCAATGTGATCCTCTTCTTCCTCTTCATCATTAATCTCTTCGATATCCTCACTGATCTCTTCAATGTCTTCCTGAATATCCTCTATATCTTCATTAATCTCCTCAATATCTTCGCTAATCTCCTCAATGTCCTCCTGAATATCTTCTATATCTTCACTAATTTCCTCAATATCTTCCTGAATGTCTTCAATTTTTTCGTGGCTTTTATTGACAGACATCTGAATAAAGATTGCCAGATAAATAGCCTCCAGAGAGAGAACTGTAGTAAGAATCAGCAGCATCTGATCAAATTCTACCAGATTCATCATCGGAAGCAAAAACGATGTAAGAAAAAGCAAAGTATGCACAATCAGGGATTGAATGGATCCAATCCATGAGGTAACACGGTCTGCTATCTTCTCTAGAACTTCTGTTTTTTCATTATATTTTTTCATCATTTCATTTTTTACAAGAGTTCCTTGGTGACTCCCAATCCAAACAATGCATAATCATATTTTGCCGGATCTTTTTCATCAAATTTTCTAATTGCTCCATCCAGTTCTTCCACCGTTTTCCAGTCATTCTGTGTTCTTGAAACCAAACCCAGTTTTCTTGAAATATTTCCGGTATGTACATCCAGAGGAATAGACAGGTATTTCTGATCTATATCTTTCCAGATTCCAAAGTCTACACCTCGCTTATCTTTTCTTACCATCCATCTCAAAAACATAATAATTCTTTTAGCTGATGAATTTTTGTGCGGTGAACTGATATGCTTGTGACTTCTGTGCTTTTCCGGTTCCAAAAAACTATTTCTGAATCTTTCTATAGCATACAAAAAATTTATTTCAGAATCTTTTACTTTGAATAAATCCTCCAGACTTTCATTTTCCTTATAGATTCTATTAAATTGCTTAATAAAATAGGAAAAATCCTGCCCGTTAAATGTTCTGTGAATACTTTTATCCTGAATGCTTTCCAACTCTTTTTCGGAGTGGTTCAGCACGAAATCATAGGGAGAGTTCCCCATAATATCTAGCATTTTATTGGCAGAATTTATAATCGACTTCCTATTTCCCCAGGAAATTGTTGCGGCCAGAAAACCAGCAATCTCAATATCCTGTTTTAATGAAAAACGATGCGGAATCTGTATCGGATCATTTTCAATAAAATCGGGAGTGTTATACTGATCTGCTTTTTCATCCAGAAAACTTCTGAGTTCTTCAAAATTCAGCATATTCATTTAAATTTTTACACTTTCCAAGGCCTTTGGTAAGAATGAATTGGGAAAAACATTTCTGGCTTCATCTGTAAACACTGTCAAATCGGCATACCTGTTGGAAAAATGCCCCAGAATCAGTTTTCCTACCTGGGCTTTTTGAGCAATGGTAGCAGCTTCCAACGCTGTAGTATGTCCCGTATAATCTGCCATTTCTTTCAAATCATGCAAAAAGGTAGATTCGTGGTATAAAACCGTTACATTTTTAATAATCGGAATTACAGATTCAAGATATCGGGTATCACTACAGAACGCATAGGACACTGGTGGAGCCGGCTCAACAGTTAAAACTTCATTTTTAAGGACATAGCCATCACTTAATACAAAATCTTTTCCTGCTTTTATATTATGATAATCACAGGTTTCAATTTCACTGTATTTAGCAATTTCCTGCATATTAAGATGCCTGTCTTTGGGTTTCTCTTTAAAAAGATAACCGTTACAGTAAATTCTGTGATCTAAAGGAATAGTATATACCTCTACTCTATTATCTTCATAAATTTTCTCAGAATAGTCCTTATCCAGTTCATGATAAACCACCTCAAAACCACGGTGGGTTTCTGTAATCTGAAAAATAGTTTCCATCATCTTCTTAATCCCTTTGGGTCCATAGACATGCAATGGATTATCTCTTCCCAAAAGACGGAAAGAAGCAATAAGACCGGGAAGACCAAAGCAATGATCTCCATGAAGATGAGAAATAAAAATATGGTTGATTTTTGAAAATCTGGCTTTTGCTTTCCTCAGCTGTACCTGTGTTCCCTCACCACAATCGATCAGGAAGAGTCTTTCTTCCATTTCCAGCAACTGGGCCGTTGGTGAAGTATTAATAGTCGGAATCGCCGAGTTAAAACCTAATATTGTTAAATAAGTACTCAAATCAATAGTTTATTGAAACAAATGTACGACAGAAAATTGAAAACGTATATTTTACCGTCAAATTTAAAAGGAAAAGCATAGTGAACCATTCCACTGGAAAAGAGAAATGGTTCTTCTATTAGCTTGTTATATTTTAATCAGTCACTTTTAAAAAATCCATAAACAAGTCTAGTGCCTGCTTACGGTGGCTGATTTTATTTTTATCTTCAGGATCCATTTCTGCAAAGGTTCTTTCGTGTCCTTCAGGAACAAAGATAGGGTCATAACCAAATCCTTTGAACCCTTTATTTTCAGTCAATAAATTCCCATGAACTCTTCCTTCAAAGTATTGAGCCCCGTTTTCATCATAATAGCATAAAACAGTAACGAAGTAAGCCTTTCGGTTTTCTATTCCCTGCAGCTCTTCCAATACTTTTTCAATATTCTTTGCAAAATCATGATCTCCTGCATAACGGGCAGAGAATATCCCAGGTCTTCCATCCAAAGATTCTACTACCAGACCGCTGTCATCACCTAAACTGGGAACTCCCGTCTTTTCAAAACAATACTTTGCTTTAATTAATGCATTGGCATGAAAAGAATCTCCATCTTCTACAATTTCTTCGTGAATATTATAATCTGTAAGGCTTTTAACCGTACATTCATTCCCAAGAATCTGCTGAATTTCTTCTTTTTTATGTTCGTTATGTGTTGCTACCAATAATTCCATCTCTATATTCATTTTCAATTTTACTTTTTTAACCCGGTTCATTACATTTCAGTATAATGTACTTTATACTTTTTCATAAAAAGATAATAGAATAAAGAAAAAAGTACAATTCCTACAGCTAGAATAAGCCATTCTGAAACATTAAGAACCTTTGCAAAACTTTCATCTTTACCGTAAAGCACCAGTAGCGACAGGGTTAAATTATTAAACGCATGCAACAATATCGGCATCAGTAAAGACTTTGTTTTATGATATACCAATCCCAGCACACAGCCCAGCATCACTGCACTGATAAACTGCCACGGATTCCCATGAACCACCCCAAAAATGATGGAAGCGTACAAAATTGCTTTCCATGGTTCTACTCCTTTATTAATCAATCCTTTTTGGATGATCCCCCGGAATATAATTTCCTCAAAAACAGGAGCCATAATCACGGTCATGATAATCATAACTACCTGATTATCGGTCAATTGACTCATTAATTGGGTAAAATATTCATAAAAATCGCCAAAGAAAAGTCCTGTTGTTGGGATCTGAGCTGCAATAAATTCTGAAATAAACATCATCCCCGCCATCATTGGAAAGATGAGAAGATAGGTAGAGAAATTAACAGAAGACAAATTAAAGCTAAGCTTCTTTTGGGTGGTACGTCTTACAATAAAAAAATCAAAAAAGGCAATAGCCGTAAGGAAACCTACAGAATTTGCCACCATAAGAAACCAGTCCTTAAGTTCTAAATTTTCCTTGAAAGCCACTTTCCAAAAGGTACTGAATAGAGAAACAGCCATTGTTCCCACAAACAATCCAACTACTAAGGTAACACCACCCAGCCATGTGAAAGTAAACTTCGGATACCTGCTATTTTCCATTCTTTTTCTCTGTAAAAATTTATAAAAACAAAGATAATTTTTTTGAATGCTACAGACAACTAAAAAGGAAAATACTTATTTTCGCCTTAATTGCATAAAACCACAAAATGAACACTTATTTACCGTTTTTAATTTTTGTTTTACCATTTTATCTGGCAACAACAGCAGCTTAATCTGTTGAATCATAACTCTGCCCTGGGATATAGCATTTATCTAAAGATCATGTGAATGGAGAAAAAATTTCAAATGATAGAATCTGAGGTTAACTGGCCTATAACTTATATTGTCTTGTGTGCAGCATGGTTGGTGACTACTGTAATAGCAGCTTTGATTCTGTTGCTTTTTTATGAACTTTTCAGTCATAGTTTCAATGATTACTACTTATATCATCTGGATCGATTTTTCATTATTTTTATTACAGAAATCGTATGCATTATCATCTCTATCTTTTTGATTCCTTATATGATTAACATCAGACAAAAAGAATTTCAAAGGGTGGTCATCAATGAAAAAGGACTTTGTATCTACAATTACGGTAATGAGATCATTACCCAGACTTTATACACAGAACTCTTCAGCTCTGACGATTCTTTTCTTCCCGATGTAAGAAGTGTAACAAATACACAGCCTTCCTTCACGAAATCAATAAAGATTTTTAAGAAAAATGAAACTGGACAGATACAGGAAACTGCGATTGATTTCAATCATGGTTTTTACATTTTTAAAAATAAATATGAACTATACAGGCACTTTTTACAGGGTATTCAAAATTTCAGACCGGATCTAAAAATAGGACAACACACACTAGAAGAGTACAATCTTTCTGAAAAAACACATCCGGTGCAAAAATCGGCAGAATTTGAATTTTTTATAATGATTATTTTACTTGCCCTTATCTTTGGCTTATTGTATTCCATTGTACTTGTTATTAATTTTCTGGTGTAGAGGTTAGATTTTCGACATCAGATATTTAATAACAGAAATTTTATTTATTATTAAAATCCGGGCAGCCTGGCTTTCTCGGTAGATTTACACTCATGCTCCGATCCCCTTAAACATATCCATTCTTCCACTCTAAAACTCTTAAATCCTTTCATAGTAAAACCTACAAACTACCCGCTCATCATCCCTCAATAATTTATTTATCAAATTATTTGAAACCCTCATAAAAAATCACGATTTTTGCGACTTCAAAATACGATATGTCAGACTTAATCAAAGAAATACAAAAAAGAAAGACCTTCGGGATCATTTCGCACCCGGATGCTGGAAAAACTACTCTTACGGAAAAACTATTACTTTTCGGGGGTGCCATTCAGGAAGCAGGTGCGGTAAAGTCCAATAAAATAAAAAAAGGAGCTACCTCCGACTTTATGGAAATTGAAAGACAGAGAGGGATCTCTGTAGCCACTTCCGTATTGGCTTTTGAATATAAAGACCATAAAATTAATATCCTTGATACTCCTGGTCACAAGGATTTTGCTGAGGATACCTATAGAACATTAACTGCCGTAGATTCTGTAATTGTTGTAATTGACGTTGCAAAAGGGGTTGAGGAACAAACTGAAAAATTGGTTAAGGTTTGTAGAATGAGAAACATTCCGATGCTGGTATTCATCAATAAACTTGACCGTGAGGGTAAGGATGCATTCGATTTGTTGGATGAAGTAGAACAGAAATTGGGATTAAGAGTTGTTCCGCTTTCCCTTCCAATTGGTATGGGTAGTGACTTCCAGGGAATTTATAATATCTGGGAAAACAATATCCAGTTATTCCTTGAAGAGAGAAAGCAAAAGGTAGGTGAATCTATTACTTTTGATGATATTAACGACCCATCCATTGATGAGGCAATAGGACCAAAAGCGGCTCAAACATTGAGAGAGGAGTTAGAACTTATCCAATCTGTATATCCTGAATTCAGCCGTGAGGATTACATGAACGGTGATCTACAACCGGTTTTCTTTGGTTCTGCCTTAAACAACTTTGGGGTACGTGAATTATTGAATGCATTCATCGAAATTGCTCCAATGCCACAGCCTAAAGAGAGTGATCTTCGTATGGTAAAGCCGGAAGAAAATAATTTCACAGGATTTGTTTTTAAGATCCACGCTAACATGGACCCTAAGCACAGAGACAGACTTGCATTCGTAAAGATTGTTTCCGGAACATTCAAAAGAAATGAAAACTATCTATTGGTAAGAGAGGGCAAAAAAATGAAGTTTTCTTCACCCAATGCATTCTTTGCTGATAAAAAAGAGGTGGTAGAGGAAAGTTTCCCTGGTGATATTGTGGGTCTTCATGATACGGGAAGTTTCAGAATTGGTGATACCTTAACAGGTGGTGAAAAGCTAAGCTTCAAGGGTATTCCAAGCTTCTCTCCTGAACATTTCCGTTATATCAACAATAATGATCCGCTTAAGGCTAAGCAATTGGCAAAAGGTATTGATCAGTTGATGGATGAGGGAGTTGCACAGCTATTTACCCTGGAAATGAACAACAGAAAAATCATCGGAACTGTGGGTGCACTTCAGTACGAAGTTATCCAATACCGTCTGGAGCACGAGTATGGGGCAAAATGTACCTATGAACCATTATCCATGCATAAGGCATGCTGGGTAGAAGCAGATGAAAAATCTGAAGAGTTTAAGGAATTTGCAAGATTAAAACAGAGATTCCTTGCCAGAGATAAATACGACCAGTTGGTATTTTTGGCAGACTCATCATTCACTATTCATATGACACAGGAGAAATTCCCGAATGTAAAGCTACATTTCATCAGTGAGTTCCGAGATCACTAAGTAAGAGAGTAAAATCACCAAAAATATAGATCCGCAGATAACTTCTGCGGATTTTTTTATGATATACTTTCTAAAAACCACCCCGTCAAAAATTCTTTGAATTTTCACCACCCCTCCGAATGAGGGGAATTTTTAGATTTCCAATTTAATATTTGGAGAAAAGATAAAATTTTCAAGCAATTTCATGTTTCAAACGCAGAAAAACTCTTTGTAAATCTTTTGTAAAACAAATACAACATATTGAAAATCTAATAATTATAATTTTACGAATACAATACATTCCATTTACAAGGACTTCGAAAGCTTCATGACTAATTTTACTTCATCAAAAAATTAATGTTATGAAAAAATTCATTTTACTAGCAGTTGTATCAGGTACATTCATTATGTGTGGTAAAAAAGGTGAGATTTCATCATCTAAGATTGGGGAAGCTGTACAGAGTATAGACAGCGCTGCCACTGTTGCTACAGAAGCCATTGATAATGCCAATACAACAGCCAGCCAAGCTCTGGACTCTGCAAGCATAAGAATAAAAGATATTGAAAACACTAAAAACGACATTCAGCAGAAAATAGAAAATACTTCCAAGATGGTAGATTCTTTATCAGATAAAATTGCTTCTACAAAACTGGAATCAAAAATTGAGAAAAAGGATTCTTCTGCAAAGAAATCTGAAAAGATCGTGGTGAACGTTCCTGCTCCAAAGGTCATCAAGGAAACGAAGATTATTTATAAAGACAAGCCTAAAAATGATAGCTATGAACTGAATATACCAAAAGATAAAATGGTAAAAACAGGATATCTCGTTATAAAGGCAGATAATGCAGAAACTGTAAAGGAAATTATCCGAGAAGAAGCCATTAAAAACAACGGTTATATTAAAAGTGAAAATCTTTCCTATTCAGAATCAGCCAATCATCGTGAAGAAAACCAAAAAATATACAGTATAGATATCAAAGTTCCTATCCAGCATTTTGATGGCTTAATGGAGGCTCTCAACACCAATATAGGAGATATTGAGACTAAAGATATTCAGGTTTCAGGGCGTAATTATGCTGACAATACCATCTGCAGCATTAATATAAACATTACGGATAAAACGGAGGCTGAAAAAGAACCTACAACTTTCGGTGGAAAATCATTGGCAGCGATAGAGTCAGGCTGGGATGTCATTACTTCCATTTTCCTGTTTCTTCTTCCATTGTGGCCTGTATTCCTAATTGGTGGTATTGGATACTATTTTTATAAAAAGAAAAACAAAAACACTCCTAATAAAGATTCTCAATAGATTTTAAAGTCCATCCTCAGGGATGGATTTTTTATTTTAAATACGTATGAGGATAGATTGATATTTTAAGTTTTAGCTAAGGCCGGGTAAACATGGTTTATTTATTTTTTAAGCGAAAAAAAGCTTCTGAAAAGAAAAAAGGCCTCCCAATCGGAAGCCTTTTAAATTATTTCATATTCACTACTTTATCTACAACAAACTTTGTGTTTCCTCTCCACGGAAGAGCACCATTGTATTCCTTGTAATGGAGGTCAAAGGTTTTACCACTGTTGGTTTCCAATTGCTTGAAAACTTCAGGATCATCTACAGAAAACTCAAACTCATAGCTTGTAATACCTCCTGCTTTTCCTTTTCCGAAACCTTCCTGAATCAGTTTACCTTCATAGGTCTTGAATACATAGCCTTTTTTCATGGCATAATTCAGATATCCGGATTTTACTCCTTCTCCGAAAACGAAGAAGTACTTATACCATACAAATACTCCTAACAATAGCAGTACGACGCCTAGGGTGATCCACAAAGATTTTTTCATAGGTAGTGTGTTTTATTAAAATTATTTTGCGATACTTCTGGAGATCACGATTTTCTGAATTTCAGAAGTTCCTTCGTAGATCTGAGTGATTTTTGCATCTCTCATTAGTCTTTCTACGTGGTATTCTTTCACATATCCATATCCACCGTGGATCTGTACAGCTTCAATAGTAGTATCCATTGCTACTTGAGAAGAGTATAATTTTGCCATTGCTCCGCTTTCAGAGATATCTTTTCCTGCATCTTTTTCACATGCTGCCTTGAAGCATAGCATTCTTGCTGCAGTAATCTGAGTAGCCATATCTGCTAATTTGAATGCAATTGCCTGATGGTTGATGATCTCCGTTTTGAATGCTTTTCTTGTTTTAGCATATTTCAAAGCCATTTCATAAGCTCCTGAAGCGATACCTAAAGCTTGAGAAGCAATACCGATTCTTCCACCATTCAATACAGCCATAGCAAAGTTGAATCCGAATCCATCCTCACCAATTCTGTTTTCCTTTGGAACTTTTACATTGTTGAAGATCAAAGAGTGTGTATCACTTCCTCTGATTCCCAGTTTATCTTCTTTTGGTCCGATTTCAAAACCTTCCCATCCTCTTTCTACGATGAAAGCATTGATGCCCTTATGTTTTTTCTCAGGATCTGTTTGTGCAATTACGATATAGTAAGAAGCAGTTCCTCCGTTTGTAATCCAGTTTTTGATTCCGTTTAATAGATAGTAATCTCCTTTGTCTTCAGCAGTTGTTTTCTGAGAAGTGGCATCAGAACCAGCTTCCGGCTCAGATAAAGCAAATGCTCCGATTACTTTTCCACTTGCCAAAGGAGTAAGATATTTTACTTTTTGTTCTTCAGAAGCAAACTTTTCAAGACCGGCACAAACCAATGAATTATTTACAGACATTACAACAGCTGCAGATGCATCTATTTTTGCAATCTCCTCCATTGCCAGCACGTAGGAAACGCTGTCCATACCTGCTCCTCCGTATTTTGGGTCAACCATCATTCCTAAAAGCCCCATTTCACCCATTTTCTTCACCTGCTCTACAGGGAACTTCTGGTCACGGTCTCTTTCAATAACTTCAGGTAATAATTCGTTTTGTGCAAAATCTCTTGCTGCCTGCTGAATCATCAGCTGTTCTTCCGATAAATTAAAGTCCATAAAAAAAATAATTAGATAGCCGTAAATTTACACTTTTTAAGCAAATCTGAAAAAATAAATTGGAATGGTGAAAAAGGCTGGAATAAAGACGACTGGGAGAGCTTTTGGATTCAGGTAGTGAAAAATGGAAAACCATCAAAATCTCAAAAGGAAATAAAATAAAAACTATGCATTTTTAAAAAGCGGCATTAGTGGAGTAATTCAACAGCAAAGCAGTCTCTATCATACTTACGGCCTCCTTTTTGATAAAAAATATTATGGTAAGCATTTAACTAAATTTCAATTATTAAATTGAGAGGCCTACAATTAAAAAAAATGCTTATATTTAAATTTCTTTATAAATTATTTAAAAAATCATGACGATCAAAAGATTATTCGATATTCCGCACTATGCTTTAGAAAAATATCCTAAAATGGATATGTTTGTTACGAAGTATCATGGTGAATGGAAAAAAACTTCTACGCAGGAGTTTATCAATGAGGGAAATAAGATATCCAGAGGATTATTGAAGCTAGGTATAAAACCTGGTGATAAGATCGCTTTGATAACCACCAATTCCCGAACGGAATGGGCTATTATGGATTTTGGACTTTCACAGATCGGTGTTGTTTCAGTACCGGTTTACCCAAGTATTTCCTCAGAGGATTACGAATTTATCTTCAACAATGCAGAAATACAGTATTGTTTTGTTTCTGACAAGGAACTTCTTAATAAGGTAATGAAGGTAAAGCACAATATCCCGAGTTTACAGGGAATTTTTACTTTTGATAATATAAGTGGAGCTGCCAATTGGAAAGAAATTTTGGATTTGGGTGAAGATGAATCCACACAAATAGAGGTTGAGGATCTTTCCAACGCCATCAATACTGAAGATCTCGCAACTATTATTTATACTTCCGGCACTACAGGAAGACCTAAAGGGGTGATGCTTACCCATAATAATATCGTATCCAATGTATTAGGATCCATCCCAAGAATTCCTAAGAAAAAAAGCCTTGACTATAAAGAAACAAGAGCCTTGAGTTTCCTTCCTATCTGTCACATTTTTGAAAGAATGCTTTTTTATCTGTATCAATACAACGGTTTTTCTCTTTACTTCGCAGAGAGCATTGAAAAAATGGGTGAAAATGTAAAAGAAGTGAAGCCCCACTATATGACTGTGGTACCTAGATTGATCGAAAAGGTATATGATAAAATCTATAATACAGGATCTTCTGCAGGTGGATTAAAGTCAAAGATTTTTTTCTGGGCTTTAAATCTTATTTCCAAAAAGAAAGTCATTTCCAAACCGTCAGGAATTCAGGAAATGATTGCTGATAAACTGGTTTTTTCCAAATGGAGAGAAGGTCTGGGGGGTGAAATTGTTACTCTGGTTTCCGGATCTGCAGCATTGTCTACAAGACTGAACCTCATGTTTCAGAATGCAGGGATTCCCATTTTGGAGGGATATGGCCTAACAGAGACGTCTCCTGTAATTTCTGTAAACAGTTTCAGCAAAATGAAAGTAGGAACCGTAGGTATACCATTGGACAATCTAAAAGTAAAGATTCAGGAAGATGGTGAGATTACCGTAAAAGGGCCATCTGTATTTAAAGGTTATTTCCAAAACGATGAAATGACCAGAGAAGCTTTTACTGAAGATGGATTTTTCAAGACTGGCGATATTGGCCATATTGATAGTGAGGGGTTTTTACAGATCACAGACCGTAAAAAAGAAATGTTCAAAACATCCGGTGGTAAATATATTGCTCCCCAAACCATTGAGAACCTTGCTAAAGCTTCAAAATTCATTGAACAAATCATGGTTGTAGGTGATGGTGAAAAAATGCCATGTGCATTGGTGCAGCCTGACTTTGAATTTGCAAAGAACTGGGCCATGAGAAATAATCTCAACATAGGCTCCACACCGGAAGAAATTGCTAAAAGCAACGAGCTGAAGCAAAGAATTGAAAAAGAAATGGAGGGAATCAATGAGCACCTTGGAAACTGGGAGAAAATCAAAAAGATTGAATTGACTCCTGAAATCTGGAGCATTGAATCCGGACTTCTGACGCCAACACTGAAACTTAAAAGAAAAGCAGTAAAAGAAAAGTTTATTGCTCTGTACAATAAGATGTATGATCATCAGGAATAAAATAAAAAGACCGCTTCATAATTGAAGCGGTCTTTTTATGATTTTGGTAAAACCCAATGCTATTGAAAGTATCGATTTTCACAGATTTTGGTGAAAGCTCAGATTCCTCAAAAGACTTTAATTATTGAAATAAAAAAAGCTGCTTCATTTCTGAAACAGCTTTTGTATTATGTAAAATCTAATAATTAGAATTTAATTACTGATTTCATTTTGTCGTTTTCTTCCATTACCAACTCATCGTCAACAAGGATTTTTCCAGAATGCTCATCAATAATGATTTTCTTTCTCTGAGCGATTTCCATTTGCTTTTGTGGAGGAATAGTAAAGAATGATCCTTTTGGAGCTCCTCTTTCTAATCCTACTACAGCAAGACCGTTGATAGAGCTTGTTCTGATTCTGTTGTAAGAAGCCAATAATCTTTCGTCAATTTTACCAGCGAATTCTTTAGATTGCTCTATTAAGTATTCTTCTTCTTTCTGAGTTTCAGAGATCAAACCATCTAATTCTTCTTTTTTGAATTTCAAGTGATTTTTTAAATCGTCGATCTTTGAAGTTAGTTCACTTAAAGTTTCGTTTTTGTGAGCAATTTTAACTCCGAATTCCTTAATTCTCTTTTCAGCAAGTTGAATTTCCAAATCCTGGAATTCAATTTCTTTCCCTAATGCTTCAAACTCTTTATTGTTTCTTACATTATCCTGTTGAGATTTATACTTCTCAATTAAAGTTTTTGCATGGTTAATAACTTCATGCTTTGTTTTGATCTGATCGTCCTGATCTTTAATGTCTGCATGAAATTTTTCAGCTCTTTTTTCAAGACCTTCAATCTCGATTTCAAGATCTTCAACTTCAATTGGCAATTCTCCTCTAGTATTTCGGATTTCATCCAATCTTGAATCAATGATCTGTAAATCGTATAAAGCTCTTAATTTTTCTTCAACTGAAATATCGTTGGTTTTTGCCATATTTAAATGAAATAATTTACTGGGTTTGTTTTTTCAATAGATTTTGAAATTGCAAATGTACTAAATTTTTGTGATAAAATTTCAAATAATTGTTGAGTTACAAATTGTTCTGATTCATAATGTCCTATATCACAAATCAACATTTTGGACTCTGCCAAGAAATAGTCGTGGTATTTGATATCTCCGGTAAGGTAAGCATCACATTTCTTGGAAACTGCAGATCGGATTCCGCTGGCTCCAGAACCTCCCAGAACCCCTACTCTTTTAATTTTTTTGTTGTTGAAAGAAGAATGTTTTATGACTTCAAGACTGAACTTTTCCTTTACAAATCTTAAGAAATCCTTTTCATTCATCTCTTCTTCCAGCTCACCATACATTCCCAGTCCGGTATGATGATTTTTGTTATCCAGGCTATATACCTGATGGGCTACTTCCTCATATGGATGGGCATTTTTCATTGCTCCGATGATCTGGCCTTCCTTATAGTTTTCAAAAATCACAGAAATCATATCTTCATCAGCTTTCTCACGTATATTTTGCTGTCCGGAAAAAGGGTTTGAGCCTTCTATTGGCCTAAATGTCCCGTTTCCATTGATTGTAAAGCTGCATTCATCATAAAATCCTATGTTTCCGGCTCCAGCAGCAAACATGGCTTCCCTTACTTTATCAGAATGCTCCTTTGGAACGAAGACCGTCAGTTGTTTTAGGTTCTTTTCCTTTGGCTGAAGAATTTTCATGTTCTTTAATCCCAATTGGCTGCATATTCCATGATTTACCCCAAAGAAATCATTATCAAATGCGGTATGAATGGCATAAATAGCAATTTTATTTTCAATAGCCTTTAAAACGGCTCTTTCTACATAATTTTTTCCTGTTAAGGACTTTAAGCCTGAAAATATAATAGGATGAAAGCATACAATAAGATTACAGTTTTTTTCAATTGCTTCTTCTACTACATTTTCCAAGGCATCATGACAAACCAGAATTCCGGAAACATCACGATCCGGAACCCCGCACAGCAACCCTACGTTATCAAAATCCTCTGCCTGTCTGATGCTTATTTCTTCTTCTATTTTTGAAATTACAGTTCTTAACTTCATTCGTCTATATTTTTACAGTTACAGCGAAGATATTAATTTCCCTAGGATTCCGAAAAAAATTTATCTGCCCATAAAAAAGCCGGACTTTTCGGACCGACTTAAATTTGTGTTTTTAAATATTATTTTTAGTCTTTGAAGAGGGATACCCTTGTAAAGGAATCCACCACTACCCCACAGGATATATCTGACTCCATGAAAAGCTGATATCCTCTACCCGGATCCAGGCTGGCAGGATCTGCAATGGTGTAGAAATAAAAGGTTAGAAGGTTACCTACTCCACTTGAGCCACTTGGGACCAATTGAATAGAATTAATTTCAAAACCGGAATCAGGATTTTTGAAAGTTGCTTTTACAGATCCGGAAGAATTGGATCCCGGAGTTATATTAGCAATAAGCCTCCAAAGATGTACCTGACCATAGATTTCATTTTCTCTCCATTTACCTGTTGCTGCAATATAAATATTAGCTGTGACCCCCGGAAAGGGAACTGTAGTTTCCGGCCAGCTTGTGGTAGGACTGGCAGCAAAGACCAATGGTGTTGTATACGTCACCTGTTGTCTTGCTCCATAACCATTTCCTGAAGCATTTAAATTAAGAGAGGGTTTTACATTTGCGTTTCCAGAATTCACTTTAACGACACCATCATTACCAGCCTGAGAAGATGTGGGAACAAAAAGCTGTCTCCAGAGGGTACCATCCCAATACTGGAAATTATTCGTTGTCGTATTAAAAATAAGAGTTCCTGCAGTAAGATTAGCATTTACAACACCTGCAGGAGGCACTGTTAAAGCATCATTATCAGCTAAGTAAGTATTTCTGTCCGTATCTGTAAGTCGGGGAATAAGAATACCTTTCTGATTGGAGACAACATCAAGCACTGTTGCTTCATTGGGATTCGATGTATTAATACCCACCTGTGCAAACATAAGAGTACCTACACAAAGTGGAATGAACAAAGTTAAAAATTTTCTCATGATCTTACGTTTTGTTGAATAAAATTACAAACTATAGTTAACAATATGTTAAAAAATAAATTTTTATATGTCATATGTTTTTCGTAATTTAAAATACACAAGTCACTGTAAACCATTATATTAAACTGTAATAATTCACTTTTAAATGAAAGAAAAACCGTTAACATTTTAAACTTTCTTTTAACAATCATATATATAGCCTATACTTCATGAAAATTATTAACTTCGCTGTGAAATAACTGAATGTACATGGAAAGAGAACACAACCTTGTTCCTGAAGACAAACTTTGGAAAAGATTCCTTTACCGAATAATTTATCGCTCCGATACGAGGCTCGGAAAACTCTTTGATATTATATTATTATCCTTAATCCTTGCAAGTACTGCCATTATTATGATGGAAAGTGTACCTCAGCTGGATAAAAGATTTCATTATACTTTTCTGGTTCTTGAATGGGTTATTTCCATTTTTTTCACTGCCGAGTACACCATGCGGATTGCAGTAATCAAAAATAAACGTAACTATATCTTCAGTTTCTTTGGTATTATTGATTTTCTTGCGTTGGTTCCTTTCTTCCTTAGCTTTTTCTTCCCGATCACCAAATATTTCCTGATCTTCAGAATGCTGAGAATGCTGAGAATCTTCAGGATTTTCAATTTACTGGATTTCATGAACGATGGCTATTTGATTGTAAGGGCATTAAAAAACAGTTCAAGAAAGATTTATATATTTCTTCTGTTTCTGATCATATTTTCGGTTATTGTAGGTTCACTGATGTTTATGGTGGAGGGTGGCCGCCAAGGTTTTGAAACCATCCCTCAGTCTATTTATTGGGCGGTAGTAACAGTAACTACCGTAGGATATGGAGATGTATCTCCTATTACTCCGATGGGAAAGTTTTTTGCAGTCATTCTGATGCTTGCAGGTTACTCCATTATTGCTGTTCCTACGGGAATTGTAACAGCAGAAATGCGAAATAAAAGACAAAACCTGGAAATGATCTGTGACCGCTGTGGCAATGAAGATATTGATGATGATGCAAGATATTGTAAGCAGTGTGGCAAGAAATTAGCTTGATATTGAATATCAGTTTAATCTATTCACCAAATACCACAAAATCATGGAACCAAAAAAGAAAAATAGACCCAATAGTTTAGTGATTATTCTTTTCGCACTCATTGCGCTGATGATTATCATTTATTTCATTCTCGTTATGTTCTTCCCAACTATTTTTGATCTTATGAATACGGGAGATATACAGCCAGTACCTGACAAGTAATGAATAACAACAAATAAATTACAGATTATAATCTGTTTTAAATAAAAAGAAGAGCGGAAATTTCCACTCTTCTTTTTTAGCTCTAAGAATCTTATCAGTTCCTTAAATCAAATTATTCTCAATATTTTTCCGCAAAAAAAAGCGGATCAAATGATCCGCTTCTTTATTTCAATAATTTTTCAATTATTTCTTAATTGCTTTAACCGTCTGCTTAGTTCCATCTTTCATATTCAGAACTACTAAATACATCCCTTGTTTTAAGTCTCCTAAATGAAGAACAGAAGAAGGGCTTTCAATAGTTTTCACCAATCTGCCTGAAATTTCCAGAACAGAAATAGATTTTACCTCATCTGCTTTTGAAATATTCAATACTTCTGCAAACGGGTTTGGATATACCTTAATATCATTCTTAGCTTTAGCTGTTTCTGAAGTTCCTAGATTTTCTTTATTGATAGTAATCGTAAAGGTCTCTTCCAGTTTATCTTCATCATCAGAATAATGTCCTACATTCACATAGTACACAGTTCCTGCAACCGTTGCCACTGATACTGTTTCAGCAGTACCCCCACCACCGTTATCAGCAGTAGCTACACAAGTTAAATTATCACAGCTTCCGCTGAAAACTCCAATTTGAGGATCGAAGCTACTTCCTGCAGGCATTGACACCGCAATTTCGTGAGCCGTACCATCTCCTGTGAAAGTAAACCAAGTACCATCATTCATTGGATTATTTGAGCAAGTAGTAATGAATCCACCGTTATTAGTAGCTCCAGCCGCATCGGCCTGAGTATAGCTATAAGGGAACACAGTTGCTACCAATGCACCAGCACAAGCATCATTTGCTGGAGGAGGAGGCAAGGTTCCTACACATATCTTAAAGCCAATGGCCGTTTCTGTTCCACCGTACGTGAAAACTCTTACATAATAAGTACTTCCTACCGTAAGACCAGAAGCAACACCTGATAGAGGATCTGAACATAGAACACTTACTAAGGCATCACAACTTCCACTGAAAACCTGGAAATAACTATCTGTAGTCTGGCTTGTACCAAGAGAAACAACATCACTTAATGTAATGGTATGACTACCTGAAGTTGCCGTAAATTTAAACCATACATCATCATCAGGAGTACCACTACAAGGATCCGGAGCCATACCTGAATCTGTTGCTCCAAGTGTATGACCAGCAGTAACTGCTCCACAATTCATATTTGGATTTACTGTCAGAGTAACAGCACTTGCACAATCATCATTTGTTGGCGGCGGTGGTAATGTTCCTACACAGATGTTGAAACTTTGAGCTCTTCCCGCTCCTCCATAACTATAAACTCTTACATAATAAGTTTCACCTGCGTTAAGGCCAGAAGCAATTGATGAATCAGGATCTGAACATAAAATGCTTGTCAAACCTCCACAGCTTCCGCTGAAAACCTGGAAATAGGTATCTGTACTTGTACTTCCTGTTCCTACCCCAACAATATTTCTAAGTGAAATAACATGAGATGATGCAGTTGCTGTAAATTTATACCATACATCATCATCAGGATTACCAAAACAAGGATCTGGGTCCAAGCCAGAATCTGTTGCTGAAAGGGTTGTCCCAGCGGTAACAGCACCACAATTCATATCAGGGTTTACCGTTAGGTTAATTGCTGCAGCACAATCATCATTAGCCGGAGGTGGAGGCAATGTTCCTACACATATATTGAAGCTTTGAGCACTTCCTCCGTCACCATAGCTATAAACTCTTATATAATAAATTCCTCCTACAGTAAGTCCGGTTGCAGTAGATACTTCTGCATCTGAACATAAAACACTGTTCAAGACAGCACAATCACCACTGAAAACCTGGAAGTACGTATCTGTACTTGGGGTCGTTCCCGCAGCAACAATATTCTTAAGTGAAATCACATGATTTGACGCAGTAGCTGTAAATTTATACCATACATCGTCATCTGGAGTACCAGAACAAGGATCTGGACTCAATCCGGAATCCGTTGCCGAAACCGTTGTTCCAGCAGTAACACTTCCACAGTTCATGTCTGGATTTACTGTAAGGTTTACAGCAGCTGCACAATCATCATTGGCCGGAGGTGGAGGTATCGTTTTAAACTTTACATCAGTACAACCTGATGACTCACCACCTGTCCCAACTGAACTCACTCTAAGGTAATAAGTAGTATTAAGGGAAAGAGGAGCTGCCGGCGTGAAGCTGGTTGTAGTTACCGCTTGCTGATTCACGATATCTGTTCCTCCCGGAGTTGTTCCTAGAGAAACTTTGTAACTTGTAGCCCCTTGTGACGCATACCAAGTAATAGCAGGAGACAATGGTACTAAGACTGCATTATTTGCAGGATACATTACTGAAGCACACACTGGTAATGTGCTTGGAGTAAGTCCCATAAAACTTACAACTGATCTGTATCCTAAAGATGTCCCAACTGGAGGATTGGAGGGATCCGGATCCTCAAAGTCACTTGAATAGGCAATAGCTCTATCCTGCACTGTATTATAAACATGAAATACTTCCTCATCATCATAATCAGACATATTCTCGTCTATTGCAAGCACTAGGTTCTGAGTATTATTATACGCAAATGGTGTAGCGAAAGTAATTTCTACGACTCCGTTTGAACTTGAAACAGTTCCAGAAAAAACTTCTGTCATCTCTGCAACAGGAACCCAGCTGCTACCAGATGTAAAGTTAGTCTTTGTGGTATGACCAAGATAAACAACCCAATCGGATGAATTGTCTATAGTACCAGCAGGATCCAGGTAAAATTTAAGACCTGTAATATTTCCTGCGGCATTTGCATTAATTTCCTGCTTTGTGAAAATTTGTTGGGTATAGGAATACCCATAATAGGTATTGACCGGAGCATTTCCGACGGTTGTACTACCCTCACCCAATGTGATTTGAGCACTCAGAATCATGCTTACGGCAAGTAAGCACAAGAGTAAGATTTTCTTCATATTTAATTTTTTTAAGGGGGTTATTGTATTTGCCAAATTAATAATAATTTAAATACAACCTTAAAAAAATATTAAAAAAAAGCAGCAACCATTTGGTTACTGCTTCAAATACGTATATTATTCGGCTTATTTCTTAATTGCCTTAATTATTTGTCTTGATCCGTCTTTCATATTTAATGCTATTAAATACATCCCTTGTTTCAAGTCTCCCAGTTGAAGAACTGAAGAAGGTTTTTCTATTGTCTTCACTACTCTTCCAGCAAGATCAATAACAGAAATAGACTGTACTTTAGTTATGTCTGAGATATTCAGAATATCAGCAAAAGGATTAGGATAAACTTTAATATCTTTTATTTTCTCAGTAACAACTTCAGATGTTGCTAATATAGTACTCGTAATATTGATGTCAAAGTTTCCTTCCAAATCGTCTGTTATTACGGAATAATATCCCACATTCACATAATATACAGTTCCTGCAACAGAACTGAAAGTAAGGGTTTCAATATTCCCAACCCCTGAAGCTTTTTCGTCTGCTGTACCTACACAAGCAAAAGCTCCACAACTTCCAGTATATACAGATACTCTATGATCCCAGGCTGTAGTACTCTTTGCAGAAACAGTCATCTCTCCTCCATTTCCTGTAAATTTAAACCACATTCCATCATTGGATCCTGAGCAAGTCGTAATAAATCCAGTTCCGTTAGTAGCACCCGTTCCATTAGTCTGCGAGTAAGCATATGGGAAAGATGCCGCAAGCAATGCTCCTGAACAGTTATCATTTGCTGGTGCAGGATTCGCATTTACGGTGAATGTTCTTTCAGCACATGCTGTTGAAGTATCGGTATTTACCTTGTAATAATATTTAGTTCCTAATGTTAATGGAGCTGTAACGGTGTATGAAGAAACATTTCCAATATTTACATTATTCATAATATCAGATCCACCTGCCGTTGTACCAATAGTTAAGTTATAATATGCTGCTGCTGGCATTGCATTCCATTTTATGATAGGATTTATCGGTTGAAGCGTTGCAGCATCCGCAGGATATGTCACAACTGGGCATGCTCCCTGAGTTGTAAAGTTATTTGTTGAGCAAGCAGTTCCTGTAAGTGCTCCGGCATATCCTGTTACTGTATAATAATATTTAGTTGTAAATGCTAAAGACGCAGTAAGAGTATATGAAGTAACATTTCCTATATCTACATTATTTAAAATATCTGTTCCTCCAGAGGTAGTTCCCATAGAAATTCTATATCCTGTAACTCCTGTAATTGCTCCCCAGGTAATAGTAGGCAGCAGAGATACACCAGTTGCGCCTGAGCTAGGTGAAGAAACGGAAGGACACAAAGTAGATGTTGTAAAACTTCTCTCCGTACAAGCAGTTCCTACTGTACTTCCTGAATAAGCGATCACTTTATAATAATATTTCGTACCAAATGCTAAAGACGTAGTAAGGGTATAAGTAGCTGCATTTCCTACATCTACGTTATCCATGATATCATTTCCACCTGCAGTGGTTCCCATCGTGATTCTATATCCTGTAACCCCAGGTATTGCACCCCAGGTAATGGTAGGCAATATTGAAACGCCTGTTGCTGAAGCACTAGGTGCAGAAACGGAAGGACACAAAGTAGATGTTGTAAAGTTTTTTTCTGTACAAGCTGTTCCTACTGTACTTCCCGAATAAGCAATCACCTTATAATAATATTTCGTGCCGAATGCTAATGGGGTAGTAAAAGTATAGGTAGCTACATTTCCTACATCCACATTATCCATGATATCATTTCCTCCCGCAGTAGTTCCCATCGTAATTCTATATCCTGTAACTCCGATTATTGCCCCCCAGGTAATAGTTGGAAGCACAGATACGCCGGTTGCAGCTGAACTTGGTGCCGAAACAGTAGGACATAAAGAATTTGTTGTAAAGTTTCTTTCTGAACAAGCTGGCCCCATTGTACTTCCTGAATAAGCAATCACCTTATAATAATACTTGGTATTGAATGCTAAAGGCGTAGTAAGAGTGTAAGTAGCTACATTTCCTATATCCACATTATCCATGATATCATTTCCTCCAGGAGTAGTTGACATCGTTAATCTGTATCCTGTAACCCCAGGTATTGCCCCCCAGGTGATCGTTGGAAGTACAGATACCCCAGTTGCTGCAGTACTAGGCGCAGAAACAGAAGGACATAAAGTATTTGTTGTAAAATTTCTCTCTGTACAAGTTGCCCCCTCTACACTTCCTGAGTAGGCAATCACTTTATAGTAATACTTGGTATTGAAAGACAAAGGAGTAGCCAATGTATAGGTTGCTACATTTCCTACATCTACATTATCCATGATATTATTTCCGCCTGCGGTAGTTCCCATCGTAATTCTATATCCTGTAACTCCAGCCATTGCAGTCCAAGTAATAGTTGGAAGCACAGATACTCCGCTTGCGGCTGAACTAGGTGCTGAAACAGTAGGACATAAAATAGCCGTTGTAAACGTTCTCTCTGTACACCCTGCACTTGTAGAGGTAGGGCTATAACTATTAACTGTATAATAATATTTTGTATTAAACAACAATGGGGTCGTAAGTGTATACGTGGTAACATTTCCTACATCTGCATTATTCATAACATCTGTACCACCTGCTGTACTTCCTATTGAAATCTTATAACCCGTAGCTCCCGATACCGATGACCAGCTAATAGCAGGAAGTGCTGACACACCTGTTGCTGCTGAACTAGGCGAAGAAACAGTAGGACAGCCAATATTCAAAGTCATGAAAGAGCTCTCTGAACATCCGGTGTTATTCCCAAGATTATTAGTAGGAATTACCTTTACATAGTATGGTGTTGAATAATTCAAAGTATTTGCAGTAGGAATGATATAGCTAAGAGTATTTCCCACATTTACATTATTCAATACATCTGTTCCTCCAGGAGTAGTTCCTATGTTAAGTAAATATCCTGTAGCTCCGGCCGCACTATTCCATTTCAGTGTAGGGTTTCTGGAAACTGCTGTTTCTGCTGCTGCAGGTGCTACCAATACCGTACATCCAGGAGGAGTAGTGATTGGCTGATTCAACTTGATCTCATCAAATCCTAAATAGAAATCTGACGGAGAAACATAGTTTGCCGTAATCCTGAATTTAAAATCCGCCCCTGCAGGAATTGTTCCTGCGGGAATTGTTCCTGAAACAGTAGTACAAGGAATTGGAGTCGCATTTGGACTATCAAGATTAACAGGAGCAACCAATGTAGTCCAGTTTGCTCCCGCATCAAGAGAATACTCCGCTGTAAAATTCCCCTTGATAGCTCCTGTACTCAAATATCCTTTGGCCGCATACTGGAATGAATAATCAAGAGCCAAGCCATTCGAATTGAGAGAAGAATAAACAAGATTATAAGACGTTACATTGTTATAAAGATTTCTATACGCCATATTTGATCCTGCACAAGCAGGACCAGAACCAGACCACATTCCTATTGATAAGGATTGTGTTGCTGTTGAGGGTAGCGCAGATGAGGTCCACCCGGCAGGCAGGGACGATCCTTCAAATCCCTCATTAACGAGAATCTGTGCAGAGGCCCCTACACCGAGGGCCATCATACACATCAGTAGAATTTTTTTCATAAATAGTAATAATAATAGTTAGGACGGTAAAAGTAAATAATATTTAAATAAATATCATAAATTATTAAAAAATATTATTTAATAAAAGACAAAATCCTTTTATTTTTATTAAAAAACTAAATATTTATTTAATTTTAACACATATTTAAAAATAAATAAAAATAATTCAACTAATTAAATATCAGCTGATTAAATAAAAATAAACTAATTCCTACCTATACATAAAATACCATTTAACATAAAAATATATTTATCTAAAAAAACATAACATTGATTAATAAAAACAAAAAAAGTGGCAAAAAGCCACTTTTTAATCAACTGTATCAGCAATTTTAATTCAAATAGAATTCATACTTATTAAGTAGTTGTATTTCTTTGATCAAATCGCCATTTAAATCTACGGAATGCTTCATAGACTGAACTTCAATATGGGAGTCATCATCAATATTTTTAATAAAGAATTTCAATTTTTGACTTCCTTTATTTCGATCCAGCACTGTTCTGAAAAAGTCCAAATCTTCCGGTCTTACATCCATCACATCCATTACAAGAGAAATACTTTTAGCAAATCTTTCAAAAGCTTCCTGAAGCTCTATCACATCATTTACATTCACGAAAACACGTCCATCCTTTACCTGGGCAAATTTTATTTTGAATATAACAAATCTCTGAACCTCAAGTTTTTCTTTCAATCTCATATAATCCCTATCCCCTAATCTAAAGGAATAGGACCCTGAATAATCCTCCAAGGTTACAAAAGCTACTTTTTCACCACTTCTGAAACCATCCTGAACTCTATATTCTGTAATCAAACCTGCAACAGTATACTCTTTTCCACCGCCGCCATTTTCTCTTTCTTTTTGAAGTGTTTTCCAGTCTTTCTTTTTTTCCTCAAATAATTCTTCAGGTTTATTGGCAAATGCCTGCTCCTTATAAGCATCTACCTCATCAAGATTCAAGAATCCAAAAGTTCCCTTTGGTTCTGCTTTTTTTGTTACTTCTTCTATTACCTCTTCATCTCCCACAGACAATTCATCAGAAACAATCTCTGTAAGATCTGCAGTTTCATCTTGTGAATCTTGTTCCAATACAGGAGCTTCATCTGTAGTTACTTTTTCCTCTTCTTCTTTTTCCAGAACAGATTTCTTAGAAAGTCGCCCCTGCATAAACTGAAACTGGTATTTAAATTCATCTAATGGATGAGCAGAAAGATAGAATCCGATAGTTTCTTTTTCTTTGTTTAATTTATGCATATTTGGCCATTCAGGACAAGGTGCTAATTTGGGCTGTTCAATCTGTACCTCATCTGCAAAGTCAGCAAATAGAGAATGTTCCATCTCATTTTTACTTTCCTGAAAACTTTGTCCATATCTGATTAGTCTTTCCAAATTAGTTCTACCTGCCATATCAATATCAAAATACTGACCTCTGTGGAAAGAACCTAATTCATCAAAAGCACCAGCCAGTACCAAGCTTTCCGCTACCCTTTTATTCATATGAGAAGGCATTATTCTTTCAAAAAAATCGTAGATATTTTTAAATCTTCCATTTCCTCGCTCCCTGGTAATCGCTTCACTTGGCCCTTCACCAATTCCCTTGATAGCCCCTAATCCAAAACGGATCTGTCCTTTTTCGTTTACTGAAAATTTATATTGAGATTCATTCACATCAGGACCTAAAACATCAACTCCCATACTTTTACAATCCTCCATGAACATGGTAATCGAATCCGTATTGTTAATGTTATTACTCATTACACTTGCCATATATTCAGCAGGGTAATTCGCTTTTAAATAGGCAGTTTGATAGGCAATAAAAGCATAACAGGTAGAGTGAGATTTGTTGAATGCATATTCCGCAAAGGCTTTCCAGTCGTTCCAAATTTTTTCAAGCCTTTCTTCATTCAGATTATTTTTTCTACCACCTTCTATAAATTTAGGATACATTTTATTAAGAACATCAATCTGCTTTTTACCCATTGCCTTTCTCAGGGTATCTGCCTCACCTTTTGTAAAGTTGGCCAGTTTTTGAGACAAAAGCATTACCTGCTCTTGATAAACAGTAATTCCGTAGGTTTCCTTTAAATATTCTTCTGTTTCCGGTAAGTCATATACAATCTCTTCAACACCATGCTTTCTGTTAATAAAGTTTGGAATATACTTGATTGGACCTGGACGATATAATGCATTCATGGCAATAAGGTCAGCAAAAACCGTAGGCTTAAGCTCCCTCATGTACTTTTGCATCCCGGGGCTTTCATACTGGAAAATACCAACTGTTCTTCCCTCTTTAAATAACTGATAGGTCTTCGTGTCGTCCAATGGAATGTCATCAGGATCAATATCCACACCATACCTTGCTTTTACAAGCTTTAGAGCATCCTTAATGATCGTTAATGTTCTAAGCCCAAGGAAGTCCATTTTCAAAAGACCGGCGCTTTCTGCTACTGAGTTATCAAACTGAGATACCAAAATATCGGCATCCTTGGCTGCAATAGTCACAGGTACCAGATTACTCACATCCTCCGGCGTAATAATTACCCCACAGGCATGAATTCCTGTATTTCTGATACAGCCCTCCATTTTTTTAGCACTTGCCAAAACTCCGTGGCGTGAATCATCAGGGCTTTCAAGAACATACCTCATCTCATCGACAAGCATTTGTTCTTCAGGTTTTAATTTATCATATTTTGCCAATGCTTTCGCAATGTTCATTCCTGGTGTTGAAGGAATCAGCTTGGCAATATTATTGGTATCCGGGATAGGCACATCCAATACCCTTCCTGCATCTTTAATGGCAGATTTACCACCTAATACAGAATAGGTAATAATCTGCGCTACCTGACTTTGACCGTATTTATCAATTACCCATTTAATAACTCTATCCCTTCCCTCATCATCGAAGTCAATATCAATATCGGGCATCGAAACCCTTTCCGGATTCAAGAATCTCTCAAAAAGGAGATCATATTTAATTGGGTCCACATTCGTAATTCCAATACAATAAGCTACCGCAGATCCGGCAGCAGATCCTCTTCCGGGACCTACCCAAACTCCCATGTTACGGGCCTCATTACAGAAATCCTGTACAATAAGGAAGTATCCCGGATAACCGGTATTGGCAATTACCTCCAACTCAAAGTCAAGACGTTCTTTTATCTCATCTGTAATTCCCGTTTCTGCATATCTTTTTCTTGCCCCTTCATAAGTCAAATGGGTAAGATAAGCCATCTCACCGCGCTTCCCGCCATCTACCTCATCTTCAGCGTGAATAAACTCTTGCGGAATATCAAACTTTGGAAGAAGCACATCCCTTTTTAATGTATAAGGTTTAAATTTTGCAAAAAATTCATCGTAAGCTTCAAATGCATCAGGATATGCTAAAAAGGTCTCTTTTATTTCATGAGAGTTCTTAATATAATATTCTCCGGTTGAAAGCCCTCTCCTCTTACCAAATCCTTTTCCAATAGGAGTGGAAAGTTTTTCACCATCTTTAATACAACTTACAATATCCTGAATATTGGCATCATCTTTATTGCTATAAAAAGTTTGGTTTTGAGCTAGAATCTTTACATTATATTTATCTGCAAAATAGAGAAGCACCTCATTCAAATGCTCTTCCTCCGGTAATTTATGATTCTGAAGCTGAACATAAAAATCATCTTCAAAGGTATCTTTCCACCATTTAAAAAGCTCCTCACCTTTTTGCTCACCCGTATTTAAGATAGCATCAGGAATATCTCCAAGAATCCCTGAAGTTAAAGCAATAATTCCCTCCTTGTACTGAGCTATTAATTCACGACTTATCCTAGGAACCCCAAAGTAAAATCCTTTCAAAAATCCAATACTCGAAAGTTTTGCCAGGTTTTTATAGCCGTTAAAATCCTTTGCTAAAAGTACAACCTGCGTCCTTCTATCCGGATCATCCTTGGTAAACTGCTTTTGCTCATAACGGTCTGAAATATAAAATTCACATCCCACAACAGGAATCAATGGTTCTGAAACAGGCTCTACGTCATTAAATTCTGTTCCATTTTCTTCTGCCTCCTGTTTTTTTGCTAAATATTCTTTATGTTTTTTTGCTCTGTCTCCATTCGCTCCCTCTACGGCAGAAACAAACTTGAAAGCTCCCATCATGTTTCCCAAATCTACCATACCGACAGCCGGAAAGTTTTCATCAGAAGCCTTTTTAATCAAATCATTAATACTCGAGGTAGCCGTTAATGTTGAGAAAACACTATGATTGTCAAAATTGAAGTATTTACCGAGATCAATCTCATCAATACTTCCAAAATCCTGCTGCTTTTTCTTATTATTAAAATCTGCAACCTGCCTACGGATAACAATTCCAAAAGGTTTAATGGGATCAGGATAAAGACTCTTAAAATAACTCAGCTGATCTTCCGATATCTTCAGAATTTCTGCAGGAACTATTCCAATTCTCATCATTTCAAAGAAAACCCTTGCTGTAGCATTTACGTCTGCAGCAGCATTGTGAGCTTCATCAAATTTAGTCCCATAAAGTTTTTCGTAGAGTTCTTCAAGTTTTGGAGACTTATATCTCCCTCCTCTTCCACCGCCCAACTTACAGTAGTCGGTTCCCAGAATCATGGTATCAGCCTTTGGCTTTTCCTGAAGATTATCTTTTAAATTTTTCCTATAAAATTCTGCTCCTACGATATTGTAGTCAAACTCAACATTATGTCCGGAAACCACCCTTACCCTTTCAAGAACTTTAGAAAATTCTTCCAAAATCTCCTGAAGATCTCGTCCTTCTTCATTAGCAATTTTAGTGGTAATCCCGTGAATCCTTGCAGCATTAAAGGGAATATCATACCCCTCAGGTTTTATTATATAATCCTGATTCTCAATTAAATTACCATTATCATCATGCACCTGCCATGCAATCTGTACCATTCTCGGCCAGTTATCTGAATCTGAAAGTGGTGCGTTAAAATTTTTAGGTAAACCGGTTGTTTCTGTGTCAAAAATTAAATACATATAATTTTCTAACTTTTTTATAAAAAAGAGAATGTAAAGTTACTTCATTTTTTCCAAAAACCCATCTAAAACAACAACACAAACAACAGATATCGTTTTAACAATTCGCAAATAAAAACAAATTAAAGCAATACACAAAAACAACCAACACAAACGAATAATATGAAAAATTTCAATCAAAAACAATGTTTAATCATTAATAACTCCACTTATTTAATTATTTTACCATATATTTGACCAATTACAATTTTTAATATTTTACTAACCATTATGAAGAAACATTTACTTTTGGTTGGCACTTTAGCCATTTCAATGCTAAGTGCACAAAACAACGAAGGATTAAAAAGAGAGTTTGAAAAACAAAACAAGGAGAACAACGCAAAGTTTGACTCTTATGTTGCAAAAAGATTCGGAAATCAGAGAAATGCTGAAACTCAAAAATTAATCACAGAACTTAGAGCAAACCTTGCAGGTTTCAGTGGTGATATTCCTAATTTCTACGAGACTGATGATCAAAATCAAATCAAAAACAATAATGTTGATGCACTTACTACAGCCGGAGGAGTAAATGGTCTTACTACAGCATTTAATGGAGACGGAATTAAGTACACAATATTTGATGGAGGAAGAATTTACGCTGCTCACGAAGCATTTAATAACCTGCCAGGAAGAATTACAAACAAAGAAGCAGATACAAATATACATAGTGGCCATGCAACAGGGGTGGCTAGTATTATTGGCGCAAAAAGCTCACCGTTAACAAGCAAAGATCAAAATGGCAATATCGTAGCACAAGGTAATGCAATGGGTATTGCACTTAATTCAACAATGGATTCATATAGGTTTGCTCAAACAACATTGCCTGGATCTACTACCCCAACCGATGTCTTTGCCAAAATATTAATTGCACAACCTAAAATTTCAAATCACTCCTATGGCGTAAATCCAGGTTGGACCTATGGTACGACGTCTGCAGGTTATCCTGTTACCGCATGGTATTGGAATGGAAATTATATCTCAGGAAATAACTACGATCAAATGGGTACTTATAACCTAAATGATAAGCAATATGATGCGATTGTTTACAATAACCCAGCCTATACAATTGTAAAATCAGCCGGTAATTACTATAACTACGGGCCCGGTTATCAGGGAACAACAACAACCAGCTATTATCAAACAGCTACAGGTTTTCAATTATACCCAGCTGGTACTGCACCAGCAGCAAACTGTGCACAAGGGTTTGACTGTATTGGATATGGCTCTTTAGCCAAAAATATCATTGTAGTAGGAGCAACTAATGTTATTACTACAAATAACTATAAATATACAGCAGCTACTGATGTGGTAAAAGCAGAATATAGTAATGCAGGACCTAGAGATGATGGAGGTATTAAACCAGATATTTCAGCTCCTGGAACAGACATATGGATGGCTTCAACTGCTGAAACAACAGCTGGCAGCTTATCATGGCAAATTAACAGTGGTACATCAATGGCCGCTCCTCAAGTTGCAGGAATTATCGGTCTTTGGTCACAAATACACAAAACATTATTCAACAACGCAGAACTAAACGCTGCCGCTTCAAAAACTCTAATGGTTCATTCAGCACTTGAAGCAGGAAATGTAGGTCCAGATGTATGGTACGGATGGGGATTCATTGATGCTAAAAAAGGAGCAGAATTATTGGTAGGAAAATCTAACAATACTGTTATTTTTAACAATGAAACATTAACAAATGGTACAACCAATACCAAATTTGTTAAAGCAACTGGAGGCACACCACTTAAGGTAACGATTTCCTGGATAGATCCGGAATTCACCAATATTACCAATATGTGGGATAATCTTTACAATAACAGAGTTTCAAGATTAATAAATGACCTGGATGTAAGAGTAACAGATTTAACGACCAATACTACAAACCTTCCGTGGAAGCTTAATGTTGAAAACCCAATGGCACTTGCTACCAAAGGAGACAACACAGTAGACAATGTAGAACAAATTGTTATTGACAACCCAATAGCAGGAAGAACTTATAAAATTGAAATCTCTCATAAAGGAACGTTATTAAACAATGCTATTCCGGCTGCGACTACTCCACAGAACTATTCAATCATTGTAACAGGATACAACGAAGTATTAGGAACTAAAGAGTCTGCTGCAAATGCTTTAAGCAACCTTGCTGTAGCACCATCCATTACTAAAGATGTGACAAACATTTTAAATGCTCCTAAAAAATCAGTATTCAATATATATGACGTTTCTGGTAAAAAATTACAGAGCGGAAATATCAATAGTGATAAGGAAGCAATTAACTTGTCATCATATACAAAAGGGGTGTACATCATCGAAATAAAAACCGAAAAAGATGTAGTTACTAAAAAAGTAATCAAGGAGTAATCCTAAGACACATAAAATCTATATGGGGTACCGACACTTGTCAGTACCCCATTTTTTTTACATAAAAAAACATTGACATCCAGATATCAAGTCGATTCTCATAGAAAAAAAACATTAAGGCAGCCTATTTCATTATTCTTTATCCCCAATTAAACAAAAAATAAAACTATAAAATTTATAAAATATTTAATTTTTTAAACATAAAAACGTTCAAAAAATAATAAAACGAACGAAAACACAAATTATAATCATTAAAATTAGAAATAATCAACTTTATTCATACATTTGAAAAACACAACAAATCTTTAACATTTTACAATTTTTATGAAGAAAATCTTTATTTCGATCAGCATCTTGGCTATTTCATTAGCATATGCGCAAAAGAGTAACGAAACCTTAATGAAAGAGTTTGAAAAACAAAGAGTGGAAAATAGCAAAAAATTTGAAGCTCGTATTAAAAAACAAACTCCCAACGAAAAAAGCAATAATCCTTTAGAAAAAGTCTTATTGGATTTTAAAAGCCAAAGAAGTCAATTGGCAGGATTTACCCCAAGTGGAATACCATTATTTTATTCCTCTCAAGACTCTAGGCAACCTAAAAACTCTAATGCCGACTACCTTCAAAACGGACAAGTAAATGGTTTATCCGGTTCATTCAATGGAGAAAATATTAAATACACTATTTTCGATGGTGGAAGGGTACTGGAAACACATCAACTATTTGACAACTTACCCAACCGAATCGCCAATAAGGAAAATGCAGACTCTGTAGACTATCATTTCCATTCAACTGCTGTTGCAGGTTTCGTTGGAGCCAAAAACTACAACTTTACAGGATCGTGGACCACAAATTCAGGGGTAGTTATAGCCCAATTCACCAATCTTAACCTTCAGGGTGTTGCCCAAAACTCAACAATGGATTCCTATTCATACAATGAGACTACTCTTCCTGGAAACACTACCCAAAGTTCAGTGTATCAAAAAATATTATTATCACAACCCAAAATCTCCAATCACTCCTACGGAGTTCCTCAGGGATGGTGGCAAAATCCCAATAATGGAGCCTGGTATTGGCGAGGAACTTTTACAAGCCCAGCTACACCAACATCATTGGAAGGGACCTACCAGGAAAATGACCGTGAATATGATAAAATTGTCTACAGTAACCCATCCTATATCATTGTAAAGTCTGCAGGAAATTCTTTCGGTGATCAACCAGAAGCTAATGATTATAAACTTTATCCAAATCCGAATTATAATCCAAACTTACCATCCGGATCAACAAATGCTTTTTGGAAATTTTTTACAAATACAGATACCTTACCCCCTCAAAACTGTTCTAATGGCTATGATTGTATTGGTGCCGGATCTTTAGCGAAAAACATCATCGTAGTGGGAGCCAATGATATCATCACAGCCAATGAAGGAAGATATATCACTTCTACTGATGTTGTTCACTCATCTTATAGCAGTGCAGGACCAAGAGATGATGGAGGAATCAAACCCGATATTACAGCTACAGGAACCGATGTTGTATCTGCAAGTGTAAAATCCAATAACCAACCTTCTTATGAATATGGAAGCGGGACTTCATATTCCGGTCCTATCGTTACTGGAATCATCGGTTTATGGACACAGATTCATAAACAACTTTTCGATAACTCAGAACTCAATGCAGCTTCTGCAAAAAACTTAATGATTCACTCTGCACTTGAAGCCGGAAATGTAGGACCAGACCCATGGTACGGATGGGGATTGATTGACGCCAAAAAAGGAGCCGAGCTTCTCGTAGGAAAATCAAATAATAATGTGATTTTCAATAACGAAATTTTAAATAATGGTATACAAAATACAAAAACGGTGACAGCATCAGGAACAGAGCCTTTGAAAGTCACCATATCATGGATTGATCCCGCCTTTACAAACCTACCAGGAACTGATTTGGCAGGGTATAACATCAGAGCTTCAAGATTAATCAATGACTTGGATTTAAGAATCATAGACACAGAAAACAACACCGTTTACATGCCATGGAAACTTGACGCCAACAATCCAATGTCTCCTGCCACAAAAGCAGACAATACGGTGGATAATGTTGAACAAGTAGTCATTAACACCCCAACAGCAGGAAGAAATTATAGAATTGAAATAGGTAACAAAGGAACATTAGTCAATGATAACGGGATTACATCTCCACAAAACTATTCAATTATTGTAACAGGTCATAGCGGAATATTAGGAACTCATGAGTCAAAAGCAGAAACTTTAAGTGCTTTTGCCATTGCCCCTTCTATTACCAAAGACATAACCAATATACTAAAGGCTCCTAAAAAATCAACATTCACCCTTTATGATATGACTGGAAAAAAATTACAGAGCGGAACCATCAATAGCGATAAAGAAACCATCAATTTATCCGCCTATTCAAAAGGAATCTACATCATCGAAGTAAAAACAAACAGGGATGTAATTTCTAAAAAAGTAATTAAGGAATAATCAGCGATTTCATAAATTTCTTACAAAATACTAACAGTTGTTAGTATTTTGTTTTTTTATGTATATTTGCTTTCTATGGAAAATACACTTCACGAAAAAGTTTCTCAGGATATTTTACTTAAGGCGTACAATCACATGATGCTTACCAAAGCCATGGCAGATATTTACGAAGAAAACAGAAATATCTGTAAATACGTTCATAGTACTTCAAGAGGCCACGAAGCCATTCAGTTAGCAACCGCTTACCAATTAAAAAAAGAAGACTGGATATCTCCTTACTACAGAGATGAAAGTATTCTTTTAGGAATTGGTTTTGAACCGTACCAACTTATGCTTCAATTATTGGCTAAAGCTGAAGATCCTTTTTCAGGAGGTAGATCTTATTATTCTCATCCATCAAGCCGAGATGAAAATAAACCAAAGATCATCCACCAAAGCTCAGCAACAGGAATGCAGACTATTCCTACCACTGGAGTTGCACAGGGAATAAAATACATTCAGGAATTTAAACTTCAGAATTTCGAAAACAATCCTGTTGTAATCTGTAGCCTTGGTGATAATTCTGTAACTGAAGGAGAAGTAAGTGAGGCATTACAATTTGCCGCACTACATCAACTACCTATCATATTTCTTGTTCAGGACAATGAATGGGGAATTTCCGTAACCAAGGAAGAAGCCAGAACCTGTGATGCCTACGATTTTGTAGCAGGGTTTACGGGATTAAGCAGAATGAGAGTTGACGGAACTGATTTTGTAGAAAGTTTTGAAGCCATGAAAAAAGCGGTAGACTTTGTAAGAACAGAGAGAAAACCCTTAGTTGTCTGTGCAAAAACAGTATTGATCGGCCACCACACTTCAGGAGTAAGAAGAGAGTTCTACAGAGATGAGGAAGACCTAATTAAACATAGAGCAAAGGATCCGGGAGAAATCCTTAGAAAGCAATTGCTGGAAGCAGGAGCTGACGAAGATCTTTTGAAACAAATTACAAAGAAAGCACGTCTTGAGGCTGAAGAAGCTTTTGAAAGAGCTAAAAATGCTGAAGACCCAAAACCAGACACTGTAATGCAGCACATTTTTGCTCCTACTCCAATTACTGAGGAAGCAGGAACACGTGAGCCGGCAAACGGAGAAAAGATTGTAATGGTAGACGCAGCCATCCATGCTATACAGGAATTGATGTGGAAACATCCTGAAGCTATTCTTTATGGCCAGGATGTAGGGGAAAGAATCGGCGGAGTTTTCCGTGAAACCGTTACCTTGGGTAAAAAATTTGGAAGCAAAAGGGTTTTCAATACGGCAATTCAGGAAGCTTACATAATAGGTTCTACAGCAGGAATGAGTGCTGTAGGATTAAAACCTATTGTTGAAGTTCAGTTTGCAGATTATATTTATCCGGGAATTAATCAGTTAATTACAGAAATCTCAAAATCAAGCTATTTAAGCCAAGGTAAATTCCCTGTAAGCAATATTATCCGTGTTCCAATCGGAGCTTACGGCGGAGGTGGTCCTTATCATAGCGGAAGTGTAGAAAGTATTTTAGCCAATATAAAAGGGATTAAAATAGCCTACCCGAGCAATGCTGCAGATTTTAAGGGATTATTGAAAGCAGCTTACTATGATCCAAATCCGGTGATTATGCTTGAGCACAAAGGATTATACTGGAGCAAAGTTCCGGGAACCGAGGATGCCAAAACAATTGAACCTGCCGAAGATTATGTTCTTCCATTTGGAAAAGGCAAAATAGTGATTGAGGCAGACAAAAACGAAACTGAAAAAGGAAGGACTCTATTAGTAGTTACCTATGGAATGGGAGTTTATTGGGCGAAAGAAGCTGTTAAGAATTTCAATGGAAGAGTTGAAGTCATTGATTTAAGAACTTTAATTCCTTTGGATGAAGAACTTGTTTTTGAAAGGGTAAAAGCTCACGGTAAATGTATAGTTCTAACGGAAGAACAACTTAATAACTCCTTTGCAGAGGCTTTTGCACACAGAATCTCCAAGAACTGCTTCAAATATCTGGATGCTCCGGTAGAAACAATAGGATCCCTGGATGTACCGGCTGTTCCTATTAACCTTGTACTGGAAAAGGAAATGCTTCCAAATGCTGAAAAGCTTTCCAAAAAGATAGAAGAAATACTACAATATTAAATTGATATCAATAAAACCTCTAAAAATTTTTAGAGGTTTTTTTATGCTTTTTTTTCATTACTTTTATTTAAGATTATTAACCTCAATCTTAAGACATTATAACTAAAGAAAACTTGAAAAACCAATAGGCAACCGACATCATGGAACAAGCTTTTATAAAGTTTGGTATTTATTTTGTCTGCACAGAAAAACACATCCCTCATTATGATCACTACAAAATACGTTAATTATAAACAAGTTCTCAATCTATCTGGAGTACATCTTATCTTAATTTCAATATGGTGTACCCTAATTGCTGTACTTTTTTATTTCTTCAATTGGCACTGGATGACTATTCCATGGGTTCCTGTAGCATTAATTGGTACAGCAGAAGCATTTCTGGTAGGTTTTAAGAACAACCAGGCCTATGATAGACTTTGGGAAGCCCGCAAAATATGGGGCGGAATTGTAAACTCCAGCCGCTCCTTTGCATCTATGGTGCAGGCTTTCGATACAAAAAATGAAGAGATTGGCGCATTTGATCTCGAAGACCGAAAAAAAAGAATCATTTACCGTCATATTGCATGGTTATATACTTTCCGTGAGCAGCTGTTGGTTCCTACAGAATGGGAGCACATCAGTACCGAAAACAAGTTCGGCAATATCAATTTGAGAAGAAACAGATTAATCAAAGCTGGATTTCCGGATTATGGAAGAGCTCCAATCTTCCTTCATAAATATCTTTCAGAAGAAGAATATGACCGAAAAAGTGAATATAAAAATTTTGCCACCTATCTGATCTCTCAGCAGGCAAAAGACATTAATGAACTTAAAAACATGAACGCCATTACAGACTTTAATCAAACCCAGTTACAGAACTGCCTGAATGAGTTTTATGGTTTTCAGGGCCAGGCAGAAAGAATCAAAAAATTTCCTTCACCAAGACAATTTGCCAGCACAGCATTTGTCTTTAACATCCTGTTCATCACTTTACTTCCACTGGGGCTGGTAAATGAATTTGCCAAACTGGGTGATTGGGGAATCTGGACCTCGATTCCTTTCTGTATCATCATTGGATGGATTTATATTATCATGGAACTCGTTGGAGATTATTCTGAAAATCCTTTTGCCGGATTAATGTTTGATGTTCCCATGCTTTCCATCTGTAGAACTATAGAGATTGATCTGCTTCAAATGACTGGAGAAACAGAACTACCTGACCCAATAGCATCCAAAAATGGAGTGCTGGTTTAAATGATAAGCAATGAATGACACTGATAATGGATGCGTCATTCCTAGTTTTTATGCTCTTACAATACAATTGCTGTGGTATTCTTTACTTCAGAAATCATAAATGAGCTGTGCGTGCTTGCGATGTGTTGAAGCGTCGTAAGCTTTGTCAGCATAAAATTTCGATAGTCTTCAATATCCCTCACTCCTATTTTAAGGATATAGTCATAATCTCCACTCACATGAAAGCACTCTGTGACTTCCTGAAGATTCATCACCTCTTTTTCAAACTGCAGTACAAATTCTTTCTTGTGCTGTGTTAATTTTACATGGCATAAAACGATAAAGTTTCGCTTAACCTTGTTCTTATCCAGCAAGGCAACATATTTTGAAATAACACCGGCATTTTCCAGTTTCTTTATTCGTTCATAAATAGCTGTAACCGATAATCCAAGCTTACCGGAAAGCTCTTTGGTGGTTTGCTTACAGTCTTCCTGCAAAAACAGCAGCAGTTTTTTATCCGTTTCGTCAAGTTCCATAGATAATTTTTTGGTGAAAATTTAATATCCCCGAATATACCCATTATATTTTCTAAATAATCAATATTTTTCAGTTTTATATTCTATAAATTCAATTTTATGTTGTAATAATTAGGAAAATAACCCAAATTAGGCCCATAAAATAAAAACAACGCTTATGGAAAACTTTAACGCAGCCAACGAGATTCAGGATCTTCAGTATTTTGGTGAGTTTGGAGGAGTAAACCCATCTATTTCAGACAGTTCCACCTATACTTTCCTTTCCGCAAAGACTATGTTTGATACCTTTGAGGGCAATGCAGAAGGATGTTATTTATATTCAAGACATTCATCCCCAATGAATCTTTACCTGGCACAAGCTCTGGCAAAAATGGAAAATACAGAGTCTGCCAACGTTACAGCATCAGGAATGGGAGCCATCACTTCCGTTTTAATGCAGGTATGCAAAAGTGGAGACCATATCATTTCCAGCAGAACCATTTATGGGGGAACCTATGCTTTTCTTAAAAACTTTTTACCCCAGTTTAATGTAGCAACTTCTTTTGTGGATATCAATAATTTTGATTCCATAGAAAACGCTATAACCTCCAATACAAAAGTAATCTACTGCGAAAGTGTAAGTAATCCCTTGCTTGAAGTTGCAGACCTTAGAAAACTTTCTGAGATTTGTAAAAAACACAACTTAAAACTGATTGTAGACAATACATTCTCCCCCCTTTCCATTTCTCCGCAACTATTTGGAGCAGACATCGTTATCCATAGTCTGACAAAGTTCATCAATGGAAGCAGCGATACCGTTGGTGGGGTATATTGTGGAACACAGGCATTTATTGATGATACAAAAAATGTAAATTCCGGAGCTTGTATGCTTCTTGGACCTACCATGGATAGCTTAAGAGCTTCAAGTATCCTGAAAAACCTGAGAACCCTTCATATCAGAATAAAGCAACACAGCCATAATGCCTTATACCTTGCCGAAAGATTTGAAAAAGATGGCTTAAAAGTCTCTTATCCAGGATTACCATCCCATAAAAATCATGAATTAATGAAAAGTATGATTGATGAGGAATACGGATTTGGAGGATTATTGACACTGGATGCAGGAACTACGGAAAAGGCCAATGAACTGATGGAAATGATGCAGGAAGCCAACTTGGGTTATCTGGCAGTAAGTCTTGGTTTTTATAAAACCCTATTCTCCTGCTCAGGAAAATCTACCTCTTCTGAAATTCCTGAAGAAGAACGTGCATCAATCGGTATTTCTGACGGATTAATCAGATTCTCTATCGGTTTAGATCACGATATTAAAAGAACCTATCATAAAATGAAAGAATGTATGCTGAAAGCAGGTGTTCTTAACCATGAAAACATTTCTATATCCTAAATTTATTGTAAAAAGAAGGCTGTCTTAATTGAAACAGCCTTCTTTATTTTTTATAGGTAAACACCAATATTTTCACAAGTAATACAAACTTAATCAATGTATTATTTTTTATGATAATGATGCGGAAATGCTTCTTCAGGCTTCATTTTGAAAACATTTAAAAGAACCCATGACTTAAGGAAACCATAGCCATAGGAAAGCATCTGAATATAGGTGGAAATTACTGCCATACCGGCAATACTTATATTTTTAGTCAATAGCAGGGCATGAAATAATACCAAAAAGGTATACAACCCATAAAATGTAAGAATAATTCCTCTTCCTAAAAAGAAATATTCAAAAAAGCCCATAATGTACCCCAACATAAATAAGGTAGGAAACGCAAAAGAGATCTTCACATAATTAGGATGTCTCTGATTAAGAATCGGTCGGGCACAGCCAAACTGAAAGACTTGCTTGGAGAATTTCCCAAAATCCACCCTACGCTTATGATATACAGCAATATCATCAAAAAAAGCAGTGGTAAACCCATTTTCCCAAAGGGTCATAGACAAATCAGGATCCTCTCCTATTCTCATCTCAGAAAAGCCGCCTACTTTCTCAAAAACAGCTTTTTTCACTCCCATATTAAAACTTCTTGGCTGAAATTTCGAAACCGCTTTTTTATTCCCTCTGATTCCTCCTGTCGTAAATACAGAAGTCATAGAGTATGAAATGGCCTTTTGCATCAGATTAAAGCCTTTATGAGCCTTATCTGCACCTCCAAATGCATCACATGGAATGGTCAGTATATCATTTTTAATATGCTCTATATAGTCTTTCTCTACAATTACATCACTGTCTACAAATACCAACCATTCATTGGCTGCTCTTTTCGCCCCATAATTTCTCGTAAGCCCAGGTCCGGAATTATCCTTTCTGAAATATTTAATATCCAGGCTTTCCTCAAAGTTCTTTATTGTAGGTTTCAAGTCTATCAGAGAACCGTCATCCACAATAATGATTTCAAACTCTTTATCGGTCTGCTGGGTCAATGAGGTCAGTAACTCGAAAAGTTCATCCTTTCGGTTGTAAATAGCAACAATAATAGAAATCGTAGGTTTCAAATTGAAAATTTTTCAAAATTACTTATTCGCAGAAGAAACCGCAAACAGTTTAACAGGTTATTCGGAGAAATTAACTTTTATAAGTTTATATAAAAACTCCTGATTGAAAATAAACACACATTACCAAGGCAATAAAAAATGCAATTACAGAACAGCTAAAAAGAAGAAGCTTGAAAACATTTTTAAAGTAATAAAGCTCCATCAAATTCAGAACAAAAAACAACACACATGAAATTGCAAAACCAATTAATGAGATTACAACTAAAGTCTGTATATAATTTTCCACTGGTAATGGATCTTTAAAAGCAATTACAAAGAGAATGACAGACGCAAGAATAAATCCTGCGCTGACTTTCTCTGTAAAATATTTATCTTTTTCTTTACCTTTCTTACGGGTACGAGCTTTGGAATCTTTAATAGGATGAGTTCCTGTAGCAGAGAATACATCTGCCATCATTTCCAATCCATCAAAAAAATTCCAGGGCATAACTAATATTAATTAAGACTTATCTTCTAATTTATGCACTTTCTTCGTTCCTTCATACATTTCATACTGTAAGAATCTTGTTTCCAATTTTCCGTTGAAAAGCTTTATTTTTCTAGAAGGACGCAATCCAATCTTCTTCACCGCTTCAAGGTCCGATGAAATTAACCAAGCAAGAGTATTTGGGTAGTGCGTTTTAAAGGTGTCTCCTATCTTTTTATAGAAATCATCATCATTAATGGAAATTCTCTCATCATACGGAGGATTAAATACCATCAATAAAGGGAAAAGTTCTTTTTTAGATTCAAAGAAATCTTGCTTTGTGATCTCGATAACATCTTCCATTTCTGCAGCTTCTACATTCATTCTCGCAGCATTCAGCATTCTTGAATCAATATCATATCCAACGATCTTTCCATCAAACTGTCTCACTCTATTAATTCTGAACTCTTTAATTTTTGAGAACAAATCTGCATCATAGTTTTTCCAGTTCTGGAATCCAAATCTTTTTCTGAAGATTTGAGCCGGAAGATCCATTGCAATCATTGCTGCTTCAATCAACAATGTACCGGAACCACACATCGGATCCAGGAAGTTACCTTTTCCGTCCCATCCGGCAAGCTGAAGCATTCCACTTGCAAGAACTTCATTAATCGGTGCCTCACCCTGTTCTTTTCTGTATCCTCTTTTAAACAATGCATCTCCTGAAGAATCCATAGAAATCATGACCAGCTCCCTGTCAATGTGAAGGTGGAATTTAATATCCGGGTTTTTGGTTTCTACATTGGGACGTCTTCTGTGTTTTTCCTGAAAATAATCTACGATGGCGTCTTTCATTTTCAAAGTTACAAACTGAGAATGCTTAAATGTTTCAGAATTTACCGTAGCGTCAATAGAGAAAGACTGATCTACATCCATAAATTCATCCCATTCAAACTTGAACAATCTGTCATAGAACTGATGTTGATTAAAAGCCTTAAACTGATGAATCGGCACTAAAATTTTTAATGCTGTTCTTGCCGAATAATTGATCTTATAAAGAAAGCCCAAATCTCCTTCGCAGTTTACCGCTCTATTTTTGATTTCAACATTTCTACCACCCAATTTTTTGATTTCTTCCGCCAGAATCTGCTCTAGTCCGAAGAATGTTTTTATCTGTATTTGTAGATTTTCTATATCCATAAGTAATTAATTAAAAGATTTAAAGGATTAATAATTAAAAGATTAGCTATCCAACTTATTGACCAATTGAATTTTTCAATCTCTTAATGTTGTAAAATACTTTGCTTTTAACCGCACAAATTTAGTTATTTTTGCATTATGGAATGGTTTGAATCTTGGTTTGATACCCCTTATTATCATTTGCTTTATAGCAACAGAGACTATACTGAAGCCGAAAACTTCATTACAAAACTTACTGCGGACCTACAGCTTCCGCCTCAATCCAAGATTATAGATCTTGCCTGTGGTAAAGGAAGACACTCTGTTTTCCTTAATAAATTGGGCTATGACGTTTTAGGATTGGATCTTTCAAGACAAAGCATTGAGTCTGATAAACAATATGAAAATCAAACTTTAATTTTTGAGGTTCATGATATGCGAAATCCCATTGATGCGGATCCTATGGATGCTGTTTTCAATTTGTTTACAAGTTTCGGATATTTTGATAATGAAAATGACGATAAAAAAGTTTTTCAGTCGGTTTACAACGCTTTGAAACCGGGAGGATATTTTGTTTTGGATTATCTGAATGAGGAATATGTAAGAAATACCATGGTTCCTGAAACCTTAGTTACCCGCGGTGATATAGATTTTAAGATTCTTAAGAAAATTGAGGGCAGGCATATTATCAAGGACATTCGTTTTGAAACAGATGGCAAGCCTTTTCATTTTTTTGAAAAAGTAAAGCTTCATACATTGGAAGCCATACATGCCTATGCTTCAGAATGTGGCTTTGAAAGAATAAAAATCTGGGGAGATTATCAGCTCAATGAATTTAATAAAGAAAGTTCCCCACGTTGCATCAATTTATTTAAGAAAAAATAATGATAACAGTACTTTTACTGATTTTAAGTGTAATTACAGGAGTATTTCTTGGAAAACATTTTGGAAAAAAAGAGAAACTGGCCAAAAATCTACTGATATTAAGTGCCGGATTCCTGATTACCATTTGTTTGAATGAGGTTTTTCCTCAGGTATACACTTCCACAGAAAGCAGTAATCTTGGGATATTTGTCATTGCAGGAGTTCTTTTGCAAATGATTCTGGAAGCTCTGACCAAAGGTTTTGAGCATGGTCATTTTCATCATCATGGTGAACATAATATCCTTCCTATGGCATTAATGGTAGGGCTTTTCATTCATGCATTTATTGAGGGTATTCCTCTAGCCAATGAAGAACATGAGTTATCTCCTTACCTTCTGGGAATTGTATTCCATAATCTTCCTATTTCCTTTATTTTGGGGGCATTTTTATTTAATAGAAAAGGTGAGTCAAAAAGTTCATCATCTTACCCATCCCTCTTAATTGTTGCCCTTTTTGCATTGGCTTCACCTATGGGAATGTTATTGGGGAATTATTTCAATCCGGATCTTCAGCCTTATTTTCTGGCGATTGTAGGGGGTATTTTCCTTCACATTTCATCAGTGATCATTTTTGAGAGCAACAAAAATCATAATATTGACTGGCTTAAAATAGGGCTTGTGGTTTTAGGAGTTTCCCTGGCATTGCTTATGCATATTTTCCATCATCACCCTAGCCCTGTTCATCATCATTAAACTTATTTTTACTCATAAAAAAGCTCCGAATTTTTCAATTCGGAGCTTTTAATTTTTACTATTCTTCAAGTGGTATGAAAATTAAAATTTCCAACCAAATGTAAGGAAGAAGTTACTTCTGTTATTCTTAACTTCCGATACTGCAGAAGAAGTTGGTGAAACATCAAAGTTACCAGAGTAATATCCTGTTCCATAATCAGCATTGCTCTGTAGAAAAGGATTCTTATAATTAGAACTGATATTTTGATAAGCAGCATCTAGATAAAACTGTCCAAAGTCATACCCGATACCAGCACCAATCGTATTTCTTGAACCCAGAATCAGATCGCTATAATTGGTATTTGTTGCAGCTCCCGCATTAGAATAAGCACTAATTGTGAATGCATCAAAAGGACTTGAAGCATAGGAATATCCACCTCTTAGTCTGAAGCTTTTAATTCTATATTCTGCCCCTACTCTTACCTCAGAAAGATTCTTATACTTGTCACTGAAGAAAGAATTCAGTTCACTTTCTGCATCACCTTGTACTTTATATTTTGGTTTAGTTAAACCTAATGTATAATCTACGTTTAAAGAGAAGTTCTTACTAGGAACAAAAGCGGCACTCACTGTAGCCTTCATTGGAGACGTAAATGTTCTGTCTTCTCCAAAGTTTTTGTAATAGATGGATCCGTCTTCCCCTGTATAATACTCACTAAATGCTCTGTCAATAGTCCACCATGTTGGAGTTTCTATGGAAGCCCCAAGTCGGAACTCATTACTTAGCTTACCTATAACCCCGACACTCGCAGAAAAACCGTTGGAGCGTTCAGAATTAGGCGTATATTGTTTAGTAAAGCTATCTACAGAATTATCTAAATCCAATCCGAATCTGGCCGTTTCACTTTGATCAATGCTCGCATAGTGGAAATTTAATCCTGCTCCCAGATACAAACGATTTTCATAGTTTGCACCCACCCCAATGTTCATTTTAGACTGGTTACCATATCGGTCATAATTATGTCCCAGATATGATAAATTCCCATTAACATCATTGCCATTTTGATCTACAAGCTTTTTAGGAATAATTATATTTCCGTTTCCTGGAGATTCTACATAGTTTTCAATAGACTGATTGGAGTAATTAACACCAATATTAATAAACTTCCATCCCGTTTTTGACATAAGCGGAATTGCTACGATCCCACCAGCATTTCCAAGATCTGTCTTATTAACGGTATATTTTACAGAAGATCCTGCTAATGAACTTGTATTTTTATTACTGTTTATCGATAATGTTCCCGAAACATCTCCGGAAATGGCTACCCCTAAACCAGCGGGGTTAGTCAAAAGTGAACTTGCATCTCCTCCTAACGCTCCATTGGATCCTGCCATTGCATTAAACTTGGATGAACCAATATTAGGGGAATTTGAATAAATCTCAACAGAGTTTCTAATCACTGATATATCTTGAGCCTGCGCAAAAAATGCAGCAGAAATACTCATTAATACTAAAGATTTTTTTAACATTATTTATTTAATAGTTTATGAAGTTGAAAATTATCTGAAGCCACCACTACCTCCGGATCTCATGCCGCCTCCGCCGCCTGAAGAGCCACCTCTAAAGCCGCCTCCGCCACCAGAGTTGAAACCTCCACTAGATCTAAAGCCTCCGGAATCACCAGATCTGAAGCCTCCACTATTGTTATATCTTGGCTGAGATTGTGGTTGATAGTTATAGTTAGGTCTTGCCTGAGGTGTTGAATTACGGAATCCTCCAGAGTTTGAATTTCTGAATCCACCGGAATTTCCATTTCTAAAGCCTCCTGAATTCCCCTGTTGTCTGAAACCACCAGAGTTTCCATTTCTAAAGCCGTCGTTTGTATTTCTAAACCCACTGTTGCTATTTCTGAAGCCATTATTGCTATTTCTAAAACCAGAAGCCGTATTGGTTCTGTACACAGCATTGTTTATACCAGAATTCTGGAATCCATATCCGCTGGCACCACTTCTTTTGTAAGGTCTGTTGTAGTAATTACCACCCCAATAACCTCCTCCGTAACCCCATGAGTTACCATAATATCCGCCCCAGAATGGATCATAGTATCCACCCCAGTAAGGAGAATATCCGTAGCCCCAGTATGGACTTCCCCATCCGATAGAGCCTCCCCAGCCCCAACCGAATGATCCGCCCCAACCCCAGGACATGCTTCCACCCCAGCCCCAGCCGCGATTAAAGCCCCAATATGGACTATAGCCTCCATACCAGCCCCAAGGAGATCCCCAACCCCATGAATTATCATAGTAATTAGTTTGGGAACCTGCATACATTCCCCAATCAGAGTCTGTAGCATTGGAGGTCCAATTGGCATTGGTACCACTCCATTCGTTATATTTATTCTGTTGTTCTCTTGAATTCGTCTGTGCATTTTGAATCACGTTAGAATCCTGATAGTAGTCATAATATTCGCCTACTCTATTTTCGCTACCATTAATGATAACTCCTTCTGGCAGCGTATCCTTATTAGGGTCATAATATACCCCATCCGTCTCGCTATACCCTCCCATCTGAGCACCACAAGACATAAGCAATAATCCACCTGATATTGCCAAGATCCCTTTGGATTTTAGCAGACCAAGCAAATTTTTATGTATATTTCTTTTCATGATAACGTAAAAATTTTTAATTTAAATTATATTTGCAATCAGTACCAAAAATGTACCAATACTGATTAAAAAATCTATCAAAAATAGATTTTTATTTTTAGATAACAATAATGTGCAAAAGTTAAAAAAATTTTAAAAGATAATGGCAAAATTAACCTCAAGAAGCGAAGATTACAGCAAATGGTATAATGAGCTGGTTGTAAAAGCTGATTTAGCTGAAAACTCAGGAGTGCGTGGATGTATGGTAATCAAACCGTATGGCTATGCAATCTGGGAAAAAATGCGTGATGAAATGGATAGAAAATTCAAGGAGACAGGTCACGTGAACGCATACTTCCCGCTTTTTGTGCCCAAGAGCTTATTTGAGGCTGAAGAAAAGAATGCAGAAGGTTTTGCAAAAGAATGTGCTGTAGTAACTCACTACAGATTAAAAACAGATCCTAACAACCCTTCAAAACTTATTGTAGATCCAGATGCAAAACTGGAAGAAGAATTGATCGTTCGTCCTACTTCAGAAGCAATTATCTGGAATACCTACAAAAACTGGATCCAGTCTTACAGAGATTTACCAATACTTATTAACCAATGGGCAAACGTTGTACGTTGGGAAATGAGAACCCGTTTATTCCTTAGAACTGCAGAATTCTTATGGCAGGAAGGGCATACCGCTCACGCCACAAAAGACGAAGCAGTAGAAGAAGCTGAAAAAATGAACAAAGTATATGCTGATTTTGCAGAAAACTTTATGGCAATGCCTGTTATCCAGGGATTGAAAACGCCATCCGAAAGATTTGCAGGAGCAGACGAAACGTACTGTATCGAAGCATTGATGCAGGATGGAAAAGCACTTCAAGCTGGAACTTCTCACTTTTTAGGACAGAATTTTGCTAAAGCATTTGACGTAAAATTCACCAACAAAGAGGGAAAGATAGAACATGCATGGGCAACATCATGGGGAACTTCAACCCGTCTTATGGGCGCTCTAATCATGACGCACTCTGATGACTTTGGATTGGTATTACCTCCAACTTTGGCCCCTATTCAGGTAGTAATTGTTCCAATCTTTAAGGGAGAAGAACAATTGGCACAGATTAGCGAAGTTGCTTTAGATATCCAAGCTAAGTTAAAGGCTAAAGGTATTTCTGTGAAATTCGATAACGATACCCAAAACAAACCAGGATGGAAATTCGCTGAGTACGAATTGAAAGGTGTACCAGTAAGAATCGCAATGGGTCCAAGAGATCTGGAAAACAAATCTGTTGAAATTGCAAGAAGAGACAATCTTACCAAGGAAGTTCGTTCTATAGACGGACTGGATACTTATATTGAAGAGCTATTAAAGACTATTCAGGAAGATCTTTACAACAAAGCCCTGGACTTCAGACAGGATAACCTAACAAAAGTTGATACTTATGAAGATTTCAAAAAGGTTTTAGAAGAAAAAGGAGGTTTCATTTACGCTCATTGGGATGGTACTGCTGAAGAAGAAGAACAAATTAAAGATGAAACCAAGGCTACCATTAGATGTATTCCTTTAGATGATGATGTAGAAGAAGGGATCTCTCTAATTTCTGGAAAACCATCTAAGAGACGTGTATTATTCGCAAAAGCGTATTAATAATTTTAACAATTTTTAAAAAAAACGTTAATTTTTAAAGAAATACTCAAAAAAAAATGACATCTGGACAGATTTTTGTTTAAATTTATCACAACATTAATCTAAAAAAATTTATTATGTCTTTAAATGTCATTGATTTAATTAAAGGGCAATTAGGTCCCGCTTTGGTTTCACAAGCTGCTTCACAGTTTGGAGAAAGCGAATCTGGTATTTCTAAAGCAATTGGTGGCTTATTACCTGCCGTAGTAGGTGGATTAGCCAATAACGCAGACAACCCGGGTGTTGTGGATGCTATTACAAAAGCCTCTTCTAGTGGAATTTTAGGAAATCTATTAGGCGGATCGTCTAGTAACCCTATTATTACTACTTTATTATCTTCACTTTTCGGAGATAAGATTGGCGGGTTAGTAAATTCCATTGCCAGTTTTTCAGGAATCAGCAACAATTCTGCAGGTTCTTTGCTAAACTTGGTTACCGGGGCTACAGTAGGCACTGTTGGAAAATACGCAGCAGACAATAACTTGGGTGCTTCGGGTATTTCCAGCTTACTGAATGATCAGAAAGGCATTATTTCTTCTTTATTGCCAGCAGGCCTTTCTTTGGCTTCCTTTGGATTAGGAGCTGAAAATTGGTTTGGCCAGGCTAAAGAAACAGTTTCTTCAGTAACATCTACTGCTAAAGACAACCTTGCTGAGGGTGTTGCTACAGCTAGAGAAAATGTTAACGAGGGCGCTAGAGAAATAAGAGAGCAATTTAATAATAACAATAATAATCAAGGCGGAGGCTCAATCTGGAAATGGTTGCTTCCGCTTTTATTATTAATTGCAGCTGGGTATTTCCTATGGAAGCAGTGTGAGAAAAAACAGACCACCACTACGATGGCTTCTTCCACAGATTCTACAGGAACACCTGCAGATACAGCTTCTGCAACTACACCGGCTACCCCTGCAACACCAGCAGCTAAAACTGATGAAAACATTGACCTAAACGGTGTAATGTTGAAAGGTTACAAAGGAGGAATGGAAGACCAAATGATTGGATTCCTGAAATCTGGCGGATACAAGAGTGCTGCTGATGATTCAGCATTGAAAGACAAGTGGTATGACTTTGACCATGTTAACTTCAAAATAGGAAGTTCTACAGAATTAGAGACAGGATCACAAGGACAATTGGATAACTTAGTAGCTATCCTTAAAGCTTTCCCTGATTCAAAAATCAAAATCGGAGGCTATACTGATAAAACAGGAAATGAAGCTTCTAATGTAAAATTATCTCAGGCAAGAGCTGATTATATCAAAGCCGCTTTAGGAAAAGCAGGAGTTGGAGACCAGGTTCTTGGAGCTGAAGGTTACGGAAGCAAGTTTGCTACAGTAGATGCAAAAGCTTCTGATGCAGAAAGAGCTGCTGATAGAAAAATGTCTGTAAGATTTGCAAAATAATCTTTAGAATCAATAAAAATTAAGTCCCGGAAAGTTATTTCCGGGATTTTTTCATCCCCTAATTTTTGTGTTTACATTTATTTAATTAAATTTGTTAGTCATTTCTAACATTTATGAGTTTCAATTTAAAAAGCGCTTGGCGTAAAGATAAAACATCTCACTCTTTATCAGAAGTTTATTCTTCCATCAAAGTTCCTAAAAAGGCTGGTTTTTGGAGGAAATATCTTGCTTTTGCAGGACCCGGACTTATGATTGCAGTAGGATATATGGACCCCGGAAACTGGGCAACGGATATTGCAGGAGGAGCGCAGTTTGGCTACACATTGCTTTCGGTGATTCTTATTTCCAACATTTTCGCGATGGTGTTACAACACCTATCCGTTAAATTAGGAGTTGTCACAGAAAGAGATCTAGCACAGGCTTGTAGAGATCACTTCAGTCCTACCACCAATTTTATTCTTTGGGTATTTTGTGAAATAGCCATTGCCGCCTGTGATCTCGCAGAGGTCATTGGTTCAGCCATTGCCTTGAATTTACTATTCCATATTCCGCTGACCTGGGGAATTGTGATTACTACTGTAGATGTTTTAATTATTCTTTTACTTCAGGCAAAAGGATTCCGATGGATAGAAAGTATTGTAGGAGGACTTATTTTTATTATTCTCGCCTGTTTTATCTATGAAATTGTTATCTCTCAGCCAGCCTTTAATGAAATTTTGGGTGGATTGGTTCCACAAAAAGAAATTATTCAGAATCCAGCAATGCTTTATATTGCCATTGGGATTTTAGGTGCCACCGTGATGCCTCACAATTTATATCTGCACAGCAGTATTGTACAGACAAGGGATTATAACCGTGACAGGGAAGGAAAAAAAGAAGCAATAAAGTTCGCAACATTAGATAGTACAGTTTCTTTGATGCTGGCTTTTTTTATCAATGCAGCCATTTTAATCCTTGCTGCAGCTACTTTCCACACTACAGGAAATGAGCATGTTGCGGATATTCATGACGCTTATAAAATGTTGACTCCTATTTTGGGAGCTTCCATGGCAAGTATTGCGTTTGCTATTGCCTTATTGGCATCTGGACAAAACTCGACGCTTACCGGAACCCTTGCAGGGCAAATCGTTATGGAAGGCTTTTTGAATATCAGATTAAAACCTTGGTTACGAAGATTGATCACAAGGCTTATTGCAGTTATTCCTGCCTTGATTGTAGCTATTCTTTATGGGGAACAGGGAACAACTGAATTGTTGGTTTTAAGCCAGGTTATTCTATCTATGCAGCTCAGCTTTGCTGTTGTTCCGCTGGTTATGTTTACCAATGATAAGGCTAAAATGGGAGAATTTGTCAACAAGCCGTTTCTTAAGGTTTGTGTATGGATCATTTCCATTATTATTATTGTTTTAAATCTCTATTTATTGTATCAGACATTCGCAGGGGAATAACAGCCAAAAGCATAACTGTCTAAATCTAGTATCTCATTGACAATTCATCATCATTTACGGGTTGTATGAGTGGTACTTTTCTGCCTTAATGTCTTGTTTTCTCCTTTGGCAGAGTCTTTGTCAAACAATTGAGTAAATAAATATTGAATTATGGAAAATCAGGATATTAACGAAGAAAGCATCAATAATCAGGAAGATAACAATGTTCAGAATGACACAGCGTCTCAGGACAATGTGACAGCGACTCCTTCTGCAGAGGAACTTTTGGCAGAAGAGAAAGACCGTTACATCAGATTGTATGCTGAATTCGAAAACTATAAAAAAAGAACATCTAAGGAAAAAATGGAGTTCTTCCAATATGCTAATCAGGAAATGATGGTTTCTATGTTAGGCGTTTTGGATGACTTCGAAAGAGCATTAAAGGAAATTGCTAAAAACGGAAATCCAGCTGATCTGCAGGGTGTAGAATTGATCTATCAAAAATTCAAAAATAAACTTACCGAAAAAGGTTTAAAACCAATGGAAGTGAGAGCTGGAGACAGTTTCAATGTAGATTTCCATGAAGCTATCACTCAAATTCCTGCTCCATCGGAAGATCTGAAAGGAAAAATCGTAGATGTTATTGAAACAGGATATACTTTAAGTGATAAAGTAATCCGTTTTGCAAAAGTAGTAACAGGAAACTAATATTATTAATGATAAATGATGAGTGATAATGGATAGACCGCTATACTTTTATTACTAAATTTTAAATATCTTTTATCATTTATCAATCATCAATTATAGAATAGAAAGTCATGTCAAAAAGAGATTATTACGAGGTTCTTGAGATCAGCAAATCTGCATCGGCCGACGAAATAAAAAAAGCATACCGAAAAATGGCCATCAAATTTCACCCGGATAAAAATCCAGGAGATAAGGAGGCTGAAGAAAAATTCAAAGAAGCTGCTGAAGCTTACGAAGTACTAAGCGACGATCAGAAACGTGCCAGATATGACCAGTTCGGACATGCCGGAATGGGAGGAAATGGAGGTTTCGGAGGCGGAGGCTTCGGAGGCGGAATGAACATGGAGGATATTTTCAGTCAGTTTGGAGATATTTTCGGTGGTGGTTTCGGAGGATTCGGCGGCGGTGGCGGTGGTCGCCAGCAGGTAAGAGGTTCTAATTTAAGAATCCGAATCAAGCTGAACCTTGAGGAAATGGTAAACGGAACCCACAAAACCATTAAGGTTAAAAAAATGAAGATGGCAGAAGGTGCTACTTCAAAAACCTGTCCTACCTGTAACGGGTCTGGTGTTCAGCTTAAAGTAATGAATACCATGTTCGGTCAAATGCAAACCCAAACCACTTGTGGTACTTGCCAGGGAATTGGGAAAGTTGCAGATAAAATTCCTACAGGAGCTAATGCACAAGGTCTTGTGAAAGATGAAGAGGAAATTACAATTAATATTCCTGCCGGAGCAAGAGACGGAATCCAGCTTAATGTAAGAGGAAAAGGAAATGATGCTCCATTTGGCGGAACTCCGGGTGACTTATTGGTGATCATTGAAGAGGAAGTAGATCAAACGATCAAGAGAGAGGGAGATAATCTTCACCAGGAACTCTATATTTCATTTGCTGAAGCTGCTTTAGGAACTAAAAAAGAGATTCCTACCGTTGGCGGAAAAGTGAAAATTACTGTTGATCCGGGAACACAATCTGGAAAAATCTTAAGACTTGCAGGAAAAGGACTTCCAAGCATCGACAGTTATGGAAAAGGAGACATGTTTATTCACATCAATGTCTGGACTCCACAGAAGCTTAACAAGGAGCAAAAAGACTTCTTTGAAAAGCAGATGTCCAGCGGAGAAATGGTTGCAGAACCATCCGGAAAGGAAAAAACTTTTTTTGATAAAGTAAAAGATTTATTCAATTAATATAAAGAGGCCTTAGGGTCTCTTTTTTATTGTATCAATCTGTACTACAATTCCATTAAAAGCATTAGGGTAGAAAAATAATAAAAGAAAATTGATACTGTAATCAGTGACTTTAAATAAAAAATCCTGTACTATTATTTCAAGTACAGGATTCTCTTATTATTTAAAATATATCTTATTTTTTTGTAGCCAAAGAATATATTGCTTTACCAATTGTAAACAAAGCAACTGCACCAAGACCTCCTACAATACCGAATGTAAACTCTTTAAGCATACCTGGCCATGTTGGTAATAACTCGTGTAAATAATGAATATTATGGGCAAAAATACCACCTGAAACCAAGATAAGAGCGATGGTTCCTACTACTCCTAAAATCTTAATAATGATCGGCAATGCTTTTACCAACAAATGACCCAACTTGGAAAAAAATCCCTTGTCGTGGCTTTTTTTGATTAATTTAAAACCTGCATCATCCATTCTCACAATAAGGGCAACGATTCCATAAACCCCTACTGTAGCAATAAATGAAACAAATGTTACGGTAAGAATCTGTGTAAGAAGTGGGTGATTTTCCTGAATTACCGTTCCCAATGCAATAATTACAATTTCAATAGAAAGAATAAAATCTGTTCTGATTGCCGAGTTTATTTTTGTTTTTTCAGAAACCTCCGAATCTTCACTTTCATTACCTTCCTGCACTACTTCATGTCCTTTTTTGGAACGATGAAACAGGAATTCAATGATTTTCTCTACCCCTTCAAAGGCTAGATATAATCCTCCCAAAATAAGAATCATCTCAATGGCTGGTTTGTACAACCAATTGAGCAGAAAAGCAATGGGAAGAATAATAAGCTTATTGATAAATGAGCCTTTTGTGATTGCCCACAAAACAGGAAGTTCCCTTGAAGAAAGAAAGCCGGTGGCTTTTTCTGCATTTACAGCCAGGTCATCTCCTAAAATTCCTGCTGTTTTCTGTGTAGCTATTTTACTGGTAACTGCCACATCATCCATCAATGCTGCAATATCATCTAAAATCGCAAAAAAGCCTGATGCCATATTTTAATTTTTTTTTAATCTTTGTTAAGTTCAGCAAAAATAAATATTTAATTCCATTTTATGATTCATAACACGACAATTATTTCAAGAATTATAAAGCAATATTTCGTTTTCAATATTTTATATCTTTGTTTAAAATTATATCATGGATGAAAACTGGGAAATCCAATTACAGAGGATTTGGCAGAAGCTTGGAACAATAAGCAATGAAGAATTTATTCAACAAATCAAAGACCATATCATATTAATTACAGATTCACAAGCTATTGCTGATTTTGAAATGGCGTGTACTTTTGACTCAACCGGACATGAAAAGGAGGCTGAACCTTTATACAGATCTGCATTGGCCCAGGGATTATCCGGCTTACGAAGAAGGAGAGCAAGAATCCAACTGGCAAGTACATTAAGGAATAATGGAAAAATAGAAGAAAGCATCCATATTTTAAGAGAAGAAAAAGCAAATTACTCAGATGAACTGAATGATGCGGTAGATTCTTTTTTAGCACTTTCCCTTTCCTCAGCAGGAGAATATAAAGAAGCACTATCATTAACCTTAAAAGCAATTTCCCTACATTTACCCAGATACAATCAATCTTTGTCTAATTATGCAGACGCACTATATAAAGAATCTTTTTAAAGTTACTATTTCTTGATTCTAATTTATGAAAAAGCTCATTCTCAGATATCATTTTTTCGCTATGGGAAGCATCAGCTTCCTGTTGCAGTCTTGTAATACAAAGTTCAGGGTTTGGGTAGGTACGGATAGCCAGCAAAAAATCTATAACTTAAAATACGGAGAGCATAAAAAACAAAAAATGGATGTCTTCCTTCCAAAAGATTATGTCCAAGACGCTCCTGTTGTTTTGATTGTACATGGTGGGGCCTGGACGCTCGGTAAAAAAGAACATATGATCCAAATTCAGAAAATGCTTTTTGAAAATAAGATTCCCAGTATCAATATGAACTACCGATTGGTATCTAAGAAGAAAAATATTACCTATAAGCAGCAACTGGAGGATATTGGCCTGGCCATCGAAAAGTTTAATTCTCTGGCTGAAAAAGCAGAACTTCTACCCAATAATTATATTCTTTTGGGTGAAAGTGCCGGTGGGCATCTTGCTTTATTATATGGATATCAGCATCCTGATCACATCAAAAAGATCATTTCTCTAAGTGGACCGACAGATTTCTACAGCCAGGAATATCTGAATTCATTTTATTCTAAATATACTTCTCCTACTTTTCAAAAAGTAGTGGGTACTAAGTTTGATCGTAACAATATTTCTGAAGCCTTTAAGGAAGCCAGCCCTATTGCCAACATCACCCATGTTCCTACCCTATTATTTCAGGGGAACAATGATTTTCTGGTTAACCATCATCAAGGGCAGGCAATGGACTCTGCGCTCACCCATATGAATGTTCCCCATAAGTTTATCTTTATGGAGAAAACAGGCCATGTTCCGAGGTTTTTCAGTAAAACAAAAAGAGATAGTATTATCTATCCGAATATTCTGGAATGGATAAAAAAATAACCTACTAAAAAGCAGGTTATTTTTTTATATTTTTATGATTCCTATTCAGGGTCGGAATCATTGTTTTCATATTTTGAAAAGTCTTCTTTTTTACCAAAAACAAATTTGATAATCACCGGAAGTGTTGTTACCAATACAATCACAATGATGATATACTCTAATTTCTCCTTTAAGTTGATTCCAAATTGCTCCATGAATAATTTATCCAGGTAATGCCCTGCAAAGATCAAAATAAATGACCACAAGATAGCTCCGATAACATTATCCCTTAGGAATTCTTTCTTATCCATTTTTACAATTCCTGCAACAATCGGGGTAAAGGTTCTTACCACAGGTAAAAATCTAGCCATAATAATAGCTAATGCTCCATGTTTTTCAAAGAAATCATGAGCCTGATATAAATATTTTTTCTTAAAAAGCATTGAATCTGGTCTCTTATACAGAGCCGGACCTGCTTTACGTCCAAAATAGTAACCTACTTCATTTCCAATAATAGCAGCTATAGCTACACCGGAAGCTAAAAGTGTTGTATCTAAGAAATCACTCCCCGTGGAGCCGAAAGTCTCCTTGATGATTTCAACGGCATAAATTCCTGAAACGAACAGTAATGAGTCCCCAGGTAGAAAAAATCCTACAAAAAGACCTGTTTCAGCAAAAACAATGAACAAAATAAGCCAAAACCCTCCCATTTTAATATAAAACTCCGGGTTTAATAAATCCTTCCAGCTATTGAAATCTTCCATATATATCGATGAACAACAAAAATAAGTCTAAAATGTCTGAAACAAAAATTAATTATAAGATTTTAACTAAAAATCATATGATATTTTATAGCTCCATATCATCATCGGAAACCGCCGTACCATCAGCCATTAGAAAAGCTTTAAGGAAAGAGGTGATATTTCCGTTCATCACCGCATCCACATCTGATGTTTCATGACCTGAACGTACATCTTTTACCAATTTGTAAGGGTGCATCACATAATTTCTGATCTGGCTTCCCCACTCGATCTTCATTTTATTGGCTTCAATTTCATTTCTGGCTCTCATACGTTCTTCCAGTTCCATTTCATATAGTCTGGAACGAAGGAGCTGCATTGCCTTTTCTTTATTCTGAAGCTGTGAACGGGATTCTGAGTTTTCAATGATAATTCCGGTAGGTGCGTGACGAAGACGTACTGCGGTTTCAACCTTGTTGACGTTCTGTCCTCCTGCTCCGGAAGATCTCATTGTTTCAAATGATATATCGGCAGGATTGATATTAATTTCAATGGTATCATCCACCAACGGATAAACATACACGGAAACGAAGCTGGTATGACGTTTAGCATTACTGTCAAAGGGTGAAATTCTTACCAAACGGTGTACCCCGTTCTCTCCTTTCAGGTATCCAAAGGCATATTCACCTTCAATTTCAAGAGTAACGGTTTTCACTCCGGCTACCTCACCTTCCTGAAAATTCAGTTCACGGATCTTATAGCCCTGCTTTTCTGCCCACATGGTGTACATTCTCATCAGCATAGATGCCCAATCACAACTTTCTGTACCTCCTGCTCCTGCCGTAATCTGAAGAACAGCAGAAAGCTCGTCACCCTCATTGGAAAGCATATTCTTGAATTCAAGGTCCTCTATTTTTTCAACCAGCTGTGGGAAAGTCTCATCCAATTCTTTTTCAGAATCAGGATCTTCCTTGGCAAAGTCAACTAAAACCTGTAGGTCTTCAAACTGTGTCTGAATTTCATCATACCCTTCCACCCATTTTTTCTTGGATCGAAGCTGTTTCAGAAAAGCTTCTGCAGTCTTAGGATTATCCCAAAACTCAGGAGCGGCTGTTTTTTCATCATCGTTGGCTATTTCTATCTTCTTTTTTTCAATCTGAAGGTATCTGTGCAGGTCTTCAATCCTGGATTGAACTTGTTTTATCTGGTCGTTGTTAATCACGAGGTTTTCTTTTTTACAAAAATAAGGAATTCTTTTAGAGTGGAGCATTTTGGGATAAAAGTTCCACGTTTTGGAATGGGGATTTTGGAGTTTTCATAAAGAAAAGTTGGTAAAGGATATTTTTGATTGGTTGGAAAATAATTAATGAGTGACTATTCCTTTATTATTTCCGCTTGAAAGCTTTTTTTCAGATACTCTTTTGTCCTTTTACTTTCCATTTTGAAACTCAATATTGTTAAAGCATAAATAAATAATAGCATCAATAGAGGAATAAAAAATTCTACAGATATTTCTTTATCTCTTATACTTTTCATAGATATTCCTAGGAAAAAAAATAGGGCAAATGAACACCAAACTAACAAAAAAAAGAGTACAAACAAATTCAACTTCATGGTCACTTCTATTTGTGTTCCTAAATTTAAATTGTTTTTTTGGAGTCTACCACTTATTTCAGGGAGAAAAGAATTTCTATATTTGATAACTCTACTGATTTCAAAACTGTAATTATCTATGTAACCCTCGTATTCCTTTATTTGATTTCTTCCCAAACCGAATTTTCTTGGTTCAACAAAGCTGGAAAGTTTTGTAAGCACTTCCTGCTCAGATAAATTCGTTCTATATGTAATGCGTTCAAAAGGTAAATATTTCATGCGTACACAACGTTGTATTTATATCATTTCTGCGACCAACTCACCAATCTTCGGAGCTAAAGCAACTCCCATCCCTGAAAGTCTCACTGCACAAAACTGTTTTTCAGAAACCCGTTTTACGATAGGGGTCTTTTCTGCACCCATAGCCATAATTCCGGACCATCGGAGGGCAATCTTGAATTCATGATTGGGTAGAACAACTTCCCTCAAAAAGGTTTCCAAATGTCGTTGGAGAAATTCTGTAGTTTCAAAGGCAGTAGTTTCTTCAGTTTTAAAATCCTGATTTCGCCCGCCACCAAGTAGTATTCGATTTCCTAAATTTCTAAAGTAATAGAATCCCTCATCATAATGAAAAGTTCCCTTTAGTTTTAAATTTTCTATAGGTTCTGTTAATAGGATCTGTCCGCGAGCAGGAATTATATTTTCGTTTTCAAGAAATTTTGAACTGAAAGCATTGGTACAATATATCAGCGCGTCAGCTTTCACAGAGAGATCTTCTGATAGATAAATTTCAACCTCGTCTGAGGTTTCCTCAATATTTTTCACTTCTGTTCCCAATAAAAATTCAATCTTCAGTTCATGACACTTCTCTGTAAGCTTTTGTAATAACTTCCCTGAGTGCAGGCTTCCCTCGCAAGGATTTTCAAGTAAAAACCGAGATTTTCCTAGTCCAAATTCCTTTATTTTATTCTGTTTCAAGGAATAGGTCTGCTCGAGTCCTGTTACAAATTTCAGTTGAATATTCACCTCATCCAGGTGTGATAAGGGTTCGTCATTATTTAATATCTCATAACCGCCGCTAAATTCAAAATCTATTTCATCACTTTTAAAATATTGTCTGATCTTTTGAAGTCCATCAAACCTCATCTGAACAAGATCCAGTGTTTTTTCCCAACCCATATTTTGGGAATCTGCAATCACTTCTGTAAGGCTTCCAAAGCAGGCAAATCCGGCATTCCTCGTTGAAGCTCCCAATGGAATTGAATTCCGTTCTATAATCAATACAGACTTTTCAGGATATTTCTCTTTGATGGATATGGCAGTCCAAAGCCCGGAAAACCCGGCCCCAATGATAATGACATCTCTTTTACGGTAAAAGGTTTCCAATTCCCAGATACTGATCATGAGTAATATTTTTGTACAATGTATAAAATATTGGATAGTGCACAGTAGATCAGAGTCTAAAAATAGAACACTCTTATCCTAAAACTCTAAAAGCTACTCGTCTTTTTCTCCATTATGATGGAATCCAATGGCACGCCTTGGTTCCTCAACGATCTTATAAGTCTCCAATTCACTCTTCAAAGCCTGAATTCTAAAATGAAATTCTTCCAAATTATTAATGATTGCATCAGCCAGAAATCTTGCTACCTGATCCAGATATTCTTCAGTAAGTTTTGCTGTGGCATCTCTTAAAGCTCCATTCAAAAGATTCTTGTCAATTTTAAGCTTTTCATTTCGCGTTCTTTGGTAGAGGTTTTTAATACGTTTTTTTAAACTTTGGGTAAAGTCAATCAGCATGGTGTTGCTAAAAGCTTTCATTCTTGAAGAAACATCATGCCAGAAAGGAAGTTTATCTGCTTTATTATTTTTAAGAATCATGTAAAGTAAAGAATCTTCTTCAAGTCCTCTCGTCATTGCATATAATATAATCTCGGAACGTTCTGAAGCATTGGGCGGGAATATGGGAATCATCACATCAAATCTTCCCGGCGCCAGAATTTCTTCATCAATTTCTGAAACAGAATTGGCAGAACCTACCATTAATACTCCTTCTTTTTCAAACTTACCAATATAATGTAGAATCAATTCCTGAACCTCAAGATTACAAGAAGCAATATCTTTTTCTGCTTTTCTCTGCATCATAATTTCATCAAAATCCTCAAGGAAAAGCAACATTTTATTCTCTTTCATCATGGTTTGCAGAAAGTCACTAAAATTAATTTCATTTCCATCAATAAATGAAGTTCCCAGATAGTGTTTTTTAACTTCTTTAAACTGATATCCTATGATCTCAGCAATTTTATTGGCCCAAAAAATCTTTCCACTTCCCGGAGGTCCATATAAAATAATTCCTGCGGGTTTATTGATTCCCCAATCCTTGATCTGCTGGGGATTTAAAAATGGTTCTAATACTGCAGAAGTATAGAAAAATAAGTCTCTGTATCCTATAAAATCTCTTTGCTGTAAACGGGTCTTATGGCCAAAGTAGTCATATACGAACTTATAGTTCCCTCCCATCTTGTTATCGATACCATAACTTGAAATAGAAGATTTGAAAAAACCATTGTCGAAGATATTAGGATTATTATCCTTTATGGCTTTTTCCACTTTGTCTTTAGGCTGATTAATTACTTCTGCAATCTGTTCCAAGGTTTTATTCTTGTCCAGATCCTTTTCATATAATCTTAAAAAATCTACGTTTTCACGAGCAAATTTTTCAAAATCTTCCTTTACATCAAAGTTTGTACTAACGCAATCTACCAATTCTAGGTCGAAATCCTGTATAAACTGCTTTATGGCTTCTGCAGAAACATTGAGTTCTTCTGCGAGTTCAATTAACTTCATAATTCCCTATTAGTTCAATCAAATTTAATGTATTTACATTTAAATTTATATTGATTTATGATAATTTTGTAACAATATCTAGTTTAGATAGACTACTACTATGTAAAACAAATTACATGGAAAAGATTTTATCAGTAAAAAATTTGACAAAAAAGTTTAAAAGAGTTGTAGTCAACAATATTTCTTTTGATGTCGAAAAAGGAAATGTATATGGGCTTTTGGGCCCGAATGGAAGCGGGAAATCCACAACTTTCGGGATGCTGCTTTCAACCATCAACCCTACCAGCGGAGACTGGTTTTGGTTTGGTAAAAAAGGTACAGATTCTGAAACTTTAAAAAAGATAGGAGCTATTATCGAACAACCCAACTTCTACCCTTATTTAAGTGCGGAAACGAACCTGAAAATTGTGGCAGAAATTAAAAATGCTCCTTATTCAAGAATTGATGAAGTTCTGAAGATCGTTAAGCTGTACGAAAGGAAAAAAGATCCTTTCAAAACCTTTTCTTTAGGAATGAAACAACGTTTGGCCATAGCTTCAGCTATGCTGAACAATCCTGAAGTGATGATATTAGACGAACCAACCAATGGATTGGACCCTGAAGGAATTATTCAGATCAGAGAAATCATCAGCGATATTGCCAAACAGGGAATCACCATTATCATTGCCAGTCATCTTTTGGATGAAATTGAAAAAATATGCAGCCATGTAATTGTATTAAAAGAAGGAAATTCTATCTACTGTGGAAGAGTGGATGAAATGACTTCCAACAATGGGTATTTTGAGTTAAAAGCAGACAATAATACGTTGCTTTTAAATGCTTTAAATGAGCTTCAATGGTTCTCATCCATCAATCAGGAAGGTGATCTTATCAAAGCACAGATTCGTGATGATGCCTCAATTTCAGCGTCGGCTATGAATCAGAAACTGGCTGAAAGGGGGATCTATCTTTCTCATTTGACCAAGAAAAAATTATCTCTTGAATCTCAATTCCTTGAACTTGTAAAAAACACCCATTAGTCATGATAAAATTATTAAAACTGGAATACTACAAAAACCTGAACTATAAACCGTTTAAGGTTTTCACGATACTATATTTCGCCATTCTTATTGCCTTGCTTTTCATTGGATTGGTAGATTTTGACCTTTTCGGAGGAACAATTAACTTAAAAGAACAAGGAATTTATAATTTCCCGGAAATCTGGAATTTCACCACATGGATTGTTGCTTTACTTAAAATTTTCCTGGGATTGATTATTGTTTTCTCTATTTCGCAGGAATTCAGCAACCGGATGTTCAAGCAGAATACGATTGATGGATTAAGCAGACAGGAATTTATCATTTCAAAATTGCTGACGATAAGTATTTTCACAATTGTTTCCACGATAGTTGTATTGGGAATTACTTTATTTCTTGGATATCAATACTCCAATACAACAGAATCCACAAAGGTTTTTGCAGAGGTTTTCTTTATTGGAAATTACCTGGTTAAACTCTTTACATTCTTCTGTTTTCTAATGTTTCTTTCCATTTTACTGAGAAAATCGATTTTTGTATTTCTTGCTCTTTTTGTTTTCTGGATTGGTGAGGGAATTTTAACAGCGTTCGAAGTATATTCAAAAGTAAAAGGAATGCAGGGTCCACAAAGAAATGATGCTCTTCAGAATGATTTTTTTATAACACATCTTTTACCATTGGAAAGTATGTCCAGCCTTATTCCTAATCCGATGATGAGATTAAATATGGCTAAAATGATGGGCGTAAAGTATGAATTCCACTACCCTACAGAAAGCCTTATTGCCTGTCTGATCTGGTCTGCTGTTTTCATATTTGGATCATACTGGATTTTGAAGAAAAGAGATTGGTAGATTTCAATTGCATTATTAACTCAAAAATAAAAGGCTGCCCAATGGCAGCCTTCCTTTCACATTACTTTTTATCTAACAACGGAAGATATTTTCCGTATCCTTTTTTCTCCATCTCAGCTTTTGGAATAAACTTCAGAGAAGCACTGTTGATACAGTAGCGAAGTCCTCCTTTATCTGTAGGTCCGTCAGTAAAGACATGTCCTAAGTGAGCGTCTCCAATTTTACTTCTTACTTCTACTCTGGTCATTCCATGGGTACGATCCAGTTTTTCATCAATCATACTTTTTGTAATGGGTTTTGAAAAGCTTGGCCATCCACATCCTGATTCAAATTTATCGGTTGATATAAATAAAGGTTCACCGGTGGTAATATCCACATAAATTCCCTCTCTTGTTTCGTTCCAGTATTCATTTTGGAAAGGTCTTTCTGTTCCGTTTTCCTGAGTTACGTTATATTGTTCTGCACTTAACTTTTCCTTTAAAACCTTTTTATCCTGTTTTTGATACGTTGTAGCCTTTGGAAGCGGGTTTGCTTTCTTTGCCATTTCAAAAAGGCCTGGTTCAATATGGCAGTAACCTCCAGGGTTTTTATCTAAATAATCCTGATGATAATCTTCTGCCTTGTAGAAATTTTTCAATGGAACAGTTTCTACCACTAACGGATTACTATAATTTTTAGCCAGCATCTGAACTTCTCCTTTTACCACAGTTTCATCGTTTTTATCCGTGAAATAAATTCCCGTTCTATATTGGTTTCCACGGTCATTGCCTTGCTTATCAATACTTGTAGGGTCAATAGTCTTAAAATACAGATCAATCAATAGTTTCAGATCTACCTGCTCCGGATCATACTTCACTTTTACAGTCTCTGCAAAACCTGTTGTATGACTTACCACTTCCTCGTAGGTAGGATTTTGAGTATTTCCGTTTGCATACCCAACCTCTGTTCCTACAACTCCACGAATCTGTTGAAAGAAATGCTCTGTTCCCCAGAAGCATCCACCGGCAAAATAAATCTCTCTGATGTTTTTATTATCCATAATTTCTTGTTTTTCTTTCTTTATCTCTACTTCATTGGGCTTGTTCTTTTTAAAAAGCCCGGATTCTGCAGCAAAAACTGCGATACCCAGAATAATTCCAAGTACTATTAATATATTTTTCATATTTAGCTTTTTATTTATTATTTATTATTTTGAACCATCATTAATCCAAATCCTAAAAGCATAAGGTCCTTCAAGATAAAAAAGTCTGTGACCGGCACTCCATCTACTACTTTCCACATTCCCGGAGTGGTAAACAGATAACTTAAAGTGACGAGGAAAGTAACAATCATTCCTAGTCCTGCGTACTTTCTTACCCATGCAAATTTCGCACTAAATAGGAGTAGTAAGGCAATGATAATTTCTATCGCTCCGATAAGATTTGACACAGTCTGAACGCTCATAATCTTATATACGAAAAAAGTTAGGAAATGGTTTTCAACCAAAGGTTTTATTGCAGCAGCTTCCGTGGGAGTAAATTTGAAAATACCGATCCAGAGCAAAATAAGAGCAGCTCCGAAGAGGGAAATGTAGTATCCCAGATTGTACGTTGATTGATAATTACCCGTTTTATTTGTTGTTCCGACCATTTTTTAAGATTTTGAATTAATACTTTTATTGTTTTCAAAAGTATAGTCGGAGCTATTTCAAAATCCTGACAAAAATTTTTCTAGAAATTTAATTTATCAATCATTTTATTTTTAAAATCCTGAATTTCAGACTCATTAATTTCTACAGACTTCTGAGAAATTGTCTTTTTAAACACCTTATCCAATAGAGCCAGCTTTTCATTGTACATCCTGCACCATTTACAAATCATTAAATGGGCACCCAGCTTTCTGTTTTCTTTGGTAGAAATAGATCCGGCATTTCGTTTTTCCATAAGCAGAGTTGCTTCACTGCATGGTAGAAATAAGGTATGTAATAATTTTTTTAGCATTTTAATATAATCTTGAAAACCAGTTAAACTCCAGACATTCCCTAAGTTGTACCCGGCTTCGTTGAAGAATCTTCCAAAGGTTAGTCGTAGAAACATTCAATTCCTGACTTACTTCGGGCGCTTTTTTTTCTTCCAGGTAATACATCTTTAATAAAATCTTCCATCTGGCAGGCAATTCTTCAATACATTCTTCAAGGGTTTTGTTGAATTCCTGATTATCCAAAAGTTCCGATTCTGTTGACACATTCCAGTCATTGATGACATTTTTATCTTTCCATGATCCTGTTTCATCAAAGAAATGATCTAGCTTTATAGTAGGTTCTGATTTATATTTATTCCGGTAGAAATCAGCAATTTTTCTATTAAGGATCGCCATCAGCCAGGTTAAAGGCTGGCTTTTCCCCGCAAATGAATCATAATTTGAAAATGCAGCTATAAAGACATCCTGAACTACATCCTGAGCGTCTTCCTTATTCGAAAGTACATACAATGCCCGCTTCAAAAGGGGTCCGGAATATTGTTCTATCCAGCTTTTCAGGATTTCATTTTTCATTATTGCAGGGCTGTTTTATCTTATTCAGATCATAGCGAAGATAATAAGTTAAATGGAAAGAAAAAATAATTAGTGCAGGATATGGCAAGCATACAAAGAGCTTTATTCTTAATAAAATTTTAGACTGTATATTCTAATGGTAATTATTGAGTATGATGTATATTAAATGATAAATTTCTTCAGCATCCTATCCCATTTTTAAAAGAACAAATCGAAGTTATTCCCAATATTATGTCTGACATTTGATAAAACATCCTTGAAAAAATCTAATATTAGATATTAAATCACCTAAAAATCTTAAATTTGCATCTTATCAAAATTTGATATTAAAAAAAGCAAAAGCAATACTATGACATCACAAGAGATACGTCAAAAATTTTTAGACTATTTTAAAAGTAAGGAGCACCTTATCGTTCCTTCGGCTCCTATTGTGCTGAAAGACGACCCTACCCTTATGTTTTCCAACTCCGGAATGACGCAGTTCAAGGATTTCTTCCTAGGCTACAAAACACCTACGGCCCCAAGAATTGCCGATACACAGAAGTGTCTGAGAGTTTCAGGAAAGCACAATGATTTGGATGATGTAGGTAGAGATACTTACCACCACACCATGTTTGAAATGTTAGGAAACTGGTCTTTCGGGGATTACTTCAAAAAAGAGGCTATTGCTTTTGCCTGGGAATTACTGACTGAAGTATACGGAATTCCAAAAGAAAATTTATATGTAACTATTTTCGAAGGAGACTCATCTGAAAACCTTGAAAGAGATCAGGACGCGTATGATTTCTGGAAATCTCACATTTCTGAGGACAGAATTATCAACGGAAATAAAAAGGATAATTTCTGGGAAATGGGTGAAAGCGGACCATGTGGACCGTGTTCAGAAATCCATGTTGACTTAAGAACCCCTGAAGAAAAAGCTCGGGTTTCAGGACTTGAATTGGTGAATAATGATCATCCTCAGGTTGTTGAGGTATGGAATCTGGTTTTCATGGAATTCAACAGAAAGGCTGACAAATCTCTGGAAAAACTTCCTGCCCAACATGTAGACACAGGAATGGGATTTGAGCGTCTTTGTATGGCACTTCAAGGGAAATCTTCCAACTATGATACAGATGTTTTCACTCCGCTTATTTCTAAGGTTGAAGAACTTTCAGGTAAAAAATATACAGGAATTTTAGAGGACGAAAAAGATATTGCCATCCGTGTTGTGGTAGACCACATCAGAGCGGTTTCTTTTGCTATTGCAGACGGACAGCTTCCTTCTAACGGAGGAGCAGGTTATGTAATCAGAAGAATTTTAAGAAGAGGTATTTCTTATTCTTACCGATTCCTTGGGATGAAAGAACCTTTCCTTTATAAATTGGTTTCGGTTCTACAGGAGCAAATGGGATCTTTCTTCCCTGAACTTGAAAAACAAGGAAAACTAGTTTCTGAAGTTATTAAAAGTGAAGAGGAATCTTTCCTAAAAACCATTGAAAACGGATTGATCAGAGTTGAAAAATTAATTCAACAGACCATTACGGATCATCTAAAGGTATTACCAAGTGAAGAAGTTTTTGAATTATATGATACTTACGGTTTCCCCGATGACTTAACAAGAATTATTGCTGAGGAAAAAGGATTAACCATTGATGAGGAGGGCTTCAAGGCTGAAATGGAAAAGCAAAAGCAACGTTCCAAGTCAGATTCTGCTCAAAAGGTTTATGATTGGGTAGTTTTGGAAGAAAAACCGGAATCATTCGTAGGATATGATCAGATTGAATCTGAAACGTATATTACAAGATACAGAAAGGTAGAAAATAAAGACGGGGAATTTTATCAGGTAGTACTGAGCAGCTCTCCTTTCTACCCTGAAGGAGGTGGACAGGTTGGAGACAAAGGTCTTCTAGAAAATGCTTCAGAAAGCTTTGAAGTTCTGGAAACTAAAAAGGAGAACGGATTAATCGTTTCATTGATTGATGGTCTTCCAAAGGATGCAGGAGCTGTTTTCTATGCTAAGGTAAATGCTACTGACAGAAAGAACTCTCAGGCTAACCACTCTGTAACCCACCTTTTACATGAGGCATTGAGAGATGTTTTAGGAACGCACGTTGAACAGAAAGGTTCTTACGTAGGTCCGGATTATCTTCGTTTTGACTTCTCTCACTTCAATAAAATGACTGAGGAGGAATTGGCTTTAATTGAAGAAAAAGTAAATCATAAGATCAAAGAAAGCATTGCTTTACAGGAGTTCAGAAATATTCCTATTCAGGAGGCTTTGGACAAAGGGGCAATGGCTTTATTTGGAGAAAAATACGGTGACAGTGTGAGAATGATACAGTTCGGAAGTTCAAGAGAACTTTGCGGGGGAACTCACGTAAAAAACACCAGCGAAATCGGTCATTTCAAGATTACATCTGAAGGTTCTGCAGCAGCAGGAATCAGAAGAATTGAAGCTATTTCCGGTGATAAATCTGAAGAATACTTCAATAATCTTGAAAAGCAGATCATTGAGCTTTCACAATTACTGAAATCTAAAGATGTAGTAAGATCCATCGAAAAACTTATTGAGGAAAATACTTCGTTAAAAGCTGAGGTAGATGCCCTTAAAAAGGAAAAGGCAAAAGGAGAAATCGGTGATTGGAAGACAGCCTACGAGCAGAAAGGCAATAAGCAATTGCTAGTGAAGAAGACTTCTTTGGATGCAGGTTCTGTTAAGGATATTGTATTTCAGTTGAAGAGAGAAATCCCTACTTCGGTAACGATCATTCTTTCTGACGCAGATGGAAAACCAATGATCACTGTAGGAGTTTCTGATGATCTGGCCGCAGATTATCAGGCCGGAGCTATTGTAAAGGATCTGGCAAAAGAAATCCAAGGCGGAGGTGGTGGAAACCCGGGCTTTGCAACAGCAGGGGGGAAAAACCTTTCCGGATTGGAAAATGCTTATCAAAAAGCATTGAATATTTAAACAATATTTTAAAATATAGAAGACTCCTGAATTTAATTTGTTCAGGAGTTTTTTTATTGGAAATTTCAAAGAATTACAGAAAGATGATCTACCCCCAAGCTTAATATTCACTCTGTAGGAAATATGCATTTACTCATTAGATTAAATCAATGTTATACTCTGTTAAAAAACTTTTCTACAAGAATAAATATCATTAATTTTGACATAGTTTTTTTACATGAAAAGGGGTTTACAATTATTATTTTTTCTGATATATCTTTTGGGTTATTCGCAACTGAAAATAAAAGTAGTGGATGACACCAATCAAAAACCTGTCTCTAATGCTAAGGTTTACTGTGATGATAAAATCCTTGGTTATACCGATGCACAAGGGGTTTTAGAATTTAAAACAGCATGCAGGAATATAGAAGTAGAAGCGGAATCCTATAAAAAGGAAACAACATCTGTGGAAAGCAGCATGGAGGTTTCTCTTACCAAAAAGTCATCAAAGACAACAGCCATTGAAGCAGTTGTAATTGAGGATAAAAGTGATCCAAGAGCATTGGAAATCCTTAAAAAGGTGAACAAAATGTTCAATGAGAACTCTCCTAAAAGTTTAGGTTCCTATGCTTACAAATCCTACGAAAAAATCTCACTGGATATTGACGAGGATAGTCTCTCTCAGTTTAATCAATATTTTAATGACCTCAACATTTTCAAGAAAAAAAGAGAAAAAGACTCTCTGAATAACATCAATGCAAGAAAGATCTTTGCAAAAAGTAAACTCTTCCTCTGGGAAAGAGCACAGGAGTTTTTATATTCCAAAAAATATGGAGAAAAGATCAATATTCTGGACAACAGAATCTCAGGTTTAAAGCAGCCTGTTTATGAGATGATTGCCCTCCAGCAAAGTAACAGAGATGTTGTACCGGAACAGGTAAAACCGGAGAATAGAGGTCTTTACAGATTCTTTCTTTCGGATACCATTGAACTTGATGGAAGAAAAAGCTTTGTGATTCGTTTCCGTGAAGTGAACTACAAAAATCCGGACAGAAAAAGAAAATATAACGGCTCTATTTATATAGATACTGAGACCTACGGAATTAAAAAAATTGAAAATTTTAGTAAAAACAAGAACGACGGAATTATCACCAGTACCTGGGTGTTTTATAATAATAAATGGTTCCTTGCCCATGAAAAAACCAAGCTTAAAATGGGCAAAATGGCAATGGATGACAAGGAACACGTAAATAAAAAGGACAAAAAAAGCTTTGGTACCTATGCTTTCCTCACGTCCAAATACTTTGACTTTGAATCTCCCATTGAGGAAAAAGCTCAGGACTTCAAGGGGTATACATTCTCTGTGAAAAGTATCGACGGGCATTCTCTGGACCGATATAGAACAGATCCGCTTACTGAAAGAGAACAAAATACCTATAAAACAATTGACAGCCTTGGTAAGAAATATAAAATTGATAGTAAGGCACAGATCATTTCAGGCTTGCTTAATGGGCAAATCAGAGTAAAAGCGGTAGATTTTGCAGTGGATGAGATTGCTAACTATAACTCGTATGAGGGGTTCAGGCTTGGATTAAAGGCCAAGATCAATGAAAATTTCAACCCTTATTTTTCTCCTGATTACTATTTTGCCTATGGTGTAAAGGACAGAAGGTGGAAATACGGAATGGGTATAGACGTAAAGACTACATTAAGAAAAAACTCATTCTTCAGGTTTGAATTTTATGATGATGTCACGGCTTCAGGGGAGTTTTACAGACGACTTTGGAATTTCAAAATGAGGATGATGAACTTTGGAAATAACCTTAATAATGATAAGTATTTCCACTTCAAGGGTGCGTCATTGTCTTATCTGAACGATGTTACCAACGGGCTTACTCTTGCTTTTGCTGTAAGAAGAAATATTGAAGAGGCTGAGTTTGATTACCAGTTTAGAGAGGGTGGATCTTCGTTTAAGAATTTCAACACCTTATTTACGTTAAAGTATTCTCCCAATTCTACCAATATTATGACTCCACAGGGGAAATCCCTGATTGACCAGAAGTATCCGGAGCTTTATTTTAACTATGAACAAAGCTATAAAATAGCGGGTGGAAGTTTCAATTACTCCCGTTTTGATGCCCTTTTTGTACATAATTTCAAGACTCCGATCGGAACTACAGGTTTCAGATTGTATGGAGGGGTAGTTTTGGGTGAAGCTCCAATATGGAAGAACTTTACCATGAACGGACTAGCCTCTCCTGGTAAGGATTTCAATTTTAACCTTACTTCATTCCTTGGGTTTGCAACCCTGGAAGGTGGTAAGTTTTATAATGATAAGTTCGTTGCCTATTATTTCACGCATAAACTGCCTTTTTACTTCAAAAGCTTTGGACATAATGTTTCCAGCTTTGATTTTGTACTGCGTGGAACCATTGGAGATATGAAGCATCCGGAGTATCATCAGTTTAGATTCAAGAAGCTCGACCACCTGTATCAGGAGGTTGGTTTGGAATGGAACAATTTCCTTTCGAGCTATTTCAATCTGGGATTATTCTACAGAGTGGGTTATTATGCAACGCCACACTTCAAGGAAAATTTCGCCATCCAGTTCAAATTAAAGTTCCTGGAATTTTAATTACAATCATTATACAATACATCATATATATAAGCTACCATGCAGAGAATAGAAATAAAAGCGGAAGCATTTTTTGAATTATTAAAATTAAAAGATACTTCCATGTGGGAAATATTCTCACAAATGATTAACGGAGAAGAAAAAGAAATTATATTTTTGGATAATGAAGATAAAATTCTCTTCAATTATGTTTTACCATCTAATCCAGAGAAACTGGAAGAGGACAGAAAGGAGTTTTCAAAGCAATTTGCTGATAAACTAGATCATTTAAATTAAAATCAGATGAATAGAAATTATATTTTTTCCCTGTTGAGTATTCTTGTATTCAGTATCGGGAATGCTCAAAGTTATAAGAAGCCCCTGGTTTCTGCTATCAAGGAGTCTGATCTTAGAAAAGATATGTATGAATTGGCAGCAGACCAATTTTGGGGACGTGAGGCCGGAACCCTCGATGAATTAAAGGTTTCCATGTGGCTTGCCGACAAAGCCAAGGAAGCAGGAATGAAGCCTGCCGGTGATCATGGTACCTTTTTCCAGTTCTTTGATATGTACAGACATCAGGTAATCCCTCAAAGCAGCCTGAAAATTGGAGACAATAGTTTAAAGCTATGGAAAGACTATCTTGTGGCAGAGCCTGTAAATGCTTCTCTGGATGCTGAAGTTGTATACGCAGGAAATGCAGAGCCTGAGGAGCTTTCTACATTGAATATCAAAGGAAAAGTATTGGCAGTAAATGCTTCTGATAAAAACATAGACAAGGAAATGACTCTTTTTGTAAGAAGATATCCCGGATTTGTAAGAACCAAATACTACAATAAAGCCTATGAACTTGGAGCTAAGGCAATCATCTTTATCACTGATGATCTGTCGGAGCAAAGCTGGCCGGAAGTTCTTCCCCAAATGACAAGAGGAAGCTATGGCGTAGAGGGATTAAGAGAAAAAATAACGAACAACATTCCTGTTCTTTGGATCAAAAAAGAAAATGCAGGCTGGGTAAAGAACAACCCGAAAGTTTCTCTTAACCTTATAACAGAAACCTATAAATATCCATCCGTAAATATCATCGGAAAAATTGAAGGAACAGATCCTTCCCTTAAGGATGAATATGTTCTGCTTAGCGGACATCAGGACCACGACGGGATCAGACATCCTGTAAAGAATGATACCATCTACAACGGAGCTGATGATAATGCCAGTACCTGCGTAGCGATGTTAGCAATGGCAAGAGCCTATAGAAAACAACCTGGAAAAAGAAGCATGCTGTTTGTTTTCCATGGTGCTGAAGAAAGGGGTTTACTTGGATCAAGATGGCATGCAGCCCATCCTGTAGTTCCAAAAGAGAAAATTGTAGCAGTCCTTAATGGAGATATGATCGGAAGAAACAGCAATGATGAAGCCGCTTTATTAGGAGGAAATGCTCCACATAAAAACTCTGAGGAATTGGTAAAAATGGCAGAGGAAGCCAATAATGAAAGTACTAAATTCAAGTATCTGAAAGATTGGGACTCTCCTAGTCATGCAGAATTCTTTTATTTCCGTAGTGACCATCTTCCTTATGCTAAAGTTGGGATTCCTGCCATATTTTTCACCAGTGTCCTGCATGATCAGTACCACACCCCACAGGATGAATCCGAAAACATCAATTACAAAAAGTTGTATAAAATGACTGAATGGATGTACAGAACTTCCTGGAAAGTAGCTAATGAAGCTGAACGTCCGAAAATTATTTCAAATTTTACCCTTGAAAGATAAATAACAAAAAGCTTCACAAATTGTGAAGCTTTTTTCATCATCGTGTTTTTAGTAATTGCCTGATTATATAAGTAAATTCATTAAGGACGGATCATTGTTCAGATAATTGACGAAGAAATCGTGTTTTTTCATGTTATCTATTAATGGTGTAAAATCTTCTTTTTGCTTTAGAGCAATTCCCACCACTGCTATTCCTTTTTCCTTTGAATTTTTTTGAGTGTATTCAAAAAAAGTAATATCATCGTTTTGCCCCAAGACTTCCATTACAAAGGTTTTCAAAGCTCCCGGACGTTGCGGAAATCTTACCAGAAAATAGTGCTTTAAGTTGGCATGCAACAAGGCTTTTTCCTTGATTTCCTCCATTCGGGTGATATCATTATTGCTTCCACTGATAATACATACTACATTTTTTCCTTCGATCTGATCTTTATATTTTTCCAATGCGGCAACGGAAAGCGCTCCTGCAGGTTCTACAACAATGGCATCTTTGTTATACAATGAAAGTATGGTTTCGCATACCAACCCTTCTTCTACGGTTGCCATGTCATGCAAAACATTTTTGCAAAGCTCAAAAGTGAGATTTCCTACCTGCTGTACGGCTGCTCCATCTACAAAGCGACTGATTTTTTCAAGAAGTACAGGCTTTCCATTTTCCAGGGCTTTTTTCATACTTGCTGCTGCCGATGGTTCTACTCCAATGATTTTTGTCTGGGGAGATAGCTCATGAAAAACAGAACATAGGCCTGCAGCCAATCCCCCACCTCCTATCGGTACAAAAAGATAATCAATAGGTTCTTCGGCCTGTTCAAGAATTTCTAATGCCGTAGTGGCCTGTCCCTCAATAATCGCAGGATCATCAAACGGATGAATAAATATTCCGTCTTTTTCATTACAGAACCTCATCGCAGCATCTTTGGCTTCGTCAAAGGTATCTCCGAATAAAATGACTTCAATATAATTTCCACCAAACATTTTCACCTGCTCCAGTTTTTGTCCCGGCGTTGGTAAAGGCATAAAAATAGTTCCTTTCACCTTCATAGAATTGCAGGCAAAGGCAACTCCCTGAGCATGATTTCCAGCGCTGGCACAAACAACACCCCGGGAAAGTTCTTCCTGAGACATTGTTGCCATTTTATTGTAGGCTCCCCGAATTTTATAGGATCTTACTCTTTGAAGATCTTCTCTTTTAAAGCTTATTTTCGCATTATACACCGTTGACAGATTATTATTAATAGCCAAAGGAGTTCTGACACATACATTTTTAAGTCTTTCTGCAGCGCTATAAACATTATCCAATATGGATAGATAGGTTTCTCCCTTCCTCATTTTTATTTTTTGTATTAATTATTCTCGGGTCTGAGACTGCGGACCGTTTTTCCGGCTCTCCACATTTCGCTTTCTCTTAATTCAGTTAACTCTACCTCCAGTTTCTCTCTGTAATCCGGCTTACTGTTGCTGTCTATGGATCTTTGGGCTTCATTTCCTTGGGCAACGCTATCATACAACTCTTCAAATAATGGAGAAGTAGCATCTCTGAAACGTTTCCACCAATCCAAAGCTCCTCTTTGAGCTGTTGTACTGCAATTGGCGTACATCCAATCCATTCCGTTTTCTGCGACCAAAGGCATTAATGATTGGGTAAGTTCTTCTACGGTTTCGTTAAATGCTTCAGAAGGGCTGTGTCCGTTTTTTCTTAATACATCATATTGGGCAGCGAATATTCCCTGTACAGCACCCATCAATGTTCCTCTTTCCCCGGCAAGATCACTGTAAACTTCTTTTTTAAAATTGGTTTCAAATAAATACCCGCTTCCTATGGCAATTCCAAGGGCAGTAACTCTTTCCCTGGCTTTTCCTGTGGCATCCTGATACACGGCAAAACTACTGTTCAATCCTCTATCCTGAAGAAACATTCTTCTTAATGAAGTTCCTGATCCCTTGGGAGCTACGAGGAACACATCTACATCTGCAGGTGGAACAATTCCTGTACGCTCATTAAAGGTAATCCCGAATCCATGGGAAAAATATAGGGCCTTTCCAGCAGTAAGATGTTGCTTTACTTTTGGCCAGTATTCTATTTGTGCGGCATCGCTCAGAAGATAGCAGATGATAGTTCCCTTTTGCAGAGCTTCCTCTATTTCGAAAAGCGTTTCACCCGGAACAAACCCATCTGCAACAGCCTTATCCCATGATTTTGAATTTTTTCTCTGGCCTACAATGACATTAATACCGTTGTCTTTTTGATTAAGTGCCTGTCCAGGTCCCTGTACACCGTATCCGATTACGGCTACCACTTCATCTTTTAATACTTCCTGAGCCTTTTTCAATGGAAACTCTTCTCTTGTTACTACGTTTTCTTCTACTCCTCCAAAATTCAATTTTGCCATTTCTTTTAATTTTATTTGTTATATATGATTTTTATTTTCTGTCTAACTTGCATATTCTACCACAGTCAGATGTGGATTTTTATGATAATGAACTTCCAGTACATCTATCTGTTTTTCCATTTGTCGGGTAATCTTCTGAACAGATTCTTCTGTTTCCCTGATAGTAATGACAAACTTTTTTATCTTCTCTATTTCGGAAGGTCCCATATTGAAATTCATAATTGCAATCCTTCTTCTTGAAAAAATAGCATTGATCCTGGTCATCAATCCCAAACAATCCTCTGTATAGGCTGTTATGGTATATTCTTTATTTTCTGTTTTCATTTTTTATGTTTATGTTATTGTTTACCATTCAATACAATCTCTGAAACGCATTTCCCTTGTGGAATCATAGGAAATACATTGTGCTTCTTTCCTGTCATCACTTCAAGGAGAAATGCTCCTTTATGATCAAGCATTTCACGGAGCGCACTCTCCAGATCTTTCCTTTGGGCCACTTTATTTCCAGAAATGCCATAACCTTTCGCAACCTGTACAAAATCAGGGCTTTGAATATCCACAAATGAATATCGTTCTTCATGAAAAAGCTCCTGCCATTGCCTTACCATTCCCAGATAGCTGTTATTAAGAATTAAAATTTTAATATCCGGATGATACTGCATCACTGTTCCCAACTCCTGAATATTCATCTGGGCACCTCCATCACCCATTACAGCAATTACAGGAAGATTATGTTCCCCATAAGCTGCTCCTATTGCTGCAGGAAGACAAAATCCCATGGTACCCAGTCCGCCGCTTGTAATATTCGTTCTCGGATTTTTAAAGTTTGAATATCTACAGGTTACCATCTGATGTTGTCCCACATCGGTTACAATAACCGCTTCTCCTTTTGTTATTTCGTTGAGGCATCTGATCACTTCCCCCATTGTGATTTCTTCTTCTGTAGGATATAATTCATCATTAATAAGGTTAATACTTTCAACTTCCAGACAATCTTTAAATTTTTGATGCCAATCCGAATGTTCTCTTTTATTGATAAATGTTGTAATAAGTGGCAGCGTCTCCTTACAGTTTCCAAGAATTGGCACATCCACTTTTACATTTTTGTTGATCTCTGCCTTATCAATATCCAGATGAATGATCTTTGCCTGTTTCGCATATTGATCCAGTCTTCCTGTAACACGGTCGTCAAAGCGCATTCCCACAGCAATAAGCACATCACATTGGTTGGTAAGAATATTGGGACCATAGTTTCCATGCATTCCCACCATTCCTACCGCCTGAAAGTGATCTGTAGGAACAGCACCCATTCCCAAGACAGTCCATGCAATCGGAATTCCTGATTTTTCGGCAAACTGCAGGAACTCTCCCTCAGCTTCCCCCAACATAATCCCCTGACCAGCAATAATGAATGGACGTTCTGCCTTATTAATTAAATCTGCAGCTTGTTCAATGCATTCCATGGATGGAACCGGATCCGGTTTATAACTTCTCAATGAACGACAGGGTGAATATCCTTTATATTGAACTTTCTGTAGCTGAGCATTTTTTGTAACATCAATGAGTACGGGTCCCGGACGGCCTGATCTTGCGATATAGAAAGCCTTGGCGAGCACTTCAGGCAATTCATTGGCATCTGTAACCTGATAATTCCATTTGGTAACAGGGCTAGTTACATTCATTACATCTATTTCCTGAAAAGCATCTGTTCCTAGGAGATGTTCAAAGACCTGTCCTGTAATGCATACAATAGGTGTATTATCCAGTAAGGCATCAGCCAGCCCTGTCACGAGATTGGTGGCACCGGGACCACTGGTTGCCATTACCACTCCTACTTTTCCTGATACTCTTGCCAATCCTTGTGCGGCATGTACTGCAGCTTGTTCGTGGCGTACAAGAATATGTTCTAGCTGTTCTTTATAGTCATAAAGCGCATCATAGATCGGAATAATGGCGCCTCCGGGATATCCAAAAACAGTCTGTATACCTTCCTGAAGGAATGCTTCAAGTATAATCCGGCTTCCGCTCAGTTCTGTTTCTATTGATAGATTTAGGTTGTTCATCATGTTTTATTTTAAATTTCATCCGTTACACAGCCCTCGGCGGCAGATGATACTGTTAATGCATATTTATAAAGCAACCCTTTCTTTACCTTGAGAGCAGGTTTTTGCCAGCCTTCTTTCCTTTTTTCAATTTCTTCATCCGAAACTTTAAGCTGTATTGTATTATTTACGGCATCTATTTCAATGAGGTCGTCATCTTTTACAAAGGCAATCAGGCCACCTTCATGAGCTTCGGGCGTAATATGACCCACTACAAAGCCATGCGTTCCTCCACTGAATCTGCCATCTGTAATTAAGGCAACACTACTTCCCAGTCCCACACCAATCAAGGCACTGGTAGGTTTCAGCATTTCCGGCATACCCGGTGCTCCTCTGGGACCTTCATAGCGGATAACAATAACATCTCCATGTTGTACTGTTCCATCTTCAATGCCTCTTATCAGGTTCTTTTCTCCATCAAAAACACGGGCCTTTCCTACAAACCTTTCTCCCTCTTTTCCTGTTATCTTGGCAACACTTCCTTTTTCTGCAAGGTTTCCATACAATATTCTAAGATGCCCTGTGGGTTTTATCGGGTTTGATAATGGTTTGATAATTTTCTGTGTATTAAAATCCAACGTCGGGATATTTTCCAGATTTTCAGCTAATGTTTTTCCTGTAACTGTTAAGCAGTCACCATGCAGCAGCCCCTCTTCCAACAGGTATTTCATTACAGCCGGCGTTCCTCCATGATCATGTAAGTCCTGCATCAGGTATTTACCACTTGGCTTAAGGTCTGCCAATACAGGTGTACAATCGCTCATTTTTTGAAAATCATTTTGTGTAATAGATACTCCTACGCTTTTCGCCATTGCTATAAAATGCAGAACCGCATTGGTACTCCCTCCTAAAATAACAATCAGACGAAGTGCATTTTCAAAGGCTTTTCTAGTCATAATGTCTGAAGGTTTGATATCTCTTTCCAATAGTATTTTCAGATACTCTCCTGCTTGCAGACATTCATTTTGTTTTTCTTTGCTTAAGGCCGGATTGGAAGACGAGTACGGAAGACTCATTCCTAAGGCTTCTATTGCTGAGGCCATGGTATTGGCTGTATACATTCCGCCGCATGCTCCTGCTCCCGGACAGGAATTTTTAATAACTCCATCAAAATCTTCTTCAGAAATTTCGCCGGCAATTTTTTTACCTAAAGCCTCAAAAGCCGAGACGATATTCAATGCCTCTCCTTTGTAGCATCCCGGTGCAATAGTTCCACCATATACCATAAGCGATGGTCTGTTCAATCTTCCCATCGCGATAATGGTTCCCGGCATATTCTTGTCGCAGCCCGGTAGAGCAATAAGTCCGTCATAATACTGTGCCCCACAAATTGCCTCAATACTGTCTGCAATAACATCGCGGCTTACCAGAGAATAACGCATCCCATCTGTACCATTACTCATCCCATCGCTCACCCCAATTGTATTAAAAATCAACCCTGCCAGTCCTGTATCCCATGTTCCTTTTTTTACAATTCGGGCCAGATCGTTTAGGTGCATATTGCAGGTGTTTCCGTCATATCCCATACTGGCAATCCCGATCTGAGCCTTGTGCATATCTTCTTCTGTAAAGCCTATTCCGTAAAGCATTGCCTTTGCAGCAGGCTGTTCGCTATTTTGTGTGAATGTTTTTGAATATTTATTTAACATATTATCCTTCTTTTCCTGTTTTTCTTATCTCTTGGTGTGGTATCAAAATTTCATTTTTTTTGAAATTCACTAATGAGGTTTTACTTAATTTTGGTCCAAAACTACACCTTGTAATATTTTTTAATCTTCAAATTTTCTAAAAACTACAATATTCAATTGTTTAGAAAATGATCGCAATATCCTAATAATCAACTAATTAAATCCATTGTTTTTACAATGACAGAACTCTCACTAATTTCAAATAAGCTTGTTGTACCTTTTGACTTGCTGTATCTTCCCAATTTCTTGCAAAAGGAATATCATCAAGGGAATCCAATGCAACAATTTCAGCAGCGGTACCACAGAAAAAAGCAGCATCAGCACCTCTCATTTCTTCGGGTTTAAAAAAAGTTTCCTTAACAGGGATATGAAGTTCTCTGCATATTTCAAAAACAGTTTGTCGGGTTATCCCGGGTAGAATGCTTCCTTTTGCGGGGGTAAAGAGGGTTCCGTCTTTTTCATAAAAAACATTGGCGCCCGAGCTTTCTGCAACATTGCCATTTTCGTCCAATACCAAGGCTTCATCATATCCTTTGTCCTTGGCATCCTGACAGGCAAGAATAGAGTTCACATAATGTCCGCCCACCTTGGCTTCCACTTTAAATGCTTTAGGATTGGGGCGTTGAAAACCCGAGGTCATAATCTTCATTTTATCTGCCAGATAACCATTATTCCATTCCCAAGCCAGCAGGGACAAGTAAGATTCTTTCCCTTTTGAAAGAGACATATTGGGGGAACAGGTAACCAATGGGCGGATATAAGCATCCGTGAAGCCATTTAGTTCTAGAAGTTCATAGGAGAGTTCTGTAAGTTGTTCTGCTGAATAATTGAAAGGAATATGCATCAGTTCTGCTGATCTTTTTAATCTTTCGTAATGTTCTTTTGCCTTAAAGATCCTTGTTCCGTGGGCAGTACTGTAAGATTTGATTCCTTCAAAAACAGAATATCCGTAGTGAAGAGATTGTCCGTAAAGATCCATACCGGCCTCTTTTGCTTTCATAAAGTTTCCATCAAAATAGATGACCGTGTCGTTGTTGTAATACATGTTATAGGGGTTAAAAATTAACAAAAGGGAATAAAAAAAGCCCTCTCACAGTGTGAGAGGGCTAAAATATATGTACAGTCATACATCTTCCATCTCACAGACGCAAGGGAATAATAATGACGATAATAATTACTGCGAATAACTGATACATATTCTTGACTATAAAAAAATTAAAATAAAAAAAGCCGTTTCAACAATGAAACGGCTTGTATAATTTAAAGAAAAATTTATTCTAAAATGCCGTTTCCTTACTGTTGTAAATGACAACAGCAACAATAGAAATGACAATAATATTTTTCTGATTCGTAAAATTCATACTGCAAATGTATAAACTTTTTAATTACTCGCAAGTTTTTTTGAAACTTTTTATTTTTTCTGTAAAAACTGATCGAGTGTTTCCTTTGCTTCTGCCACATCATGAACCCTCAAAATTTTTGCTCCCTGCGCTAAAACTTTCATATGAAGTTTTTGTGTTTCTTCATTGATATCAAGAGGAGATTTCCCGAGAGGTTTATAGATAAATGACTTTCTGGAAATCCCTATCAACAAAGGAAATTTCCCAAAACCAAGAAAGTCTACTTCATGAATCATCTTCATCTGATCTTCTACTGTTTTTCCGAAGCCAAAACCGGGATCAAGAATAATGTCATGTACTCCTTTTTGTAAAAGTTCATTGGTTTTTTCGGAAAAATATCGGTTTACTTCCAGCGTTATATCTTCAAACTTAATTTTATCGTGCATCGTTTCGTAGGATGGGTTAACGTGCATCAAAATGTAAGGAAGTTTCGTTTCTGCAGCTGTATCAAACATGTTTGTATCATACTGACCGCCCGAAATATCATTGATGATGTCAATACCCTCATTAAATCCATATTTTACGGTTTCAGCATAAAAGGTATCCAGAGAAACCAGTGTTTCTGGGAACTCTTTTTTTATTTGAGAGATGATATTTCCCACCCTGTTAATTTCCTCTTCACTGCTCAGAAATTCAGCATTGGGACGGGTAGATTGCGGTCCGATATCAAGAATTTCGGCACCCTCTTTTACTAACTTTTCAGCATGCTTCAATGCCTGTTTTTTATCATTAAATTTTCCCCCATCAGAGAAAGAATCCGGAGTAAGGTTGAGAATCCCCATAATCTTTGGGGTATCAAACTGTACCAGCCTGCCATTGCAGTTGATGGAATAGATTGGGGCATCAGAGCCTTGAAGTATTTGAGCGTTTGAAAGCATGAGAATTGATGAATGATTTTTTTATCCTGCAAAATTAGTGATTGTGGTTGTATCTGGGGGAAAAACGGATGTCAGAAATGTAAAATATTTCATTATCAATCATCTTACCATCATATCATTATCCTTTCCCATTCTATCGTTCTAAAACTCACTGCTAAAACCCTTAAACTCTCTTTCTAAAAATTCTGCTACCTAAAACCTAATTCGTATATTTGGAAGATTAAGAAAATTTATGCTAAAAACATCAGTACAATTCGAGAAAATTATCAGTCAGTGTCGTGATCTATTCAGTAAAAAGTTACAGGATTATGGAGCAGCCTGGAGGGTTTTGAGACCGAGTTCCATTACGGATCAGATTTATATAAAAGTCAACAGAATCCGTACGCTGCAAATGACCGATGTAAAAATGGTGGATGAAAGTGAGGAAGATGAATTTATCGCGATTGTCAACTACTCTATCATTGGACTTATTCAGCTTGAAAAAGGGCTTTCCAATGATTTTAATGAAAATAAGGAAGAAATTCTAGGTCTTTATGACCAATATTCCGGTGAAGCGAAAGCTTTAATGGAAAGAAAAAATCATGACTACGGTGAGGCGTGGAGAGATATGAGAATCTCCTCGATCACAGATCTTATTTATCAGAAAGTATTAAGAACCAAACAGATTGAGGATAATCAGGGAAAAACTATCGTGTCTGAAGGGCTGGATGCCAATTACTTCGATATGCTGAACTATGCTGTCTTCTGTCTGATTAAGTTTGCAGAACAACAAAATCAATTCGAACCCAAAACTATTTAATTATGATCAAAGGTTTATTACGCTTTATTATCGCTGTTATTTTTATCCTTTCAGGCTTCGTAAAAGCTGTGGATTTGGTAGGATTCTCCTTTAAAATGGAGGAATATTTCTCACCCGCGGTCTTCAATATGCCGTTTTTTGAAAAATTTGCTCTGCTATTTTCAATTATCGTGGTTGTGCTGGAGCTTTTTCTGGGATTTATGTTACTGATAAAATTAAAGCTTAAATTTACCTTATCAGCCTTAATAGCACTTTGTGTGTTCTTCGGTTTCCTTACTTTTTATTCCGCTTACTTCAATGTTGTAACAGATTGCGGATGCTTTGGAGATGCCATTAAGTTTACGCCTTGGCAAAGCTTCCTGAAAGATGTTGCGCTTCTGGCAGGGCTTATTCTTCTGTTTTTACTGTACAGAAAAGATTTCTGTAAAAAGGATGAATATGGCAGCATCAGAAAAGAATCTACAAGCAAATTCAAATATTATATTCTGGGGGCATTTTCCTTAATAATGATCTACATTATGGCACAAGGAATCATGCATGAACCGATGATTGATTTCCGTGATTACAAAATAGGAACAGACATTAAGGGCGAGAAAGAAAAAATCAATAAAAATCCATCTGAATACAAGACTTACTATTCTCTTAAAAATCAAAAGACAGGAGAAGTTTTAAAGGTAAATCAGGATGATTATATCAAAGAAACAAAATACTGGGCAGAGGGTTCTCCGTGGAAAATTGAGGAGGGTAAGAACGAATCTGTTTTGGTAAAGGAAGGCTATAAATCTGAGATTGTGAAATTCAAGATTGAGGATCCTACCGGAATGGAACTTACTGAAGAGATCATCAAGGCTCCAAAGGCTATTTTAGTGTTCTCGTATCTTCCAAAAGAAGTTTCTGCCGACCTTCTTCAAAAAGTGGAAGCCAAGGTAAATGCTCAAAAAGGAGCCCTTATCTATGGGGTTTCAACGTATCAGAATACCTTTAAAACTATTAAAAATACAATGATGGACGGAACTGCCATCAAAACTATCGCAAGAAGTAATCCATTTATATTGGTCCTTGAAAACGGAAAAATTGTAGACAAGCAGCCAGCAAAGGACTATGTTAAATAACAAGTGATTACTACCTAATTTAAACACTCAACTTCAATATTAAATTTCAACAACACATGCAAAAATCAAATAAATCTATCGCAGGTTACCACTTATTAATGATCCTTTCATCTGTAGACGGAGAATTTGCTCCGGAGGAAGGAATGCTTGTACAGCAATACCTGGCTGATGAGTTTCCGTTCAGAATGAATCTTGACAATGAGCTTGATACACTTGCTCTTTTACAGCCTGAAGAATGGAAAGATCACTTTGAATTCCACGGAAGATGTTTTCTTGATGATTCTACCGAGGATGAGCGTGTAAAGTTTGCTCAATTTGCAAAATCATTAATAAAAGCAGACAACAAGGTTACAGAAGAAGAACATACGTTCTACATTCTTCTGAAAAATCTTTGGGGACTATCATAAACACTGATCCAAAATCCAATAACAATGAAAAAAATTTATCTAGGATTATTAGTAATGAGTGCATCAACATTTCAATCTCAAAAATTTCCGGACATGAAAGCTCCTGTTGCAGAAAAACAGGAACATATTAGAGAAATCCACGGTGATAAGGTCAATGATCCTTATTACTGGATGATCGATTATTTTAAAAAAGGAAAAGACTCTACCAAGGTCGTTGATTATTTAAAAGCCGAAAACACCTATTGGGAAGGCATGATGAAAGATACAGAACCTTTCAGAGAAAAGCTTTTTCAGGAAATGAAAGCAAAAATCAAGGAAAAGGATGAGTCTGTACCCGTTTTCAGGAATGGTTATTATTATTATACCCGTACAGAAACCGGAAAGCAATACTTCAAATATTGCAGAAAGAAAGCAACCCTTAATGCTCCTGAGGAAATTCTGCTAGATGTAGATCAGCTCGCAGTGGGACATCCTTATTATGCCGCTTCAGGTTTCAGTATCAGCCCGGATAATATGAAAATGATCTACGGAGTGGATGATGTTTCCAGAAGACAATATAAATTATTTTTAAAGGACCTGTCTACCGGAAAAACTACTGATCTTGGCATTAAAAATACAACAGGATCTGCAATATGGGCCAATGATAATAAAACGATCTTTTATACCTCCAAAAACCCTGAAACGCTTTTAACAGAAAAGATCTGCAGACATACATTGGGAACAGATTCTTCCAAGGATGTTATGGTATATGAGGAAAAAGATAAAACCAATTATATTGGCGCAGAGAAATCCAAGAATCAGAAGTTTATCATGATCTACTCTCAGGCCACTACATCTTCTGAGATACAATATCTGGATGCCAATGATCCTAATGGAACTTTTAAAGTATTTCAACCAAGAATAAAGGACGTATTATATGATGTAACTGCTCTGGAAGATAAATTTTTAATTACGACCAATAAGGATGCCCTTAACTTTAAAGTGGTAGAAACACCTTTAAACAAAACAGGCGTTGAAAACTGGAAAGACTTTATTCCTCACAGAAAAGAGGTTCTGATGCAGGGGATTTCTGAGTTTAAGAATTATCTTGTTTTCAGTGAAAGACAAAACGGACTTTCCCAGTTGGTAATCTATGACAGAAAAACGGGTAAAAAGGAGTTCCTGAAATTTGAAGAAGCAGCTTATACTGTTTCCCCATCAGGAAATCCGGAATACAATACGGATAATTTCCGTTTTGGTTATACTTCCATGATTACTCCAAGTTCTCAGTTTGAACAGGACTTAAAGACCGGAAAAAGAACTTTATTGAAACAACAGGAAGTTCTGGGAGGTTATAACAAAGAGAATTATACTACTGAAAGACTTTTTGCCACGGCAAAAGACGGAACTCGGATTCCTATCTCCATTGTGTATAAGAAAGGATTTAAAAGAGATGGAAGTAATCCACTTTTACTATACGCCTACGGTTCCTATGGAAATTCTATGGATGCAGGCTTCAGCAGTACAAGACTGAGCCTTTTGGACAGAGGTTTTGCTTTTGCAATTGCCCACATCCGTGGAGGTCAGGAGATGGGAAGACAATGGTATGAAGACGGAAAAATGATGAAAAAGAAAAACACATTTACCGACTTTATCGATTGTGGAGAATACTTAGTTAAGGAAAAATATACTTCTCCTAAACATTTGTATGCTCAGGGAGGAAGTGCAGGAGGCCTATTAATGGGAGCTGTAGCCAATATGAGTCCTAATCTTTGGAATGGGGTGATCTCACAGGTGCCATTTGTGGATGTAATTAATACAATGCTTGACACAAGTATTCCTTTGACAACAAATGAATATGACGAATGGGGTAATCCTAACAATAAGGATGCCTATTTATACATGAAATCTTACTCTCCTTATGAAAATATAGAGAAGAAAAACTATCCTAATCTATTGGTAACAACGGGGCTTCACGATTCTCAGGTACAATATTTTGAGCCTGCTAAATGGGTCGCAAAGCTTAGGGATATGAAGACTGATAAAAACGTATTATTATTGAAAACAGACATGGATTATGGCCATGGTGGTGCATCAGGAAGATTTGATTATCTAAAGGATATTGCCTTGGTGTATGCTTTCATGTTCAAATTGGAAGGAATTAATAAATAATAAGTCTCGCAGATTGGTTTGATCTAGCAGATTCATTAGAATAAAAATTAAAAAGTAAATAAATCAATATAAATTTTATGAGAAGAAAAATAGTTGCAGGAAACTGGAAAATGAACAAAAATGTAATTGATGCACAACAATTGATGATTCAGTTACTAAGCTATAAAAACAACAACGCAACCCACTGTGAGGTTTGGATCGCTCCCCCTTCTTTATATTTAATGATGGCAAAAGACATCTTTGAAAAGGATGAAGTAGGAGTATTCTCTCAAGATATGAGCGAGCATGAAAGTGGAGCTTACACTGGTGAGATTTCTGCAGATATGTTGGAGTCCATTGAAGCAAACGGATCTTTGATCGGTCACTCTGAAAGAAGACAATACCACGGTGAAACAGATTCTCACTGCAACAGAAAAGTAAAATTAGCTTTAGATAAAGGCCTTACTCCAATCTATTGTAACGGTGAAACGCTTGAACAAAGAAAGGCAGGACAACACTTTGAAGTGGTTAAAAACCAAACTGAAGTCGCTCTTTTCACTCTTTCTGCTGATGAAATCAAAAAAGTAGTCATTGCTTACGAACCAGTTTGGGCTATCGGAACAGGAGAAACGGCAACACCTGAGCAGGCTCAGGAAATTCATGCACATATCAGAAGTATCATTGCAGCTAAATACGGTCAGGAGGTAGCGGATGAAGTTTCTATTCTTTACGGAGGTTCTGTGAAGCCGGACAATGCTAAGGAAATCTTCTCTCAGCCGGATATTGACGGAGGTCTGATTGGAGGTGCAGCTTTGAAATTAGAGGATTTCTCTAAGATTATTGAGGGTTTTAATTAATATTAAAAATTTAACATCAATAAAAGGGCATCTTTGATGCCCTTTTCCATAGCCTTTGGTCTAATTAGTATAAAACCATATTTACTTTCGTTCTGATTTTTCAGAAAGGCAGGTATGCTCAAAAATTGAAAATAAATCCCGAAGATTTTATTTTTTCGAATATATCTTTTAAAATTACTTAAATGGATTTTTTAAAAACGATCGCCACCATATCTGTTTTTATACTATTCCTTCTTATTTTGTTTTTATTGACCTTAAAATCTAACAAAAAGCTTCCCAATCAGCTTTTTGCAGGATTTCTTTTTTTCACAGCCATTGATGCAAGTGGAGTTTTCACATCAGAAGCTTTCGTTAGCACTTACCCAAACTTAGAGATTTTCAGATGGACTCTCATTTTATTTAATATACCTATATTCTATTTGTATGTCTTATCACTTTGCTATGAAGATTTTCAATTAAAAGGAAAACATCTGTTTCATCTCATCCCTTTTATCATCATCAATCTCATATTAGCTTCAAAAATATATTATGCAGAGGGTATTGAAAAAAAATATTTTTTACAGCATCATCATGAGACCGATGAAATGATAATCTTCCAATATTTGATAGAAATTCAATATTTGATTTACACTATTGCCATTCTTCTGGTTTTGAAAAAAACCAGAAATATTTATTTGGAAAATGAATCTTACTCTACCAACTTAGTTTATAAATGGTTGTTTCAAATAACCTTGATTTTTATGATTGTTCATTATTTTGCAACCTTTAAAAATATATTGAGATATACTGACAATCACCGACTATTGATTTTTATTAACGGTTTTTTGGAAATCATTGCATTGATTGTTACTAGCTGGTTTGTCTTAAAAGCATTAAAATATCCTGAATTTTTCAGAGGAGTTAATACGCAGTTACAATTAATACATGATTCTAACAATGAAACACTGCCAAAAACTAAATCAGAAAACAAACAAAATCCAGATGAGAGTATCAATTTCCAACTCGAACTGCTGAAGAAATATATGACAGAAGAAAAACCGTATTTAGATCCAGCACTTACGGTACAAAGCCTCGCAGAAAAAATGAATATGCCCAGCCGCGAATTATCAATTTTAATAAACTCTAATATGGATCAACATTTTTTTGATTTTGTGAATAAATACCGTATCGAAAATGCAATGGAATTATTAACTAATTACTCTAAAAAAGATTGTACTATTCTAGAAATTTTATATCAGGTTGGATTCAATTCAAAATCATCATTTAATACCGCTTTTAAAAAACATACCGCTTTAACCCCTACAGAATACAGAAATACCTTTAATAAAACCAACTAGCATCTTTTTATTTGGTTCGACTTTTTAAAATCGGTCGCTTTTCGGAAGATAATAATTCAAATTTGTCAGCTATAAAACAGAGATTATTTTGTCTCACTTACTAAACAAAAAAGAATTATGAAAACAAAGAAAATGCTTTTCAGCTTATTATCCTTAGGAGCTAGCCTATTGGGGTTTGGACAAGATACCATAAGATTAAAACCTTATATTGAAAACATGAAAACCATAGAGGTGTTTATTGAAGGGAAAAAATATGATTTCCTATTTGACACAGGTGGAGCAGAAACCATTATTTCCCCTGAAATAGCAAACCTTTTTAATAAAAAAATCTATGGAAGGGCAACAGGATTTAGAATGAGCGGAGAAATGATTAAAGCTCAAAAATCAGATCGTATTCCAATGACTATAGGTTCGACAAAAATATTTCATCCAACAGTCAGTGTTTTTGATATCATGACTATTTTACCGAAAGAATTCCCTAAACTAGATGGTGTTATATCTTTAAAATCTTTTACTGAACATATTCTGACGCTCAACCTTGCTAGAAATATCATTATTATAGAGAGCAAATCCTCATCCCAAAAGGCAATACATGGGAAAAATCTTATTGCCAGTAGATTTGCCAATGGACTGGACTCTACTGAGCTAAATATTTTTTTGAATATTCCAAAAGATAATCAATCATACTGGTTTCTTTTTGATTCTGGAAACAGTGGCCCTTTACTGTTATCTAACGAAACTGCTGCAACCTGGAAACTCTCAAAAGACAAAGATGGTATGAACTCCGAAACTCAATTTATTATCGGAAAAAAATCATTAATCTCAAGATCATTTACACGAGATATTATTTATGATGGTGTACTTAATTTTGAGACTTTGTCCAAATATATTTTCACGATTGATTTAAAAAAAAGCAAAGTTTGGATAAAATAGTATGCAAAAGCAATATTTATTATTTTATTTTCTTATTCAGGCCCAGGATAATAAAAAACGGCGGAATAAATTCCGCCGTTTTCCTTTAAAAAAATCTAATTATTGAATATCGACTACATACATAGTTCCTTTATCTACTTTCCCTGTTTTAGGTAGGATCTTTGCCTTGGGGTTTCCGCTTCCGTCATCCACCACTCCAAAATCATCATCATTGAAAACAGCCAGTTTATTGTTTCCCAAATAAACAATCCCCTCAAATTTATCATGTTCATATCCTAGTTTTGCCACCAGGTCTACAGCCAGTTTTTTAGTAACAGGTTTTATTCCTGCATTGGTAAGTTCATCCCAAGTACATTGCTCCAAGGCCTTACCATTTACTTTCATTCCGTCTACAGCAGCCAGATCAGTTCCGTTGACATCAGTGGCACTGCTTAGACTGATTCTATATACTTTTTTAATTCCCCCCTGAGTTCCAAAGTTTCCGTCTCTTTCAATCACAAGAAACTCATTATTGCCTAATGCCGTGATATCACATACTGAATCAGAAGCCCCGCCATCCTGTCTGTACAGATATTGCTTGGTTTGTCCTGTAGCAATATCAAAAGTCACAATTCTGGTTAAAGTAGTATTCGTTGCCAGCGCTTTCGTAGGCACCAGCATCATAGACTGTATAGTTCCTACCAATGTTTTTCCGTCCGGAGTCATACAAAGACCTTCCATCCCTCTATTGGCTCTTCTTTTCGCCAAAACTGCAGGTAATTTTTTTGTACCTGTATTCACTCCAATCGGGCTTATTCTTTCCATCTCTACTCCTTCTGCACTATAATGAACGATATGTGGACCATACTCATCAGATACCCAGAATGTACCGTCTGGTGCAGCAACGATACTTTCACTATCCAGACCATAATTATCCGTACCCAGAACATTTCCTGCTGCATCATAAGCCACCTCCCCTGTGCTTCCCATTCCTACCGGGTTTGGAAGTCCGGTAATAGGTTGTCCTGATGGATTTTTAAGCTTAATATATTTGATTACTTCTACATTTCTTTCAGCATTAATTTTAAAATGCATAATGGTTGGGGTAAAATTGGGGGTCAAAAACTTCTTACCATTCAGATAATCTGTATTCGGGCCACGATCTGTAATCACATAAAATTCACCTTTTCTGCTGGGATGAGCTGCAGCCCCGGAGCCAAAGCCACCATTTATCACATCTACCCCATTTATAGTTGCCATTTTAGAAAAAGGAAACTCCTGAGGAAGTTTAGAATAATTGACCTCCTGGTTATTCACATTGTCATCATCTTTATTACATGATAATAACACAGTCATTACCAAGGCAGATAATAGTAGTTTTTTCATATTAACTTTTATGGCGCGAAAGTATAAATTGATTGTAAACTGATCTTGAATACAATAATAATTGTATTTTAACAATGGAACTCCAGAATGAATTGAATATAAACAATAAAAACCTAGAGTTTTATTCGAAAATAAAAAGATAATTTACAATTTACTATCAACTCACGAAATCTAAAGCAACAAAGCATATATAACCATCAAAAAAAACACAATTCCGTACATAATTCACAAAAGGGCTTCAAAAATTTATATGATATATTTGTAGTGTTCTAAGGTTGAACATTGTTCATTAATAGGGAATCAAGTGAGAATATTATTCAATTCTTGAGCTGTACCCGCAACTGTAAGCTGTTTCACCTATAGCACTATACTACCACTGGATTAAAAAAATCTGGGAAGGTTAGCTATAAGGATGCGAGCCAGGAGACCTGCCTTGAATACATTTTTCATTTCTGAACTAAGGATCTGATTCTTTTTTCGGGAATAAGTTTCGGGAATAAAACTTTAATTTAATTATATTATGAGAAAAATCTATCTTTTTTTCTTGCTGCTATGTATGCAGTTTTTCTTTGCCCAATTCACAGAAAACGACATTAAGTTTTGGGTAGGAACAGGTTCTAAAAAGGCTTATTTCATTGCCGATTTTAATGATAACAACACTCCAAAATCCTATGCATGGGGGTATCGTTTTGACGCGGATAATTTAATGGCGGAAGACATGATCAATGCTATTATGTCAGCAGAACCTAAAATGCAGGCTGATATTCTTTCAGGATATCTGTTCAGCTTCACCTATAACCACCATACTCCGAGTACAGATGATTCCTGGATACCCTGGTTCGGGCCAAGTCCTGAAAATATGTCTAATGAAAATAATGGGGCCGGTTATGTTCATTTAACAGATGGATTATGGTTTGGAATCACCTATGGTACTGACAATGCTCAAATTGACACTCCACCATCTACTCCAGTGCCGGCCTACAGTTCCCAATGGTTTACCTCATCCCAAATTACCAACTGGGTGGGAACAGGAAGCAACAAAAGCCTTGTTGTGATAGACTTTGGAACGGATAATACCAATGGCAATGCCAATTCTTTTGTTTTTGGAATTAAATACAACGGAAGTATAACTGCTGAACAGGCGCTACAGCTTATTCAATCTCAGGCTTCTTATTTCAATTTCACTGCCGGTAATAATCAAATTTCCAATCTATCATTAAATACTTTCACAGGAAACGGTTCAGCAACGGAAAACTGGAAATTATATACGGGAAAAGATCTTTCAAGCTGGCAGAAAAAAACAGATCTTAATCAAATACAATTGAGTAATAACAGCTGGTTAGGATTAAGTTTTGGAGAAAGAAGACCATTTACCCCTACGGAAGCCAATAATGCAACACTGGGAGTTTCTTCTGTACATAAAAATAAATTCAGTGTTTATCCTAATCCGACAAGTGATTTTATTCATATTGAAACATCAGAAAACATTAAAGAAGTCAATATTTATTCTGCATCGGGACAAAAAGTAATGACATCCCAAGCAGCAAAGATCAATGCGAAATCTTTAAATGCAGGCGTGTATTGGGTAGAAATTAAGACATCCAACAGCTCTACAATACAGAAGATAGTTAAGAAATAAGAAATATTCTGACTCTTAAATGAACCTTATATATACACAAGGTTTATCATAACAAAAAAACGTACCTCTTCAGGTACGTTTTTTTATGATTTTAAAATCAATTATTTTTTCTCTGTAGATCTTTGAAGAACCTCATCTACCATTCCGTAGCCTTTTGCTTCTTCGGAAGTCATCCAGTAATCTCTGTCAGAAGATTTTTCAACCCACTCATAAGTTTGTCCTGAGTGGTGTCCGATAATCTCATAAAGCTCTTGCTTTAATTTCAACATCTCTCTCAAGTTGATCTCCATATCAGAAGCAACCCCTTGTGCACCTCCTGAAGGCTGGTGAATCATTACTCTTGAGTGCTTCAAAGCAGAACGTTTTCCTTTTTCACCTGCAACCAATAATACAGCTCCCATTGAAGCAGCCATACCTGTACAGATTGTTGCTACATCTGGCTTAATGATCTGCATAGTGTCATAAATTCCTAAACCTGCATACACGCTACCACCAGGAGAGTTGATGTAGATCTGAATATCTTTTGAAGGATCAGCACTTTCCAAGAATAAAAGCTGTGCTGTAACGATGTTCGCTACCTGATCATCAATCCCTGTTCCCAGGAAGATAATTCTGTCCATCATCAAACGGGAGAAAACGTCCATCTGAGCAACGTTTAATCTTCTTTCCTCCATAATGTATGGGGTAAGATTCGTTGGGCCATACATACCCATATACTGATCGGTAACCAAACCGTTGTTTCCTAAATGCTTTACAGAGAAATCTCTGAAATCTTTTTTAATGTCCATATTTCTATTATGTATTATTTTAATATTCTCAAAGTTTAAATTACAATATTTATTCCTAAAATTTTATAGGACTTTTTGTCACAGAATCCTGAAAATTGCTGCCTTTAAACTATCTTTTTCTATTCCCGTAAATTCCCTTGATCGGTGAATATTCTATAATATTGCTTAATCGTATTGAAGCCTGTTTCAGCAAGGTAATCTTTTTAATCAGCTCATAATACTTGGTTTCATCCGTACTGCTGTGTTCATCCAGTTCCTTGGCTGTCTCTGTGATTAAATAATCAATATACCTGTATTTATGCAATAAAACATCTCCTTTGATCTGATCTGCTACCTTATCTCCGTAATTGGGTGGATAAATACTTCTGGAAGCCCAGTTTTCAAGTTCATCCAAAGGTAGTAAAGCATCCACCACCTTTGAGGTAATCTCTTCATCCATAAAAGATACAAAAAAGTTCCCGCTTCTAAGTTCCTCTTTCTGAATTCCCTCTTTTACCTGGTTAATAATAATCTCATTTTCTTTGACTAAAAATGTATACTGCTCCTCTTCAAAATGATGGAGAATTTCCTCAATAACGGTAATCTGATATTCTTCATTTTGTTCATTCTTCCTCTTCAATACAATATCCCCAAACATCAGCATATGATCTACCAGTTTATTCTCCATAAACAAGACATCAAACAGAAAAGGATCTTCTTTCTCCTTATCCAAAGGAACGATCTCCATTTTTGGAGTGGCAGTCTTTTCTTTTTGTTGCTGCTGAACATGATGCGTCTGATTCTGAGTAATCTGCTTCTGAACATCCAGTTCATTGAAAAGACTCTGTTCAGAAAGACCAAACTTATTGGAAACCTCCTTAAGATACACTTCCCTTTTTAGGGCATTCTGTACAAAGGAAACCGATTTTACAATATCACGAATGGCCTCAGCCTTTTTAATGGGATCACTTCCTACGTCCCTTAGCAGAATTTCAGCCTTAAAGTCGATGAAATCCATCGCTTCATTTTCAATGTATTTTTCAACATATTCCTGCGGATGTTTTCTGGCAAAGGAATCCGGGTCATCACCATCGGGGAATAGCAATACACGGATGTTCATTCCTTCTGTCAGCAACATATCTATGCTTCGGAAACTGGCTTTAATACCGGCATTATCACCGTCAAAAAGGATCGTTACATTTTCTGTAAGCCTCTTTATCAACTTAATTTGCTCTGTAGTCAGTGAAGTTCCGGAACTTGCTACAACGTTCTCTATTCCGGACATATGAAGAGAAATCACATCCATATATCCTTCCACCAAAAGACAGCCATTCTTTCTCGAAATAGCCTGTTTACTTTGGTTTAATCCGTAAAGAACATTGGATTTATGATAAATCTCTGTTTCCGGTGAGTTGAGATACTTCGCCGTTTTAACATTGTTCTTCAGAATCCTTGCTCCAAATCCTAAAACCCTTCCTGAAAAACTATGAATCGGGAAAATAACCCTTTCTCTGAAACGGTCTACTCCTGAAGGGGTATTTTCAGGAAAAATGGAAAGTCCTGATTTTTCAAGAATCTCCTTATTGTAACCCTTTTCCAGCGCATAGGTTGTAAAGGCATTCTTTTTTTCTGGGGAATATCCAAGCTGGAACTTCTTGATGATATCATCCTTAAGTTCTCTTTCCTTAAAATAAGCAAGACCTATGCTTCGTCCCTCTTCATCATCCCAAAGGATCTCCTGAAAATAGGTATTGGCAACCTCATGAATCTTATACAGCAAATCTTTTTCCGTCTGTGCATGCTTGGCTTCCTCAGAAATTTCACGAAGATCTTCTTCAATTTCGATTCCATATTTCTTGGCTGCGTGGCGAAGTGCTTCAGGATAAGTAAAGTTTTCAATTTCCATCAGGAAAGAGATGGCTGTACCTCCTTTTCCGGTAGAGAAATCTTTCCAGATCTGCTTACTTGGTGAAACCACAAAACTTGGCGATTTTTCTTCATGAAAAGGACTGAGCCCCTTAAAGTTAGACCCTGCTCTTTTCAACTGCACATATTCACCCACAATCTCTTCTACCCGGATTGTGGAGAATATCTTATCAATGGTCTGCTTAGAAATCATGGTACAAAAATACACATAAAAAAAAACCTTACAATTATATAAACGTACTTATATATTTCGAGGATTTTTATGATTATTTTTGCAAACAAATTAGCATATGCAGTTTACTATACATACCATTGAAGATTGGCAGGAAATTGTCGACAGCATCATTCCTGAATTAAAACATAACATTCTTTTATTAAAGGGAAATCTGGGAGCAGGAAAAACTACTTTCACTCAATTTTTACTTAAAAATATGGGAAGTAAAGATGAGGTCAACTCCCCTACTTATTCTATTGTGAATGAATACAACACCTCAAAAGGAAAAGTGTATCACTTTGATCTTTATCGTCTAAAAAACATTGAAGAGGTGTATGATATCGGGATTGAAGAATACCTTGATAACTCTTTTCTATGCATTATTGAATGGCCGGAAGTATATGAAGATGAGCTTTACGGGCTCAACTACCACACAATGAGTATTCTGAATACGGGTGAAAACAGAGAAGTTTCATTCGATTAAATATTATGTATCTTTGCTTACTTATTAAGTGTAAAAAAACAATCTGTAAGATATAATTTAATTTAGGATGAGCACAAACATTTTTACTCCTTTCACAGAAGAAGAATTGATGCCGAAAGAGGAAAAATTGGAGGTTATAAAGAAAGGAAAACAATTCAGTATTGGAATTCCTAAGGAAACCTGTCTCAACGAAAGGAGAACCTGCATTACTCCAGACGCGGTACAGGTATTGGTAGAACATGGCCATGAGATCATCGTAGAATCAGGGGCCGGACAAGGTTCATTTTTTACAGATTTACAATATTCCGAATCGGGGGCAAAGATCACCAATGATCCCAAGGAAGCATTTGGACAGGATCTGATCTTAAAGATTAACCCTCCTACTGAAGACGAAATCGATTTTATGAAACCTAATACCTATTTGGTTTCAGCCCTTCAAATTAATCTTAGGGATAAAGAATATTTCCTTAAGCTTGCAGAGAAAAAAATAAATGCAATTGCCTTTGAATTTATCGTTGATGAATACAAGCAGCTTGCATTGGTAAGATTAATAGGTGAAATTGCAGGAACCGTTTCTGTTCTATACGCTTCAGAATTACTAGCCCTTTCCAACGGCTTAATGCTTGGGGGCATTACAGGAGTAAGACCTGCAGAAGTCGTAATCCTTGGAGCAGGAATTGTAGGTGAATTTGCCACAAAGGCAGCTATCGGTTTAGGAGCCAGTATCAAGGTATTCGACAACTCATTGTCAAAGCTGAGAAGGCTTCACACAATGGTTGACAGCCGCGTTCCTACTTCCATCATTGATCCTAAGGAACTTAGCAAAAGTCTAAGACGTGCCGATGTCGTGATTGGAGCTCTTCCAAGATTAAATATGACCCCTATCGTAACCGAAGATATGGTGATGAAGATGAAAAAAGGCAGTGTCATTATTGATATTACCATAGACAACGGTAAGGTAATTGAAACATCAGAACTGACAACCATGGAAGACCCTTATATCATCAAGCATGGTGTTATCCACTGCGGACTTCCCAACCTTACATCAAGAATGCCTAGAACTACCACAAAGGCTATTTCTAATTTCTTCCTATCCTATATTTTAAATTATGATGAAGAAGGCGGCTTTGAAAATATGCTGATCCGCAAAAATGAAATGAAGCAGAGCTTATATATGTACAAAGGCAGACATACCAAAAAGATCATCTGTGACCGTTTCGGACTTACGTACCACGATATCAATCTTTTAATTTTCTAAATGAAAAAACTTAAATTCTATGCAATAGGCTTCATTCCGGGGCTAGTTATCGTATTTTTTATTTTAAACAAGAAAGGAGCAAGCTGCAGCGGGTATCTACCCAACAGCCGTGTGATTGCAGAAACCCTTTCAAAGGAATTCAAATATTCTGAAGAGGCTAAAATGGCTATGGCCACCTACAAGATTGATGAAAAATTTGTAAAGGACAGCATCATTACCAATGGGAAAGTAGATTTTGACAAAAGTGACGCTCAGAAAAAACCATGCCCTGGCTATCTTTTGACCTATCCTGAAAAAAATCCAACCTACGAGATTGGTTTTGATAAATGTGAGGAAACTGTAACTGTAAACAGCCTGAAGAAGCTTAAATAAGTTTCAATAATCCCAACGATATGGAAGGCAATTACTACATGATTCATGATTATCTGATATTCATCGGAGTTTTTGCCATTTTCCTTTTTCTGACAACAAGCATTTATCTTTTCAGTCAAAATCAGAAACTGAAACAGAAGAATAGCAAACTGTCTGAGACCAATAAGATTATTGAACAACGCCTTAACGAAGTTCGCCTAGAGCATATCGGAACAAAGCTGAACCCACATTTGTTTAAAAACATTCTTAACTCTGTTCAGTCACACGCCTATCAGACCTATATGTCTCTGGATAAACTGGCCAATGTTCTGGATTATATTTTATATGAAAGCAACAATAAGTATGTAAGCCCGAAAGAGGAATTAAACTTCGCCTTAAGCCTTATTGAAATTAATAAGATCAAGATCAATCCCCTTTTTGATTTCAGAATCAAATCAAAGGTCAATAAGTCTGATTCTATTTATGAAGAAAAAGTCTTTGCACCATTAATTTCTGTTGACCTTATTGAAAATGCTTTCAAACATACTGATTTTCTTGCTCAGGATTCTTTCATTTCCATCTATATGGAACTTGAAAACGGCATTTTTACGATGAAAGTGAGTAACAAAGCTTCATTAAAAAATATTCTGGAAAAAGAAAAGAGCGGATTCGGAAGCCAGTCACTCGATCAAAGGCTTAAGATGATCTACAGCACTTACTACCAGCTGGAAAGAAGCTCTAAAAACGGTATCTTCACTGCAGAATTAAAAATCAATTTAGGAGAATTTTATGATAAAATGCGTTATTCTGGATGATGAATTACTAGCGATAAGCTATCTAAAGCTTCTATGTGAACAGATTGATGACGTAGAAGTGGTAAAGGCCTTCAATGATCCTAAAATATTTCTAAACGAAATTGATTCCCTGGATTGTAATCTTTGTATATTGGATATCGAAATGCCTGGAATGACAGGGCTTCAGGTTGCAGAACTCATCTCAGGTTCCAAAAAAATAATCTTTACTACCGCTTACAAAGAATACGCTGCTGAGGCATTTGACCTGAATGTTGTGGATTATGTACGAAAACCCATCAAAAAGGAACGCTTGGTACAGGCTTTTGAAAAAGCTAAGGAACAAATTGCTACCATTCAGAAGAAAACCTTTATTGAATGGAATACCAATATTGGTAAAACAGTCATTTTAACAGAGCAGATTGCCTACATCAAGACCTCAGAAATCGACAGCCGTGATAAGGATATTATCCTCAATGACGGAACCACTATTGTTTTAAAGAACCTTAACTTTAAAAACCTTCTGGAAATGCTTCCTGCCAAGGATTTTGCACAGGTTAACAAAAAAGAGATCATTGCAATGGCCTCTATCAAAGTATTTTCAACCAACGAAATCATTACCACGATTCCTGCGGAAGACCACAGTTTCGTGAAACTTCAGATTGGAGAAGCCTACAAAAATTCATTATTGGAGTTATTTACAAAATAACAGAAGTGATTTTTTCACAGGTCTCATTTTTTTAACGCTCCAGTTTCCTATGCCAGCATAGTATGACAATTTCAGGTTATATTTCAACGCTCCCTTTTTTATTACATTTTTTACAACATTCATTACATTTAAAAAATAAGGTATTTAAATCTCAAAATATTCTTATCAACTTTGCATCAAAATATAGGAATCATGAATTTGGGGAAATACAGAAATTTAATTTTCTACATCACTACCATAGCGGTCTTTTCATGTCTGATGTACTATTTCATCATTGAAGGACAGACCCTGGAAATAAAGGAAAACATTGTTGCTAAAACCAGCACTGGCTCTACCTGGGAAAATTTTCAGGAGTCTTTTAAAACCAATCTACACCATCCACTCGCATTATTATTGGCCCAAATTGTTACCATTATTCTTACTGCAAGGCTTTTTGGATGGATCTGTATGAAAATAAGGCAGCCAAGTGTCATTGGTGAAATGATTGCCGGTATTATTTTGGGACCATCACTTCTGGGGATGTATTTTCCTGAGTTTTCTGCATTTCTTTTCCCAAAAGAATCATTAGGGAACCTGCAGTTTCTGAGCCAGATAGGCCTTATTCTCTTTATGTATATTGTAGGAATGGAACTGGATCTGAGTGTGCTAAGAAAAAAAGCACATGATGCTGTTGTCATCAGCCATGCCAGTATCATTATCCCTTTTGCCCTGGGTATCGGATTATCCTACTTTATTTATCAGGAATTCTCACCGGATGGTATTCAGTTTACTTCTTTTGCTTTATTTATAGCCATTTCCATGAGTATTACGGCCTTTCCGGTTTTGGCAAGGATTGTACAGGAAAGGAATCTTCAGAAAACCAAACTTGGAACCATTGTTATTACCTGTGCAGCAGCGGATGATATTACAGCCTGGTGTATTCTTGCAGCAGTAATTGCCATTGTAAAGGCAGGTTCTTTTACAAGTTCAATCTATGTGATTATCATGGCCATTGCGTATGTCTTTTTAATGATTAAAATTGTAAGACCGTTTCTGAAAAGAATCGGGGATCTTCAGGCAGGAAAAAACACAATCAATAAACCAATGGTTGCCATTTTCTTCCTTACCCTGATCTTATCATCATATGTGACAGAAGTTATTGGTATTCATGCTTTATTCGGAGCGTTTATGGCAGGAGCTATTATGCCGGAAAATGCAAAGTTCCGAACCTTATTTATCGATAAGGTAGAGGATGTAGCCTTGGTACTTCTTCTCCCGTTGTTCTTTGTTTTTACAGGACTTCGTACCCAAATTGGCCTGTTGAATGACAGTCATTTGTGGATGACTGCCGGGTTTATTATTTTAACCGCAGTTGTCGGAAAATTTGCAGGAAGTGCTTTGACCGCAAGGTTCGTCGGAATAAACTGGAAAGAAAGCTTAACGATTGGAGCTTTGATGAATACCAGAGGTTTAATGGAGCTTATCGTCCTGAATATTGGCTATGATCTTGGAGTATTAGGCCCTGAAATCTTCGCAATGCTTGTTATTATGGCCTTGTTTACCACTTTTATGACAGGTCCTGCATTAGATTTCATTAATTTTATTTTTAAATCTAAAAGAGACGAAGACGAAACAATTCCGGAAAATGATTCCAAGTACAGAGTATTACTCTCCTTTGACAAACCTGAATCCGGAAGTACTCTTCTAAGACTTGCCCACGATTTTACGAATAAAATGAATGGTAATAAGAGTATTACCGCGATGAATATTGCTCCGGTAGATGAAATGCATGCCTATGACATTGATGAATATGAAGAATCTCAGTTCCAGAATGTTATTGAAACCTCCCATGAACTGAATTTGGAAGTTGCGACTCTTTTTAAAGCCTCAACGGATATAGAAAATGACCTTACCAGCATCACCAATAAAGGTCATTATGATCTTCTCCTGATTATGCTGGGAAAATCAATGTATGAAGGAAGTTTACTGGGAAGACTCTTAGGTTTTACCACCAAGATCATCAACCCTGAAAAGCTCTTGAATACAGTAAAAGGCAAAGGAAATATCTTCAACAACTCTCCTTTTGACGATTTTACGCTGCAAATTCTCGATAAAGCCAATATCCCCGTGGGTGTATTGGTGGAAAAGGATTTCACAGCCGCAGACAAGGTATTTGTCCCGATCTTCAATCTAAGTGACTTTTATCTTCTTGAATATGCCAAGAGACTGATTAACAATAACAATTCTCAAATCATTATTCTTGACGCTGCTGGTCAGATCCGTAATAATATTGAGGTGAAAGAACTCATCAGAAGCATAGAACAGGTGGCTCCTAATCATATTACCCTGTACAATGAGAAAAAAATTGAAAAGGAATTCCTAAGCTCACAGAACTTAATGTTAATCAGCAGCAAAAGCTGGAAAAACCTAATTGATACTAAGAGTCTTTGGCTGTCTGATATTCCGTCAACATTAATTATTTCAAATCCATAACACACCGATATTTCTATTTCTACATGAAGCTGTAAATATTATTCGTTGTCTGTAAAGAAAAAACGGGTATATTTATGGCTTCATTTTTTTTTTGATATGCTGATTAACAGTGAAAATGGCACCATACAACTGGAGGCCTTTACTACACAGCTGTATAAGGGAATGCTTCTCGACCAGCTTCAACAGACTGATTTTTATAAGGAAAAATATCATCATAGGTGGGATGTAAAAACCGGATATTTTTGGTATTATTTTAATAGAATGGAGGTAAGAGGATATCAATTCTGCCTTAATCTCTGCTTTTTTGGAGATCAGCTGCACAGCATCCATATGAATACCTGGGAAAGCACTGATGCCAAAGACTGGAATCAATGGACAGAAGAGAAAGAAATGCGGGTATTCCGCCGGAACAATACATTTCTGGAAATGATACTGGAGATACCTCCAACACAGAAGAAGAAAATGCCCTACCCAAGCTGCACTTTCAAATTCTCATGGGGGAATATCTGGTCTGTATATGATCCGAGAAGTGCCAGCAGCCTGATGGGAATCAGCTATAATGAAGAGGAAAACAACTCATAACCATAAAAACAAAATAGTATACTATGTGCCGATATGCCATGATGGTTTACAAAGCTCATTATGCCTGTTTCAACTGCCAGAAAACATTTAAACGACGCGTTTTATATGACGTGGATAAAAAGAAGCAAACTTCTGTGGAGGCGAAGTGCCCGGAATGTGGAAATCTGATGGCGAATATGGGACTGGATTTTGAATCTCCTGCAAAAAACGATCACAAGCAATGGGCCCATATCCGAAATCTTTATACCGTAGGAATCACCTTTCATTCTTGTGGATGTTCCGGACCCGGATATATTCCTCAGGACCGAAAGGCCATTATTGCATATCTTGAAAAAATACGCTCAGAATACATGCATGCACTGGTCTTCTGGAGATACCGTATAGAACCTGAAAATAAAAGAGAACGCGAAATTGAGTATCAAAAAAATGGATCTCAGCTATGGACCGTTAGTCGTAATGCTTTTAAAGAAACGGTAACCAATCAGGAGGGAATCAATTACTGGATCAATAAGATCAAGGAAGTTGAAGAACGGCTGACTACTATCCGGGAAAGTAAATAGGTGCGAAATGATGGATAATAGTGTATTGATACTTAGAAAATTTCACCTTATTTAACCACAAACCGACGATTAAACTAAGGTAAAAATCACAAAATATTTTTAATAACTTCTATGAATTAATATTTTCAACAGATAAACTTTCTTCGTTAACAGGTATTTATCTGTTGAAAATTAGATAGATCATTATATTACAATACCAGACTGAATCTTTTTAGAATAAGTCTTTTCTAGCATAAAAAATAGGTAATATTATAATCATCTGGTTTAGTTGATCTCGGAAAAAATGATATTAAGAGCTCTATATCCCGCGGTAAAGCCTGAAAGGTTAGGATTACGGGAAGCTCCTATCCAAATAACATCTCCGGGATCAAGAATCATAGAGCTATTGGTACTCAGGTTTATTGCTGAACCACTTGAAGAACTGGATGAAGCAATCTGACTTCCTCCGTGTATATGAAGACCACATGCTCCAAGGTCAGTCATATTTTCCATGGTTAATGTTGCCGAAATCATGTAGACCCCTCTTTTAGCAACTGTATACTCATTACCTGCACTGTTCCATGACCCGATTGTTGCATCTGCAGCGATATTAATGATAGGAAAGGACAGCTTATTCTGAGGTGATGAGGGAAGTGAAATATTCGGTTCAGGGTTTCCACTGGCATTGAACCCCACTACTACTGCAGGAGCCCTCACCATGTCAATAAATCGAACCCATTCTGTTCCGTTAAAATAAAAATATCCTGCATTTACTACAGCCCGTGTCTTGGAAGTAGTCTCCGCTACTGTCAGTCCTTCTGTAACAAAAATGACAGCTCCGCTCTGATCTGATCCGTAAACGTTGTCTTTTGCTTTAAGCTGCGCTCCTGTGAGCCGGGGAGCAATAAAGCCATCCGCCTTGGAAGTAGCAGCCGGTGTAGAGACTACATCAAGGGTTGCATTGGGATTGCTCGTATTGATCCCAACCTGAGAGAATACAAATGCATAAGCGCATAAAAACACGCTAATCATTATTTTTTTTTCCATCATAAACTGTTTATTAAAAATTAAAACTTTTCTTCTTTTTTAAAAAGTACTCAAAAATAGATTTATGAATATGATATGGCAATGAAAAGGCTATCATTATTCGCGAATAATGATAGCTAATCTCAACAAAAATTACTAGTAATCAACAAAATAAACACGACCCCTTATGATTAAAGTAAAGATTGGTTACTGAGTTTCCATTCGATAAAAACCAATTCTTACGGCTTCCTCCTACAATAGTTATGCAATTATTAATCTAAAGATTTGAGGTTTATCAAAACTATATGCCACAACAAAGTCTGTCTGGGATACCAGGCAGCCCAATGATAATAAATTATGCAGGCAGCAGAGTTAATTGATCTCGGCAAAAACGATATTAAGAGTTCTGTATCCGGCTGTAAACCCTGAAACGTTAGCATTACGTGAAGCTCCTACCCAGATGATATCTCCGGGATTGAGAATCATAGAGCTCATCACGCTAAGCTGCACAGCAGTATCACTAATACCACTGGAAGAGGCAATCTGATCTCCTCCATGTATAATAATACTGCATGATCCAAACTGATTCATATTTTCCATTATTAATCCTGCCGAAATTATATATACCCCTTTCTTTGCAACTGTATACTGGCTCGTTGCATTGTTCCATGATCCAATAGAAGGATCTGCTGCAATGTTAACAACAGGAAAAGAAAGCTTATTCGGAGGTGATGAGGGAAGTATATTAGACGGCTCCGGATTTCCTTTAGCATTAAAAGCAGTTACTATTTCCGGTGCTTTTACCACATTTTCAAACCTTACCCATTCTGTTCCGTTAAAATAAAAATATCCGGAACTGAGAACGTTGCGCGTCTTTGGGCTTGTTTCCGTTGCTGTAAGTCCTTCTGTAATATAGATAATTGCTCCTTTTTGAGGGACTCCATAAGCAGCATCTTTTGCTTTAAGCTGCGCTCCCGTAAGTCTTGGAGCAATAAAACCGTCCGGACGGGAGGTTGAGGAAGAGTTGGCTGCTACATCAAGGGTAGCATGAGGAAGGGACGTATTGATTCCAACCTGAGAGAATACAAATGCATAAGCACATAAAAGTACGGTAATCGTAATTTTTTTTTTCATCATAAATTGTCTTCTTAAAATTAAAACTTTTTCTCTTTTTAAAAAAGTGGTTAAAAGTAAGCTTATGAATATGATATAAAAATGAAAAGGCTGTCCCTATTCGCGAATAGTGACAGCCTTTTTTTATCTGTATTTCCTGATAAACAGGTTAAATAGAAATAATTCCTCTTATTATTATACAGATTGATTGTATTATCGAGTGGCTAGATTGTTACATTCAAGACTATTTCTCTTGTGACAGCTTCAAAAGTTTTTTAAAATCCTCCGTCATTCCTTTCTCTTCCTCAGACATATAACTTCCACTGAAAGGAGCACCACAATCCTGACTGTTTATAATATGGATCAGATTTCCTTTTTCAAAATAATTTCTGGTCTCCATAATTTCTGATTTTTCAAAATCAAAAGCTTCGGTATCATTATTTTCTTTCATTGCTTTCATATTATAGAAAAGAGGTCGGTTATACTTATAGTCTTTTTCAAAAACAAAAGATAACTTTCCGTTCAGCAGATAATATTCTATCAAAACCTGCCCCATTTCTCCATAATGTCTGGCCATAATTTTTTCCAGACGTTTATTTTTATAATAATACGTTGCTTCTCCCCCTTCAGCGGATTCTCCTTCAATATCTTTCTTTTTAATAGATGTCCAGTTTGTAATGGAATTGATCCTCTTAAAATTGGCCTGAATAGGTTTTAATCTGTCTTTCAGGTATTCGTTCGTATCCGTATCCTTTTCATTGTAACTTTCCTTGATTCTTATCGTGTCCCTCTGCTTTACAATAGAAGAATCCGAAAACCCATAATGCAGGCTTTCTGCAGACATAAAACTGATTGCTGTCAATAGAATAAAAAGTCCCTGAAAATATTTATTTTTCATATCATTAAATTTCCGTGAAATTAAAAGTTACAAAAGATTTTGTAGTTATAATAATCAAAATCCACTTTACAATGGTTTCAGATACTATTTCCACAAATTTAATCAATCTTCTTGTTTAAAATGAGTTAAAATAGACAGAAGCCTCTTGTCGTAGTTTTACTACAATTTTTAAAATTTAACCTTAAAAATTAATTTCCAGTAGAGTTTTTTAATAGCTTTATCCTATAATTCACTTTCGATGGAAATTGGTTTTTTAGAATATAAGGTTCGCAACGGAGATACACTGAAATCCATAGCTTCACGGTTGGGCATGACCGGAGAAGAGCTAAAGCTGTTCCATAATGCCCATTGTGAAAAGATGGATACCATTTGGTTTGAAAACCTGAATGAGGTTAGAAGTATTCTTGTTCCCTTAGATTTTAAAACAGAAAAACAAAAGGAAGAGGAAAGAAAAAACATCTTACCACTTTCCCAATTATCAGAAGACTTTTTTGCAAAGACTTATACTATTTCAGAATCCATTGAAAGTCCATTTGAGGCATCTGTAAACATTGATTACACTATAGAACTCAACGTTCATAAAGACAAGAACAAAAACCTTTACATTTTGGCATACAGTCAAAAGGGTTTCAAGTCAAACGGAAACCCTCCGGATGATAAAATGGGGGGGCTTTCCATTGCTTGTATGAAAAGCATTATGCCTATTGAATTTACTCTAAGTGACTTTGGTAAAATCAACGGTTTTGTTAATCACAAAAAGATCCTTAAAGCTTTTGCAGACCAGCGTAAAGAGATTGAAGATTTCTATATTGGGGAAGTTTCCCAGAAGTATCTGGACTTATTTGAAAGGAATATTGCAGATGAAAAGTTTTTTCTACAGCAGTTTCAAAGTACCCTACTCTTTCAAACACTATTTCCAAAAATGGATTGGTTCCAAAAGAAAACAAACTGGAAAGAATCATTTTACTTTTTACAAAACTCCTTTCCGGTAGAATGTGACATGGAAATTGAGCAAAAAGATAATGATAATGATCTTGTCTTAACAGTTCTAAAAGGCCAAGTTATGGAATCATGCAGTACTCAGGAAATTATGAGAGGTATTAGACTTCAAGAATCTCCCACAGCAATTGCCTCAGGAAATATTATAGTAGAATACACCACTCATAAGAAAAATAAAAATCTGCTTCAGGTAAAAGGCTCTATATCTTTAAACCATGAAGAAGAATTGATTCACCATCACAAAATCACGATAACACAAGGATAATATGAAAAATTATGTCATACAACAGGGCGATACATTCAGTTCGCTGGCCCGGCAGTTTAAGCTGAAAAATGAAGCAACGTTAAAGACCTTTCACAATCTTCACTGTTCAGAGGAAGATGTTATGCAGGAGCCTGTTCCAGGAAAGAAAATTCTTATTCCGGAAGATCCTCAATTAATGACTGAAGAAACTGACTCTCAAAATACAGATGGTCCTTCTAGCCAGGAAGAGGAAAACTCTTCAGACAATGTAATTCAGAATGAAGAATCTACCGAACAGGGTCAGAATGATGATAAAGCATCTGATAAAACCAAGGACAAAGAAGAAAATAAAGATAAACAAGAAAGCAGTAGCAGTTCCGGCCCTCATGATGGAAAGTATTTTATTGTACAAAAAGGAACTGTGCAATGTAACCAGGGATTCAAATTCCCAAAATTTAAGGTGACCAGTCAAAAAAAGCATTATTGGAATAATGCTGAGGGCCAAGCTGATTATCTTGCTGTAACAGAAGACGATCTACAATTTGATCCGCCTGCACAACCTTTTGGTCAATGCAAACTTAAGCCAACCTCGGGAGGTTATCTTCCATGTGCTTATGCTGCCGCAGGAAAATGGCAGAAATCTTACGAAAAGGTAAAGATTGCGGGTAAAAGCTGCCTTACAGAAATTTCTGAACTCATGTGTGCCACAGGAGGGAAAATCACCATCCTTAAACACGGACAGCAAAGCGAAGTGGGTAAAAATCAAGCAGCAAACGCTAATACTCAGGAACAGCAGGTCTATAATCCGGTTGTAGATTTTGGTGAATTTAAGGAAGACGTAAAAGAATCGAACGAACTTTATTACAGCTAGATTATGGTAGGAATTATTATTGGCAATCAGAATCCTTTGCTGGGAACAACTTACAACTATGAAATAAAGCCATTTGGTCTTTCGTTTGGTCCAAAAAGCAAATATGAATGGTATCTGTACAAGAAGCAAAAGAATGGAACCTGGAAAGATATTACCGGAAGTCCTAAAACCGGAGAAAAAGTAACCTACAGATTTGGAGAACCCGGTTTGGGAATAGAATTCGAAATGAAAGTCTATGAAACCAAACAGGGCATATTACCAGGAATGCCCTCCAGCAAGCAATTGGCAGGCAGTATAAAATTGATCCCTACCAGTAATACTGTTCCTAAAATAGAAAAAGTAGTCCTTTTCAACAGAGGAGCAAGAGATGTAAACAAAGCGAGTTATCGCGATACTCTTATTGCGCAGGCTCATTGTATTGGTATGTTCAATAAGGACATTGAATTTCATCTTTGGGAAGATGATGCCCCTGGAAAAGGACATAATTCTACGATCAATAAAAATAACCGCCACACCAGAACCTATACAGCAAGGGTGAATGAAAAAGGGATTGCAGAAATAGGCATTCCGCTGATGTCTGATGAAAGAGTATTAAGGCAAATGGCCAATAAGCTCCTCATGAAAGGTGACCAAAATGAAGGGGCTAATCATGAGTATTATGTTACGGCAAGCTACTCTGGGAAAATTATGGGAGCCAGCCAAACCAACGTAGATGTAGCTAATCCTGATCACAAAACAGGACAACAACCAACTCAACCCAAATCTCAACCTCAAACAAACACTCCAAAATTTCCTACAGGCCAAGGAGGAGGTCCAAGACAACCCGATCCTAAGGGCAACATTATAGAAGCTGTATTCGTAGATAGCTCAGGAAAAGAACTTTCTAAAGTAGCTGTTGGAAATAAAGTACATGTAAGGATTCATTCTAAAAACATGGTGGGTAAATATATTCAGTATGTAATCTGGGAATATGACATGGGATCCAATGATGAAGTATATAGGAGTGGTAATATTAAAATTCCTGCCGATCTCTGTGATACTATGGGCTTTGTCATTACAAAAGATATTTTCAAAAAAGGAGTTGACTCTTTTATTCCGAATGACCCGGATCAAAAAACACAAAACTATTTTATTGAGATTATTTCCAAGGATCTTGCAGCAGAATCTAAGAAATTTGGGGTGGATTCTGAGGGATTGCTGACTGTGGAAAATCCACTGAGCCCGTCTGGGGTGCAGAATACACCGAAACCGGAAACCCCAAGTTCTACAAAATGTCCAAGATGTGAAAAAGTAACTCTCGAAGAACTTCAAAAAATATTTACTGGGGTTAAGGAGGTAAATCATTTAGAAGAAATTGTAACACACTTCAACAAAGGTGCTAAACATTTTGGAATTAATACTTGTTTAAAAAAAGCTCATTTTTTTGCACAGGTACTTAAAGAAACAGGAAATGCTTTAACTATTAAAAGTCCCGAAAGTATGAATTATTCCACTGATGCCCTAAAAAATGGTTTTTGGTATAGTGAAGGTACTAATTGGGTTAAAGGTGACTTAAAAAATAAAAAAGGAGGATATTATGGAAATGGCTCTAAAAAAAGTTTTTGCAACCTCTCTTATTTTAAAAGTCATCCTGACATTGCTGAAAAATATGGTCGAAAAGATTTAAACCACTATAAAGATAAAGGTATACAAATTGCGAATGAAGACATGCTTGCTAACCATGCTTACTCTAACAAATATGGTAATGGGAGTGTAGAATCAGGAGACGGAAGTAAATATAGAGGAAAAGGTCTTATTCAATTAACTTGGAAAGAAAATTATGAAAAAGTAAATAGTGAAATTACAGTTTTTGATGGAAGTGTAGATATTGTCTCTAATCCTAATAAAATTCTTACAGATAAAAAATACGCAGTTTACAGTGCGATGGGATTTTGGAAATGGAAAAAGATCAACGATGTCATAAATAAAGATAAATCTCCTGATATCGTAGATAAAGTTACTTTCCTCATTAACAAAGATGATGATGCAGAATCTAAAAGAAAGAGAAAAACAAATTTTCAAAATATAACAAGTCAAGTTTTTAGAATAAATGAATGTGAACCAGGCGTTGCCCAGCCCTCTTCAAAAGAACCGATAGGCAAATGGCATGATCCTGTTGATAAGCCTCGAAGAACAAAATATAATTCATCCGGAAATATTAAACCTGTTAGTGGGGCATATGGAGATGTTAGAGATGGCTATACAAAATACCATTCTGGTTTAGATTTATTTGCATTACCATTTATTCAGGATGAATTTATAGGAACACCAGTATATGCTTGCCTAGATGGGGAAATTGTTGAATCAACACCAGGAAATTCTGCTGGACAAACAATTAGAATTAAAATAAAAAATGTAAAAGACTTATTGGAACAAGAAAAAAAGATAAATTATCAATTAGAGTTTAAAAAAGGAGAAGAGAGAGGTATCGATATAAAGGAGAGTGATGATGTATACCTGATATACATGCATTTAAGTAAACGATTATTACATAAAGGAGATGTTACTGCCGGAACCTTAATAGGATATTCTGGAGTTTCTGGAAGTATTGCAAACAAAATACCTAGTCCTCATCTACATTTAGAAATAGCTACTGTCCAAAATGCATATGGAACAGGAAAAACAAAAAGGACAAATCCCGCCAGATTTATTAAATTAAATTCATATGACACAAAAGATCAAGATGATGCAGTTAACTACAAATACACACAGGATGGTAAAAAAATTCCATGGAAAGCTCCAAAAACTGACCAGCGAAACTTATAAATTTTCTTTTATAATAATACTATTAGTATGTTTCTTTTGTAAAGGTCAAGAAAATAGTATCTTAAATCTACCATTCTCTTTAAATAATTATGCTGATAAAATTTCTAATGATGGTACAGTTACAATTTTACAATCAAAAAAACTAAAGAAAGTTTTAAAAAATGATTCTAAATATTTTATTCAAAAAGGATGGCAAAAAATAGAAGAAAGTAATAATGCTATTACTGAATTAGAAGCAAGTAATATACCTAGTTTATTAAAAACAAATTCAAGAACTAGATATCTCTTTATTATTCAAAATAATATATTAAAAGATACTTTGAAAATAGAGAAAAATTTTGATTATTCAGTTTGCCAGCTAGATAAAGAAAACAAGAAACATGGATTAGCAATTGGAAAGTATAAAATAAATAAAAAAAATGATTTTTTTGAAATTCATCATCTTTATCAAATAACTAATAGTGGTAAATTTGAAAAAGTTAATTTAAATACAATTATTTTTGACTGTCCAGCACCAAATGATTATGTAAAGGACGAAGAACCTGAATCATATCAATTTGGAATTATTGGAGGAAAGAAATTTACAAGATATTGGTTCGAAACTCTCTAATCATATTTAAAATAAACCTACTTTATAAATTTATTAATTTACAAATACAATGAAATATTTAATAATTACTATTTTTAGTATACTAGTTTTTTTGAGTTGTAAGCAGCATTTGAATAATTCAAAAAAAGAGAATATAGAACCACAGTTATCGACTAAAAATTCCAATTTACCCACATCTAATAAGATTAAAACTGATACAACCACCACAAAGAAAAAAGCCATTAAAGAATGGACTTTTAACAACCAAAAAATCTATCTATTTCCCTCTGAAAAAACAGATGATTTCTATAATTATGGATATATTAAAATTAAAAATCATGAATCTGGAAAGTTTATAAGAATAGCTAAAGAAGATTCTCCTTATAGTGGCTTTGAAAAAATAGCAATTAAATATCCTTATTTTACTATTGAACAGGCTTATAGAGAAGGAGATTTCACCAATTATGAATACATTACATTTAAGCAAGAGGGACAATCAATTTATTTACATAAATATGCTGTAAATTATACAAGCACTCAAGATCTTGAAGAAAATATTCCTGAGCTTCGTCTTGACAGAAAAACGATTGGAAATATTGAAATTCAAAACATTACATCAGATCTCCTCTATTCATTAAGAAGTAAAAATTAGCATTCAACACAAAACAATAGCACAGATGAAAAAATTTCTAACCTTAATATTATTCATTCTAATTTCATGTTCAAGCGGGCAGAAAAAAGAGGATATTAAAAATATTGAAACCAAAATCAAGGAATCAACAAAAGATAAAGATTCTTGGAAAGGGAAATATTATTTTGAAGCTACCAACAGAGATTCTGCAAAAACAATTTTTGATATTACAATAACATCATTAGAAGACATTACATTAACCGTTATTGAAGAAGGAGTCAAAAATAAATATTCCCATTTAAAAGCTGAAGAAGTTGACAATGAAAAAATTAAAATAACTTATGATAACTCCTCAGATGATATGGGAGTTATTTATATTAAGAAATCAGACAACCATTATTTTATTTCGGTAATATCAAATATAGCCAAGGTCAGTTATTATTTGAGAGTGAGTATATGGAAAAAAAATATGGTATAAAGAATATAATTCTAAAAAAATATTTTTTTTATTACTAATACTATCAAATGATGAAAACCCTTTCTTTAGTTTTCACTTTCATTTTACTTTCTTGCAATGGACAAGAAAGTAAAACTCAGTTGCAGAATAACAAAGAAATGAACTCATTAAAAATAGCCCATTACAATATTACAGATGAGGGAGATGGAACAAAATCAAACTATGATGATCTATCTCTTGAGTTTATCAATAGAGCAAAAAAAATACTTGAGCAAAGAAGGTTCCAATTTCTGGATGAAAACACTTTCAATCAAAAAATTTTGGATGTATTTTCTTTCAATGTAAAAGAATATAAGAATTCTATAATTGCATTACGTCCAGCAATGTTTCCAGAAGTAGCTATCAGAGATAATAAATTTATTTTCATCCAAGATGCTGGTGCTAACGAACCGGAGTTTATAAATCCGGACTTGTTATATCATTTTAATTCTTATATATTTTATAATACACCCGTATCCTATGCATGGTTACAAACAAACAATTCAAATCTTTTATATGATTTAGTTGTTTATTATGGATACAATAAGGACAAAAAGCTCGTAGAGTCAATATTTAAAAAATTTGATTTTAATAGCCTTTCTGATATGGAAGAACTTATTTTCATGAATTCCGGCTCCCATAAGGTATTAAAAAGACAAATATTTGATGACATAGAAACAATCATTTATAAAGGCAAGGCTGAAGATTTTTCTTATGCAAAAGAAGGAAATGGTTATCTAAGAATTGGTGAAATTATAAATAAAGTATCATCATCTCCAAAAGAATATTCTGACCCTGAAAAAACAATATCCTATTTATTTGAACGCGAATTAAGAGTAGGAATACAAGGTGACGCTGAAAGTTATATAAATCAAAATCCTAAGTATAAATCAAATCTGGAAAAGAATAATTTTTATGAATTACCTACTTTAAAAGATTATGTAAAATATATCTATCAAAAAGAAAATAATTCCATTTTTATAATTCAAGATTCTGACGGATATACTAATTTAAGAAAGGACAAAAATTCTTCTTCTCAAATACTACAAAAAATAAACACGGGTGAACAAATTGATGTTTTAGATCAAAGCGGAGATTGGTGGTTGGTAGTTTCTAAAGAAGGAAAAAAGGGTTATGTCCATAAAAGCAGGATAAAATCTGAATAAATACAATGCCAAATGATGAAAACCCTTTTAATCCCATTAATCTTAATTCTATTTTCATGTTCAGGCAAACAGAAAGAATCTTCTAGCTCTCCTCCTGACATATGGGATTCGAAATCAAAAGATGAAAGCAAAAATTCTCAATCAACGAAATCTGAAGAAATAAAATCCTCCAAAACTAAAAAAGACAATCCCTATTCTATTATCACTGAAAAAGAAGCTGACATTAACCAAGATGGGAAACCTGATAATATAATAGTTTATAGTACTGAATGGAATAAAGAAATTAAGCCAACTGATTTTAAGATTTTCAGAGTCGTTGTTAAATTAAGTAATGACAAAAATAAATTTACAACATTCACGAATGACAACATCATTCAACCTTATTATCCTGACAATGTAGCATCTGGGTTCTCAGACGTAAAAATTAAAGATAATTACTTTACCATTGAACAGGTTAATGCAGGTGGTGGTATTATAGAAAATAGTTATACAACTTTTAAATATGATAAAATTAAAAAAGGAATTTATTTACATAAATATTCTACCCTAGCTTCTGAAATGTCTTCCGGAGATGAACAAGAATATAAAACAGAACTAACGACAAAAGATTTTGGATTTATCTCATTCGAAAATTTTAACGATAGAACAATTCATTCTAAATAGCAATTTGTTAGAATTAAAATTGAATTTCATGAAAAATATTTGTCTATTCATTTTTTTAACATATAGTTTTATTTGTCCTGCTCAGGATAAAAATAAGGGCACTGTAAAGCATAAACAATCATCAAGTGAAGCTCAAAGAAGCTCTTTTGAGACCTACAGGCATAACGAAGATTATTTTATAAAGACTTTTGATATCAACAAGGATGGTATCTCTGATAAAATTGTAAGTAATAAACCTTATCAAGGGGAAAATTTATTTATCTTTTTTGGAGATAAACAGGGAAAATATACATTAGCCCTAGAAACAAGAAACTTTTCTGAAGATGGAGGCAATATTATTGATACTATCATTCCACTCTCTGATAGTAAAGGATTCACTATAAAAACATACTTTCCTGATCGTGGATACTATGAAAAGGAATATAATATTATCATGCAAAATGATGCCTGGCTGCTTAGAAATATCATCTATAAAACAATGTCAGATGTTTCACAAGATGCAGTAAAATACATTTGTGATGTTCCTCAAAATATTGATATACAAAAAACCGGATGGACTGATAAAATAGCACCTATTCCTGAAGAAAATGTAAGAGACAAAAAATGTAGAGTGGAAAAAAGTCAAAATATAAGCTACTATATTCAAGATGTTGACGGATATACTAATTTAAGAAAGGACAAGAACTCTTCTTCTCAAATACTACAAAAAATAAACACTGGTGAACAAATTGATGTTTTAGATCAAAGCGGAGATTGGTGGTTGGTAGTTTCTAAAGAAGGAAAAAAGGGATATATCCATAAGAGCAGAATAAAATCTGAATAAATACAATGCCAAATGATGAAAACCCTTTTAATCCCATTAATATTTATTATAATTTCATGTTCAAATGGACGAAAAAAAGAAGAAATATTAAGTAAAAATTCCAATTTACCCACATCTAATAATATTAAAACTGATACAACCACCACAAAGAAAAAAGCCATTAGAGAATGGACTTTTAACAACCAAAAAATCTATCTATTTCCCTCTGAAAAAACAGATGATTTCTATAATTATGGATATATTAAAATTAAAAATCATGAATCTGGAAAGTTTATAAGAATAGCTAAAGAAGATTCTCCCTATAGTGGCTTTGAGAAAATAGCAATTAAATATCCTTATTTTACTATTGAACAGGCTTATAGAGAAAGAGATTTCACCAATTATGAATACATTACATTTAAGCAAGAGGGACAATCAATTTATTTGCATAAATATGCTGTAAATTATACAAGCACTCAAGATCTTGAAGAAGATATCCCTGAACTTCGTATTGACAGAAAAACGATTGGAAATATTGAAATTCAAAACATTACATCAGATCTCCTCTATTCATTAAGAAGTAAAAATTATTTTGTTGGAGATTCTATTCTTGCTAGTGCTAATTATTTCAATTCCTTAAAGAATGGAAAAGGATATCCAGTATTAAAGAAACAAAATGAAGAATATTTGAAAAAATACTCTTTAACTGAAAACAATGAACTTTTTTTATCTTTAGAAAAAGGTGTTTCCATTAAACTTATAAAAGAAAAACAAAAGGATAAAAATGTGGTAAAAGTAAATCTCTTTACTTTTATCAACAATAAAAAAACCGACTCAATACAATTTTACAGAAACATTCCTCAATCAGAAATGGGCTTATACAATTGCATGTCATATTTTAATACTAAAACAGGTAAAATATGGCAAATCAAATATTTTCATTCAAATAATGATAAGAATGTTAATATAATTTCATACACGGAGAAAAGTATATCTTCTGATGGTTCAATTAAATCGGATTCTATACATTATTTAGATGAATCTCTGGATGTAAAATTAGATGAGCTTAATCTTTATTATTAAAAAATTTTAATAGCTTTAAGTACCAATTGATGAAAACTTTTTAATGTTACCATTTCTTCTACTTATTTTTTCATGCTCACAAAATAATTGGATTGAGAAATCTAAAATTATAGTGGAAACTCAAAAGATAAACAATGATTAAATACACTATAAAAATTACAATAAGTTTAGCAATTATCGTTTTACTTTCTTGTAAACAGAATACGAAAACCTCTTCTATCTCTACTGAAAATGTATCAAACACCGTTGATACAGGAAAAATAATTAGTCTTCAAAAAGTTTCCGATCATAATAATATAGTTCGTGAAGAAACCAGAAATCAAGATACTTTGAACAAATGGATAGGTGATTATCATTTTGATTTACACGGTAAAGGGGAAAGAGAAGGATATGAATATAAAATAAATTTAAAGATCTCAAAAGATTCCGTGATCTACTATGCCGAAGGTTATCAGCTTTATCAAAAATTTTTATTAAAAGTTGTTGAAAACAATAATTCTCTTGATCTACAATACCAAGAGTCATTAGATGGTACAAATTCTTGGGCATTGGCAAAAACCCATGATTTTGGCAAGCTGTATTTAAAAGACGGAAAGTATATGTGGGAAAGTCCTTTTCTAGATATTAGTTATACAAATAATCAAAAAGTAACCTATCTATTAAACAATAAGAATAGCAGATAATCTTCCCATAAGATGATAGCTAATTAATCTTATTTAACTAACTGATGAAAACCCTTTTAGTACCATTAATTCTAACCATCTCAATCTATTGTCATTCTCAAAAGAAAACCCCACAGACTTCCTCCAAAACAACCTCAAGTGAAACCAGAAGAAGTGCTCTGGCAACCTACATCAATAACGAAGATTATTTCATAAAAACTTTTGATGTCAACAAGGATGGTATCTCTGATAAAATTGTAAGTAATAAACCTTATCAAGGAGAAAATTTATTTATCTTTTTCGGGAATAAACAGGGAAAATATACATTAGCCCTGGAAACAAGAAATTTTTCTGAAGATGGAGGCAATATTATTGACACTATCACTCCACTCTCTGATAGCAAAGGATTTACTATAAAAACCTACTTTCCTGACCGTGGATATTATGAAAAAGAATATCCTATTATCTTACAAAATAACACATGGATTCTTCAAAATATCATCTATAAAACAATGTCAGATGTTTCACAGGATGCAGTAAAATACATTTGTGATGTTCCTCAAAATATTGATATACAAAAAACCGGATGGACTGATAAAATAACACCTATTCCTGAAGAAAATGTAAGAGACAAAAAATGTAGAGTGGAAAAAAGTCAAAATACAAGCTATTATATTCAAGATGCTGATGGCTATACTAATTTAAGAAAGGACAAGAACTCTTCTTCTCAAATACTACAAAAAATAAACACTGGTGAACAAATTGATGTTTTAGACCAAGGTGGTGATTGGTGGTTGGTAATTTCTAAAGAAGGGAAAAAGGGATATGTCCATAAAAGCAGGATAAAATTCAGATAAAAATAGCTTCCTTACCCAGCTCAACCTATTGAAGTTTTAATTTTTTTAATATCTTTCAGGAACAAAAACATAAAAACAGCCATCGATTTAGGAAACATGATCAAAAAACGATATTTATTCCTTTCAATAACTTTCTTATTCATGTATGCGGCATGCTTGTTTTCCTGCAATAAAGCTCAGGACAACAAAGTCATGAAACCCAATGAAGCCATCTTCGCCCGTGACAGCGTTGCTGTTGAAAGCTATCTTCAACAATCATATAACCTCCGCGTTAAAGATTCCATCAATGGGAGCTGGGAATACTCAGATATGGGCATTTCTCAACAGATTAAGTTCTATATACATTTAGAAAAAAGGAAAGATAATGACAGCATCAAGGGGTCATATTTATTCAAAGCTTACGGAAAAATAGAAGAAGAGGGAGTCATTACAGGTATTATAAAAGAAAAAAAAATGGTGATTGAGTTTTACCCTAAATCATATCCGGCTGAAGATAAAGGAAAAGCTGAACTTTTAGATTGGAATGAAGGAAACTATCATTACATGGACTGGAATCTGATAAAATCTCCCAAAAAGTCTTCTGTTCCTGAAAAATGTAGGCTCACTAAATTCATACCTAGTACTGGTAAAAAAGGAAGCCGATATACCAGGTAAATTAACACTCATTATTTAAATATAAAATAATTTTAACCCACTATTAATGAAAAAAATAAGCTTCATCGCTATTACCCTGTTAATGATAACAGGGTGTAAAAACGATACAAAACAGGCAGCCAATGAAACCGAAACTCCTAAAAAAGACAGCCCTGTTGTAAAAGCTCCCATCGTAGAAAATACAGCTCCGGAAAGCAAAGAAATTCCTACCCTGAAAGAATGTACAGAAAAAACATTGGAATACGGAAGTGAAGAGGAATGCATCTTCCCGAAAAGTACAATGGAAGAGGTTTATCAAAAAACCATCAAGGAGAAAGAAGTGGAAAAATCAGAACTTCTTCTAGCAGAATTACCCAAGCAAAATATTGAAAAAGAAATTAATCAGGATGGTTTGGACATGATCAGCTACAAAGTATCCTCCAATAAAATTGAAATTGAATTTTCATTTGCCGGCGGTGTTACTACATTAGAATTGGAGCAGAAAGGTGAAAATGTAAAAAGAACAATCATTCACAGCGCTGATTAAGAAGCATTCAACTTTATGAAAAAAACACTCCTTATACTTCCTGTTCTGGGGATTATTTCTTGTAAAAGTATGCCTGAAGGATCTGCAAAAGATTCCGAAACCACACTTCATGACCAATGAAAAGGGAAATATTCCGTAGCCTATGATTTTGGAAAATTGGATGATTTCTCTGAAATGACACTGGATTATGATCTTACCATTACCAAAGATAGCTGTACTTTTGGGGGAATTGGCTATAAAACCTATTTCACAGATGTTTGCAGCATTATGGGAGATGAAAACAGATCATTATAAAATACATAAAACAGATTGAAGGTGACCAGATAACTTCCCACTCTCCTACTGATACATTGGCTGTTGTATTCAAAAAAGAAAGAAAATATTATATCAAAAGCAGTATCGTTCCCAACAAGGACTGGCAGTACAATACTCCAATTCTTGTCAAGAAGAAATCATAAAAAGTGATCAACTTTAAAAAATATTTTATAACTTCGCCAAGTGAATTTTAACAACGGAACATATTATTATAGAATTTTTAACTCAGATTTGGGATAGGGATTCTTATGAATATAATTTAAAACCTCGTCCTAGACGAGGTTTTTTTATTTAAAAAAAATTGAAAAAGATGAAAATAAGTATTATTGGAGTAGGATTGATCGGTGGTTCAATGGCCTTGAAATTAAGAGAAAAAAACATTGCCAGCTTCATCTATGGTATTGATAACAGCAAGCAGCATATCAACGAAGCATTAGATTTGAAAATAATTGATGCTGAAGCAGATCTGGAGCAGGGAGTTAAAGGTTCAGACCTTATTATTCTTGCCATTCCGGTAGATGCTGCAAGAAAGTTATTGCCAAGTGTCCTGGATCTTATATCCGATCATCAGACCGTTATGGATGCCGGTTCTACCAAGGCTGGGATCGTTGGTGCCGTTAAAAACCACCCGAAACGTTCAAGGTTTGTAGCCTTTCACCCGATGTGGGGTACTGAAAACAATGGTCCAAAGTCTGCCATTGCTGAAAGTTTCTCAGGAAAAGCCGGGGTGATCTGTAATAAGGAAGAATCTGCTGAAGATGCACTCAATGTAGTGGAAACAGTAGTTAATGCCCTTGATATGCACATGATTTACATGAATGCAGAAGATCATGATATCCATACCGCTTATATTTCCCATATTTCTCACATTACCTCCTATGCCCTGGCCAATACAGTACTGGAAAAGGAACGTGAGGAAGAAACCATATTTCAGCTTGCCAGTTCAGGTTTCTCAAGCACAGTGCGTCTTGCAAAATCTCATCCTGAAATGTGGGTTCCCATCTTCAAACAAAACAAAGAAAACGTATTGGATGTTTTGAATGAGCATATCACTCAGCTCAGAAAATTCAAGGCTGCCCTGGAAAAAGAAAACTACGAATACCTTGAAGAGCTTATTACCAATGCTAACAGAATTAGAGGAATATTAAGATAGAAACGATATCCTTTCAAAAACAAAAGCCACAGAAGTTTACTATTAAAAAACTTCTGTGGCTTTTATGGTTAGATAATAGTATTGAATACGCTTAAAATTTCATCATCAATCCTACTCCATTTCCATCATTAAGCACATAATAATCCGGATTAAATTTTCTTACTCCTGCAGTACTGTAATGATCCATCGCATCTTTCATCTGTGAGTGCCCCACCAGCTTGAGTACCACCCCGGCTCCAGCACCGATAAGGCCAATAATAAGAGGGACGGAAGAACCCTTTGCTTCCCCATTTTTCACTCCATTACTGTCAGCCTTAGAAAGATTCGATAGCCCTCCAATGACAAAAGATGCTGCACCTCCTATCACAAGAACGGTCCCAATATTATTTATAGTTCGTCCTTTCATGTATAGTGGATCTTTCTGTTGAAGCAAATAATCTTTGATGTCTCTTTTAGCAGTTAGTTTAGGCATTTCTGTACCCTTAACTATTTCTCCAGAATTTTCTCCCGGTATAAGCCCAATTCCACTCTTTCCTTCTTCCTGAATTCCTTTCACAGAATTATCATAAAGAAATTCTTCAGCTCCATTCTGAATATTAGTATAAGTAACTTTTCCTTTACTGTAAGTTAGATTTTTGTAGGATATTTTCTGATTACCCTGGGTAATAATAATTCCTTTTGTTGAAGATTCAGGAATGCTGATCTGGGAGTACAATGCCAATGAAGCCACAGCAAACAGAACTGTTAGAACTTTTCTCATGTTATTTAGTTTTTTGGCAAAAATATTCGTTTTTATATAAAAAACAAATATTCTTTCATTTTTTCTAGGAATAAAGCAGTGTTCAATTTGTTTAAAGAAAATAAATTTTAATAAAATTAAAAAACATTTTAACTTTATTAAAAAAAACATTACTTTCGTAAAAAATATAATCCATGAAGTTACCCATAGTCTGCCCAAGTTGCGACCATACCTTAAACGTAAGCCAGATGAAATGTCCCAGCTGCAAGACAGAAGTAAGCGGTGATTATGAACTGCCGGTTCTCCTGAAGCTGAATCGTGAGGAGCAGGACTTTGTTCTTAATTTTTTCCTATCCAGTGGAAGCATCAAGGAAATGGCCAAACAGGCAGGACTCTCCTACCCGACCATGAGAAATAAAATGGATGACCTGATCACAAAGGTTGAACAATTGAAAACTAACCTGTAAACTCACTCCTATGAACTGGAAATCTATCTTTAACCCGTTTGAAAAGTTTGATGAGAAACTTCTGCTCCTTACCGGGATCCTCTCGGTAATTATTTCTATCGGAATAGGATATTGGACAGAATCTAGCTTTAGCAGCATATACAGAATCAATAATTTAGAGAATGCCTCATTAAAAACAATAGCAGGATCTACTGTATTAAGCTTCTCTGCGGCCATTGTTGTTCTTTTTATTTTAGGAAAATGCCTCAACAAAAAAACCAGAATCATTGATATTGTAAATACCGTTTTAATATCCCAGCTCTTTCTGATTATCTTACAGTTATCCAAAAAGATCCCCTACCTTAAGACCGCAGGAAAAAATATTATAAAATATCAGTCAAACACTTCAGGTGCGTTTCCCTTTCTGGATTTTCTAATCTCGATTTCCACCACCATTATTGCCATTACCCTACTCATATATAGTTTTACCCTTTACTACAACGGATTCAAAACCGCAACCAATATTAAAAAATGGCAGCATATTGTACTATTTTGTGCAGTGTCATTGATCAGTACCCTGATCTGCCAGATTACGATAACTAAAATTATTTAAATACTATGAAAATCAAATTATTACTAGTGCTGGTATTCCTGGCACACCTTTGTCACGCCCAAATTGAAGGAATATGGAACGGAGAAGTAGATACCCAATCCATGAAACTTCCGGTTGTTCTTACAATTTCAAAAGGATCTAAAGGCTATACTTCTTCGCTTATAAGCACAAAGCAAAGCACTAAAGAAATTCCTGTAGATAAAATTGATTTCAATAACAATGAACTCACTTTTGAAATAGAAAAAATTAATGCTACTTATAAAGGAAGCTATACAACAGATCATTTTGAGGGAAACCTTTTACAAAATGGAAAAGCCATGGTTTTAAATCTTTACAGGGATAAAAAATCTGAAAATTCTGACGTTTCTTACCTTAATGGAAAGCCTATCAATACACAGAAAATAGATGACTTTTTAAATTATATGGTTCAAAACAACCAAGTGATTGGAAGTGTTTCCATCTTCAGAAACGGATCACAAGTCTATCAAAAAGATTTTGGACAAAAGCTTTTATCTGATACTCCCTATGATAAAAATACCGCATATCAGATAGGTTCCATTAGTAAGCTTATCACTGCTGTCATGCTGCTTCAGCTTGTAGAGAAAGGGAAGCTAAAACTAAGCGATCCACTTTCAAAATTCTATCCTGAAATTCCCAATGCTAAAAAAATCACCATCCAAACTATGCTCAACCACACCAGCGGCTTAGGAGATTATGTAGGAAAATCTATTGAAAACAATTGGCTTTTTGGAAAATCGGTAGGCGATCAGGCTATTATTAAAGTTATTAAAAAAGATGGGGTAAGCTTTAAGTCTGGGGAAAAAATGAGCTACTCCAATTCGGCCTACTTCCTTTTGAGCAGGATATTGGAAAAAATACATAATAAACCTTACAATGAGATTTTAAAGGAAAACATTCTAGAAAAAGTTAAAATGCCCCATACTTTTTCTGTTCTGGACCAACCAAATAATATTTTTAAGTCCTACGAACTTAAAGATAAGCAATGGGTTGAAGTTAAAGATTTCGATTTCCATAACTGTATTGGATTAGGAGATATCACTTCCACTCCGGAAGACCTTAACATCTTTATCAATGCCCTATTCAATGGTCAGTTGGTACAGAAAGAAACCCTTGACATGATGATTTCCAATAAAAACGAGAAACTTTTTGGCTTAGGAATTATGAAAATGCCATTTTACAATATTACTTTATACGGCCATGGCGGAGATACATCAGGAAGCCATTCTACAGTAGCCTTTGAGCCGAACGATCAATTATCTTATGCTATTACCATCAATGGTCAGGAATTTCCACATAACAGTTTCTATGTCGCTCTTTTGAATTTAATCTATGACAGAGATTATCAATATCCTGTATTGGATAGCCCTAAAATTCCGGCGGCTGATCTGGAAAAATATATTGGAGATTATGCTTCAAAGGATATTGATTTGGGACTAAAGGTAACCGTCAAAAACGGGGTACTGTATGCTCAAGGTACCAACCAACCTGAGTTCCCTCTGACTTCGGTAGCAAAGGATCAGTTTACCTTTGACAAAGCAGGTTTAAAACTATCTTTCATTCCTGAAAGTAAACAGCTTAAACTTACACAGGGTGGAAAAACTTACCTGTTCAGCAAAAAGTAAATACGACATATTCTAATCAGCCTAAAGAATCCATCATTACCATAAAGATTACAATTGAAGACATAAAAATTCTCTTTCTTTGGAGGAGTGGCAAATCAAAGATTTGACGGGGTGGTTGTAAAGCACAACAAAAAATCCTTAGACATATTATCTAAGGATTTTTTGTATTTTAAAATACTATTTTCATTAACATTCAGGAACGTTCACTGCAATAGCCAATCCACCCTCAGAGGTTTCCTTGAAACGGTCACTCATTGATAAGGCTGTTTCCCACATGGTTTGGATAACTTCATCCAATGTTACTTTTGCCTTGGCAGGATCACTTTCCAATGCAATATTAGCGGCGGTAATGGCTTTCATGGCTCCCATTGTATTTCTTTCAATACACGGAATCTGTACAAGCCCCTTGATTGGATCGCAGGTTAAGCCAAGGTGATGTTCCATGGCAATTTCGGCCGCCATCAATACTTGTCCCACGCTTCCCCCTAAAATTTCGGTAAGTCCGGCTGCAGCCATTGCTGATGAAACTCCGATTTCTGCCTGACAACCTCCCATTGCTGCAGAAATGGTTGCATTTTTTTTGAATAAAGTTCCGATTTCCCCTGCTACCAGTAGAAAACGTACAATATCTTCATCACTTATAGATTCTGTAAAGGCTTGTGAATACATTAAAACCGCAGGAATTACACCACTTGCACCATTGGTAGGCGCTGTAATGATTCTTCCAAAGCTTGCATTTTCTTCATTCACTGCCAGTGCAAAACAGGCAATCCATTTATTGATATTGGTGAAATTTTCTTCGGCATCAACAACCTGCTGAAACCATTCATCTTTATTTTTATAGATTTTGTCGCCTAATAACTTTCTGTTGATTCCTGCTGCTCTTCGGGAAACATTTAAGCCGCCGGGAAGAATTCCTTCTTTATTCACTCCTTTATAAATACATTCTTTGATTTGCTGCCAAATATAAAGTGCTTCCGCTCTTGTTTCTTCCTGAGTTCTCCAGCTTTCTTCGTTGATTAAAATTAAATCTGAAATTCTATCAAAGCCTAATTTCTGGCAATATTTTGCAATATCAGAAGCCCTATGACAAGGATATAATGTACGTACACATTGTTTTTCTATGGAATTTTTTTCCTGACTTGCGATAAAACCTCCACCTACAGAATAAAAATCCTGAACAAGCTCGGTTCCATCTTCAAAAATAGCCTTAAAGATCATTCCGTTGGGATGAAAATCAAGGGATTTTTTCATATTTAAAATCAAGTGATGTCCATAGATAAATGAAATTTCTTTCTCACCTCCCAAATTAATGGTCTGTGTATCTTTTATGTATGCTATTTTCTCATCAATTTTTGAAGTATTGATGGTCTTGAAGTCTTCGCCATTTAAACCGAGCATTCCTGCAATATCGGTTCCGTGCCCAATTCCCGTTTTTGCGAGTGAGCCAAAAAACTCAAGAAAAACTTCTTTAACTTCAGCTATTGACCTTTCTCTTTTTATAATTCTGATGAATGCAGATGCTGCATTCCATGGTCCCATCGTGTGCGAACTGGACGGGCCTATTCCTACTTTAATAATCTCAAAAACCGATATTGATTCCATAAATGATTCTTCATTTTCCTCAAAGCAAAGATACATGATAAATCCTAATATATGCATAGCAAAATCTTAGATTTATTTGGTTTTGACAGCCCATAAAATAAGTATTTTTGTAAATGAGCTGATTGTAAGAATTTCAGTCAGATCTATCATTACAACCGTTCTTTTTAATCATTTTTTGAATGGAAACATTAATTAAGAGTATTCTGCAACATGTTCAACTAAGTCCGGAAGAAATAACTGCCTGTAAAAGTTTCTGGACAGAAAAAACATTGGAAAAAGGGGATTTTCTATTAAGAAACGGGGAAATCTGCCGCCATGACAGTTATATTATTTCGGGAGTTTTAAAAGCCTTTTGCATCAATGAAGAAAATGGACATGAAGAAATTCTCTTTTTAGCCATTGACCATTGGTGGGCAACAGATATTGCTAGTTTTTCAAAACAAAAACCTTCCATTTATAATATACAGACTGTAGAAAAAACAAAACTCTTACAGATCAGCCACCAGTCTTTTCAAAAAATGTTGAAGGAAATTCCATCCTTAGAAAAATACTTCAGAATAATTCTGGAAGGTTATCTTGGAACTCTTGAAAAAAGAGTTGTGCTCAATCATATGTACAAAGCCGAACAAAAATATTATGATTTCCTGGATACTTATCCTGATATTTCATCAAGAGTCCCTCAGTATCTGATTGCTTCTTATCTGGGGGTTTCCGCAGAATTTATCAGCAGAATCCGAAAAAAAAATAAATCCTCTTGAACTAGATCAATTTTTCAGAAATAAATAATCAAGAATTTTGCTGTTATAAATTCTTAACAAATGAAAATATTGATTATTAATGCCAGTGTAAGAAATGAAAGATCTTACAGCAGGAAACTAACCCAGCTTTTCGTTGAAAACTGGACAACCAAATATCCTCTTGACACATTCACTTACAGAGAAGCGGGAACTGATCCTATTCCCAATATTGATGAATCCTGGATCGCAGGAGCTTTCAAAAAATCTTCAGACAAAACCGAAGAAAATCAAAAGCCTTTACAGCTCAGTAATGAACTGGTCAAAGAGCTCAAAGAACATGATGTATATGTAATCGGAACGCCCATGTACAACTGGTCTATTCCGTCCGGATTGAAAGCTTATATTGATCAGGTCATGCGGATTAATAAAACCTGGAAATTCCGATCCGGAGTTCCGGATGGTGATTATGTAGGACTTCTTGAAAACAAAAAGCTTTTTATCCTCTCAACCCGTGGTGATACCGGATACGGAGAAAATGAAAAGAACGGACACATCAATTTTCAAACTACTTATCTGAAGCATATTTTTGGGATCATGGGCGTGCATGATGTCACCATTCATTCCTTAGATAATGAAGAATTTGGAGGTAAAGTCTTTGAAAATTCTAAAAATAAAATCTTCGAAGCGATTGAATCAATTCAATAAATTATTTTTGATTTTTATTAATATCATTCAGGGCATTAGGTACAACTTAATGTCCTTTTTATTAACTGAAACTTTCCTCATGTTGAGACAGGTCAAGCCCTTTATTTTCAGACTCTTCAGAAACTCTGAGCGTAATGATCGAATTGGTAATCTTATATAAAAGCAATGAACCGAAGAACGTAAAAACGGAAACCAAAACCAATGCAGCCATGTGATGAAGAAATACTTCAATACCGCCATGAAGCAGGCTCGCATTTTCACCATGGGCAAAAATAGCAGTCAGGATCATTCCCATAATTCCCCCTACACCGTGACAGGCAAAAACATCCAGTGTATCATCAATCTTCTTTAAAGCTTTCCAGTTGACCATCACATTAGAAACAATGGCCGAAATAAAGCCTATAAAAAGACTCTCCTGAATACTAACAAATCCACATCCGGGAGTAATGGCCACCAATCCTACAACGGCACCAATACAAGCACCTAATGCAGAAACACTTCTTCCGCTGATTCTATCAAAAAATATCCAGGTTATCATTGCTGAAGCAGAGGCTATCGTAGTTGTTCCAAAGGCTGTGGCTGCAGATGCAGACGCACTTAATGCTGATCCGGCATTAAACCCGAACCAACCAAACCACAGCATTCCTGTCCCCAAAAGCACATAAGGAATATTAGACGGTTCATGGTGGGAAATTTTTCTATTTCCTACAACCAACGCACCTGCAAGAGCAGCAAAACCGGCACTCATATGCACCACGGTTCCTCCTGCAAAGTCTTTCACTCCAAAATATTTATTTAAAAGACCATCAGGATGCCAAACCATATGGCAAAGCGGCGTATAAATGAAAAGAGAGAAAAGAACAATAAATAAAAGATAGGAAATGAAACGAACTCTTTCTGCAAAAGATCCTGTAATAATTGCAGGAGTAATCACTGCAAACTTCATCTGAAACAAAGCAAAAAGAATGAAAGGAATGGTAGATGCCATCATTTTGTGAGGGAAAATACCCACTCCGCTAAAGAATGGATAGCTCAGTGGATTGCCAATGATCCCGTAATGATTGCCATTGATATTGGGACCTAAAGATTCTCCAAAAGATAAAGAAAATCCTATCACCACCCATAAAATAGAGATAACCCCTAAAGCAATAAAGCTTTGCAGCATCGTAGAAATTACATTTTTCTTACCCACCATTCCCCCATAGAAAAAAGAAAGCCCTGGAGTCATCAGTAAAACAAGGCCTGCCGCCGCAAGAATCCAGGCCACGTCTGCACCCACAATCTTATCTTCACTTAGGAACTCACCAGAGCTGGTAGCGTCTGAAGTGGGATTCCAGAATAAACCACCGATTGCCACAAGGGCAATAATGGAGAACGAAACGATCCATTTTAATCCTATTTTCATAAAATTTCATATTTAACCCTATCAAATTTAAACATAAAACCTTATAAAAATACATTTTTAACAAACCAACCCCATAAAAAAATTATTTAGAAAATAATATTATCCATTTTTCTGAAATACCTCATTCAATATTTTAGAAACTTCCTTGGATTTGGTAGCGGGAAATAAGTGAGTTCCACCTTTAATTACATAGTCTGGTTTTGAGTAACGGACCGGAAAAACAATATCCTTATCTCCCAATATCTGGATCACCTTTGGATTCTCTTCAAATTTCCACTCGGAAACTTTCTCCACAGACCATTTTAAATAGTAAGGATCTCTGACCTTGAAATATTGTAAAAGCTTTGGATTTTTAGGGTCAAAAAGCTTTCGCACCAAAGCATATACACTGGCAGCTTTAGTATTAAATAACCCTACAGGAAGCATTCTGGGGATCTTTGTTACTTCACCGGTCTTGATAAATTTGGACTTTTCTTTATCTGATTTGATACTTCCCAGGATAACTACTTTTTCTGCAGGCTTCAGCTGATTGATCTCCTGCACCATAATTCCTCCAAAAGAATACCCCAGCAGACAAAATGGTTCTGAAGTATCCACTTTCTCAGCCATCCTTTCCACATAAGCATAAAAAGATTCATCTTTTTCAGGAATAAGCCAGTCTATAAAAACCAATTCATAATCCTTGGGAAACTCTATTCTTTCAAGCACCTTAAAGTCTGCTCCAAGACCGCTTACAATATAAATTTTCATGGTACTAAATTATAAAAAATACGGTAAAAAGAAATGGGTTACATCTAAAGAATAGGATTAATCTGAAAGAATATGTTTAATGATTATTTTCTCACAAACCTAGATTTTATCGTAGGGTTCAACCCTTAGTTTGCAAATTTCCACAAAAAAAGAGCAGTTCCTTAGAACCGCTCATTTTTATCAATATAGTATTTAATCTTATTTTTTCTTTTTAACAGGAACTCTGTTATCGTTATCCAGCAATTCTGTAGAAACTTTAAACTGAATATCCATTTCATTCTTGATGAAATAATCTTTTAATGAAGATTGATAGAACACCTTAAAGTCTCTTCTGTTCAGAGAGAATTTAGCAGACTCAATTGATGTTGTAAACTGAGTAACATATACATTCGCAGGGAAAGATATTGTTTTTCTCACTCCTTTAAGGGTAAGGTCTCCGTATACGGTAGAGTTATACTCACTGTTTGCTAAAGGAATAATTTTAGTCAAGTGGAATTTGGCTACAGGGAATTTTTTTACTTCAAAGAAGTTGGTACTTTTCAGGTCATTAGTAAGCTTGATCTGATCTTCATCAGAAACATCTCCTGCCATCATACTTCTCATGTCTATTATAAATTCTCCGTCTACCAAAACGGTGTGGTCAAAGTTGAATTTTCCACTCTTCAGTTTTACAGTTCCGGAATGTGAGGAAGCTTCGGTTTTTACCACCTTATATCCCCACCATCTGATCTCTGATGAAGTGACCTTTGATACCTTATCAAATTTCTTTTGAGCAGAAACAAATGATATACTTGCGCACACCATAGCAAACAATAGTAATCTTTTCATTCTTTTTTATTTACAATTCAACAAAAATAAAAAAAAGTGTAGAACTTCTACACTTTTAATAATCTTTTTTTGATTAATTTATTGAGCAGTCACCTTAACGAGCATATCAATATCATCTTTCACAAAAACATCCTGCATCGTAGACTTGTAAGCTACATCAAATTTCTGTCTGTCGAAAGAGAATTTGTTAGATACTAAACTTACTACTCCTTTGCTGTAAGAAATTTTAGCAGGGAAAGTAACCGGGCTTGTTTTTCCTTTTAAAGTAAGGGTTCCAGTTACTAAAGAATTGTACACTTTATCGTTGTTTTTCTTTACTCCTGTAATTTTGAAAGTAGCAGTCGGGAATTTTTCAACTTCAAAGAAGTCACCATTCTTAAGGTGCCCGTTTAGTTTTTGCTGATACTCTCCTGTAAGGTCAGTAGCATTAATAGAAGTCATATCCAATACGAAGCTTCCTCCTACAAGTTGGTTTCCTTTCATTACCATATCTCCTGACTTTACTTTTACAGTTCCGTCATGAGAACTTGCCTCAGATTTTGCTACTTTATATCCCCACCAGTGAACATCAGATGCAACTACTTTTTTTGACTGTCCGAAAGCTAAACCACCAGCTAAAACTGCTAATAAAAATATTTTTTTCATTGATAGAATTGTTTACTTATTTAGTGATGCAAATGTAACTATCTTATTCGATAGATTTCATTGATGTATATCAAGAAATTTAATTATTTTTATGAATAATATCATCCTATAAAAAAACTCCGAATTTCTTCGGAGTTCTCTTTATTCTTGGTAGTAGGCTGTATAAAGTGCCATACCTTTTAATGCCGTATGATTTTGCTTAACCAGATAGATCGGAATGTTTTTAAGCATTCCTTCCATTTTATCACTGATCTTGAATTTTTCATAAAACTTAGTCTTATCGACGTATTCTATGACCATCTGAGGAATATCCCCTGCAATCAGTAACCCGCCGGTTGCTTTCAGTTTTAAGGTCAGGTTATTGGCTTCTCTTGCCAAAAACTCAAGGAAAGTATCTAAAGCAATTTTGCAAATTAAAACATTATCCTCTACCGCTGCTTTGTAAAGTTCTTGAGCGAAGTTTCCATTAGTAAGACGTTCTCCCAGCCATTCCGGTTCAGGGTGTCTTTTAACATCTCTTAAGAATCTATAGATATTGAACAAACCTGTCTTGGAAAGTACATTTTCCCAGCTTACAATTCCATAGATATTATTTAGGAATTGATAAAACTCAACTTCTACATTGGTTCTTGGTGAAAACTCAGAATGTCCACCCTCTGTTGCAAAAGGTCTTAAATTTTTTCCATCAAAGAAATATCCTGCTTCTCCAAGTCCGTTTCCGGGAGCAAGGATCGCTACATTTCCTTTTTCAAGATGACCGCTGGTATAGATCGCTTCAAGATCACTGTCTTCAAGAAGAGCCATTCCGTAGGCTGATGCTTCCATATCGTTCAGCATATCTACTTTCTCGAACCCGAAGTCTCTCTTAAATTCTTCAACGTCTAAATTCCAGCCCAATCTTGCAGGACTACTTTTACCGTCAATAACCGGCCCCGGCACAGCCATTCCCAGACGTTGTACGTTTTCCAACTGATTATCCTGGGTAAACTTCCTTAGAATATCATTAAAGGAAGCATATTCCTTGGTAGAATATGTATTTTGAATTTTTATCTCAAGACCTCCGTTACCGGAAACGAAGTAGCCTAAGATTGTTACATCTTCACGGAGGCTTGCCCCAATGATAGAAACATTATCATTATTACTGTTCTCTACTCCTGGTAAATAAAGTGGAAATTTTGGATTCAGAATCATAACCTCAAATTTTACCAAATATAATAATTGTTTTCGTAAATCCTGCACAGAACAAAAAAACCTTTTCACTTTCGTGAAAAGGTTTTGGTTAATAATTGTTTATATATTAAATCTAACTACTTTCCTAATGGAATATTATAACCGAATCCTACTCCGATATTCCCCACATTATAGTCCTGACCAGCTAAATCTCCTTTTGTTCCTACAAAAACCTTTTGGTATTGTACGAAGAAGTTCCAGTCTCTGTTGTGGTATCCGATCTCCGGTTTAATGTAGAAACCACCGTTGGCTCTTTCTACATTTGTGTTGGAAGCTACTGTTTTATCTCCAACCAAGAACCCGTATCCTAAATCAGTTCCAAAATAGAAACCAGTTTGTTTTGGATAGATTCTTACTAAAGCTGCTACAGGAACTACTCCTACATCATTATTTTTATAACCGTTATTTTCTTTTGCGAAATAGTGAGTATATCCTGTTGCGATCCCTAAACCGAACCCAGGAGTAATCAAGTTCTGATAAGCTACATCCACTCCTACTGCAGCAGAAAGATTATCTGAAGGAACTGCCAAACCAACATTCGCACCTACCTTGATCATATTAGTCATTTTTGAGTCCTGTGCGCTTGCTATTCCTGCTGTTAAAATACCAGCTAGCAATATTGCTTGTTTAAACATTTTCATAACTCTATTTTTTTTAAATTTTACTAAACAAGAGGATGTAAAAATCGTGCCAAGGAAAGCTATATCTTTTATTTTAACACTCAACAAAAACATAAAACAATGAATATCAACGTCTTATTTTTAACAAAATTTAAATGTTTGTTTAACAAAAATTATCAAAAAAGGAGTTAAAAAAGTAGAATTAAAGAAAAAAAGGTTCACAATTAGGAATCAGGAAGTATATTGTACAATAAACAGAGAGCAGAATAGGTTTTGGACAGTAAACAATGCCAACTCTAGCTTGTAATAATATTAACAAACCTTAACCCGTTATTATTTTAACCTTATTACAGCAATTTCATCAAAAAAATAAATAATCTCACCATGGCTGATTCATTAGTAAAGAACAAGCATCTTCTTTGGCGTGCCGGTTTCGGTATCGGCATCAATCAGATTGATGATTTGAAGAATAAAAATATCAAAACGTTGCTGAATGAATTATTTAAAGAAGACAGCTTTAGTGAGATCACCTATGATACTCCTGACATAGATTCAACAGCAGATTATATGAACAGTACGGCTCCGGCTGAAAAGAAAAAGGAAATGCAGCGGCTTAACAGGGAACAGAATAATGAACTGAACCTCAATCTTCTGGATACAATAGTAAACAGCAAAGAGCAAATGAGAGAAAAGATGGCTTTTTTCTGGCATGGACATTTTGCATCAAGAGTTCTGAATCCAAAATTCAACCAACAGCTTTTAAATACAATCCGGAAGAATGCCCTGGGAAACTTTAGGGAGTTACTTTTTGAAGTAAGCCAATCACCGGCAATGCTCAATTTTCTGAATAATCAACAGAACAAAAAAGATCATCCCAATGAAAATTTTGCCCGTGAAGTAATGGAACTTTTTACCATGGGAAGAGGAAATTACACTGAAAAAGATGTAAGAGAAGGTGCCAGAGCGTTTACTGGCTGGAGCTATGATAAAGAGGGAAATTTTAAGGAAAGGAAAAATCAGCATGATGAGGGAACAAAGACTTTCTTAGGTAAAACCGGTAATTTTGACGGAAGTGATGCTCTACATATTATACTTGAACAAAAGGCTACAGCCAGGTTTATTACTACTAAAATCTATACGTTTTTTGTGAATGAAAATGTAGATCATGATATAGTCAATACGCTAAGCTCCAATTTCTATAGTTCCGGTTATGATATTAAAAAACTGATGATTGAAATATTTTCAAGCTCATGGTTTTATGATCAGAAAAATATAGGAAACAGGATAAAATCTCCTGTAGAACTGATGGCCGGAATGATGCGGGTGCTTCCAATGCAGATTCAGAATCCTGAAAACCTCATCGTATATCAAAAACTATTAGGGCAAATGTTACTTTACCCGCCCAACGTTTCAGGCTGGCCCAACGGAAAATCCTGGATTGACAGTTCTACATTGATGCTGAGACTTCAGATCCCACAGATATGGTCCGGTCTTCGGCCATTAGAATATAGCCCGAGACAGGATGATGACATTGATATGGGAATGAAATCTAAGGAAACAACCTTAAATAAGACCTTTAAAAACCCCAATATCACCATAGACTGGGATCGTCTAGATAAAATTTTCGCTCATAAAAACTGTGAAGATTATCTGATTCAAAATGCAAAAAGTCTGGATATGAATACGGTAAAGAATTTCTCCGACAAGAGTTTAAAGATGAATATTATCAACCTTATGTCTACCCCTGAATATCAGTTAATGTAGAGAGTATATTTTAGGGTACAGGCAATAGCAAATTACCGTTTAGCCTTCCTGTCTATTATTTACTATTTAATTCCATAATAGGTTTAAAAACAATTAGTAATAAAAATATAGTCCAGTTCTACAATGTACAACCAGCAACCCATCATCTGCCACCTTTAACCTAAAAGTAAAATTATGTTAATCAAAAGAAGAGAATTCCTTAAAATAAGTTCATTGGCAACAGCTTCTTTACTGATGCCTAATTTTCTAAAGGCCATGACACTGGACGAAGCCTTAGCTCCTCATCAGAATATCCTGGTAGTACTCCAGTTTACGGGAGGAAATGATGGACTGAATACTATTATCCCTGTAAAGAATGACATTTATTTCAGAGAAAGAAAAACACTTGCTGTTCAGGATGCTTTATCCCTTACAGATGAAGCAGGAATTAACCCTTCCCTCTCCTACTTTAAGAAACTCTTTGACGATGGGGAACTTTCTGTGATGAACAATGTAGGGTACCCCAATCCTGACAAGTCTCATTTCCGAAGTATGGATATCTGGCAATCTGCAAGCAGAAGTGATGAGTTTTTGGAAACCGGCTGGCTTGGCCGTTTTCTGGATGAGGAGTGCTACCGTTGTGAGCATCCTACCCAAGCACTGGAGGTAGATGACATGCTAAGCCTTGCCTTAAAGGGAGAAAACAATAAAGCATTTGCATTTAAAGATCCCAAAAGGTTATATCAGACAAGTCAGGAAAAGTATTTCAAATCACTTTACGACCATCATCATGATGATGAAACGGTTTCTTATCTTTATCAAACATTGGGATCTACGATCAATAATGCAGACTATATTTTTGAAAAAAGTAAGGCTAAAAAAACGGAACAGACTTATCCTAATTCTCAACTGGGAAAAGATTTTAAAACAGTAGCCTCTCTCATCAAATCAGATATTAATACTCAGGTTTATTATCTTTCCATCGGAAGTTTTGATACTCACGTCAATCAGAATGATAGACAAAAAAAATTATTTGGAGACATCAATGAGGCTGTAAAATCCTTTGTTGCTGATATGAAAAGTAATGGATTATTCAATAACATTCTATTGATGACGTTTTCTGAATTCGGACGCCGGGTTGCCCAAAATGCCAGCAACGGAACAGATCATGGAACAGCCAACCAGATGTTTTTCATCGGCGGAAACCTCAAAAAGAAGGGACTATTAAATGCACTTCCTGACCTGCAAAACCTAAATGAAGGAGATCTTATTTATAAAGAAGATTTTAGAAAAGTATATGCCACTATTTTGAGAAACTGGCTTAAGGCAGATTCTTCGAAAGTCTTGGGATGGAAAGACGGAATCTATGATTTTATATAAATCCTATGGAATTTAAACTACAAAGGCTCAAAAGTTTCTAAACGCTTAAGTAATTTTTAAGCTACAAAACTTATGTAAAAGAAGTTCACTTAAGTTTATTGAATATCCACAAAAAAAGAGACTATCCGTTATGATACGATAGTCTCTTTTCAATAATTTTAAATTTTAACTACTTTTACGTTTAAGCAGTAATCTGCTTGGGTTCTTTCTCTTTCTGATCATCTTTTTTATCAAGTCTCTCAGATATTTTTTTAACGATATATTCTATCGCTATAGGTGCTATAATGGCAATTAATGCTTTAAATATTCTTGATTTCATAGTGCTATTTTGTACCTAACTACTACAATTTCCAAGCCAAGATAAAAAAAACAGATAATTTTGTGGTTATACTTCATTTATGCAAATGAGGATTACCTATAGATCTTGCACAGACTCTTCTTTAAGAACGTTTAGATCCTGATAATTTTTATGCCCTGCCCTGAACTTTTCTTCCATTCTCAGTTTTAGTTTCTGTGGTTTATGGACAATCAGAGTATCTCCAAAGCCTAACAGCAGTCTTTCCAGTTCAAAGTTGATCTGCACACAGATTTTAAACAAAGTTCCGTCCTTTGTTTCATTAATGATCTCCTGGCTTTTATGCAGTGGTTTTGTTTTCACATAAGGGGCATTGGCTGAGTCTACAAAAAATATAACGTTTCTGGGCTGCATTGATTCTGCAACCGTAACGCCTACAATATCTTTGAAGTATTCATCACCATCCAGATCCTTATCTATATAGGAAAGGCTTTCATCTGCTTCAATATTCTCCATTCTGTCCAGAGCCAGATTATACATTTTCTGCTTGTAAAGACAGATGAGAAACCAGCGGTTATTAAATTCTTTCAATAATTGAGGGTGGACGGTATAAATACTCGACTCTTTTGCTGTAAAGCTCTTGTAAAGAATTTTTAATACCTTTTTATTGACAATACTTTCATACAGAATATCAATATGCTCCAGTCCTTTCAACTGTTCATTTTTATCTAAATGAATGATTGATTTTTGGTTGGTAGCATGAATAGAATCCTCCAACTTCTGAATCACTCCGTTCATCTCCTTAAACATGGAAAAGTCCTTGAACTGTTTCAGGATCTGAACAGCATTATTCATCGCTTTCAGGTCACTTTCATTCACAGAAATATTATGAATGCTATAATCCGGATCGCTGTATCGGTAGTATTTTCTTTCATACACCTCAATGGGGGCTTCATATCCGAACTTTTCACTTCGCATATTCTGCAAATCGAGCTGAATCGTTCTTTTGCTTACATAAGATTCTTTTCCTTCAAACTCGAACAACGCTTCAGAGCATTCGTCAATAAGATCTTCAAGGGTATACTTTCGATACTTATTTTTGAGACATTTATCCAACGTCTTGTAACGGATCAGTGCATTTTTATTGGATGACATGATTGTAATATTTAATTGCCAGGCTTCAATGCGGAAGCATTATATAAGCAAATTAGCAAATTCCCTTTTCCAAAATTATTTCTCCTTTAAAGCTTCAGCCTCAAAGGAAACACCCTCCCATCCAAATTCCATGAAGTTTCTGATGTTCTGATGATCATTTCCATTGGGATTTTTTAGCACGTCTTCTCTATAAAATTCTCCAAAAAGAGAAAGGGTCTGCCCTTTAGTCAGTCCCTGAAGTTTAGCAAAGCTAAAAACCTTGCATGAGCCATTATTTTGTCCTGCTTCGTTTGCGGTGCTTCCATTTTTGAATGCAGTAGGCGTAAAATCATAATGTTGATCAATGTAAGCAATAACTTCACTGAATTCAATCGTTTCCGGAAAATGCTGTAACTGTTCTAATAATACCATAAAAATTGGTTTTAAATTATATTATTTGATAGCTAATAGATGGATATCGAATTAGCCTTTTTGATTTTATTTATTTGTTTTTGTAAAAATAATCAAAAATTTCTTATCTACGCAAAACTATTGCGCAACAAGAGTATTACTTTGCATTATCAAAATGAGAAAACAAATGGAATTTAATGGAAATCACTTAATCGAATTAGGATATAGACCAGCTCAATGGTTCAAAGATGCCATTACTTATATCAATGAAAATAATCTGAATGAAGATCAGATCAAGGAATATCTGGAACTGTTCAAACAACCTGAACTTATTCCGCTCCATGAAACACCCAAGGATTTTATCATCAATATCAGGGCTGAACATGAAAGTGAAGATGATAATGTAGAAAAGGTAATCAAAACGATGAAAGTTTTGATGAAGACACCTACACTAACAGCAGGAGCAATTATGCCGGATGCCTGTCCTACAGGTCCGGTAGGTCAGATCCCGGTAGGGGGTGTGGTAGTTGCAAAAAATGCTATTCATCCGGGATTCCATAGCGCAGATATTTGTTGTTCTGTGATGCTTACAGACTTTGGAAAAGTAAACCCTAAGGATATTCTGGATACCGCTCATTCAATAACGCACTTTGGATATGGAGGGAGACCAAGAGGTGAACAGATGCCTATGTCTCAGGAATTGATGGAGGCATTTAGAGAAAACTATTTTTTAAATGATGAGAAACTGATCAGTATTGCACGTTCTCATATGGGAACTCAGGGAGATGGAAACCATTTCTTGTTTGTAGGAATCTCAAAAAATACAGGAAATACAATGTTGGTAACCCATCACGGATCAAGAGCTCCAGGGGCGGCATTATATAATAAAGGAATGAAAGTAGCTAACCGTTTCAGACAGGATATTTCTCCTGAAACATTAAGGGAAAATGCGTGGATTCCTTATGATACTGAAGAGGGTAAGTCATATTGGGAAGCTCTCCAGTTAATCAGAACATGGACGAAAGAAAATCATACATCTATTCATGATGCAGTATTAAACAAACTGGAAATAGAGAAAGAAAACAGATATTGGAATGAGCATAATTTTGTATTCAAGGATGGTGATTTGTTCTATCATGCTAAAGGAGCAACACCGCTGGATGATAAATTCATGCCTGATATTACCGGACCAAGACTGATTCCTTTGAATATGGCAGAGCCTGTATTGATTGTTCAGGGTAAAACGAATGAAAGAAACCTTGGTTTTGCGCCTCATGGAGCAGGAAGAAACTTTAGTAGAAGTCAGCATAAAAGGTCTATGGCTCATAAAACGACTGAAGAAATCTTTAATGAAGAAACCAAAGGGCTGGATATCCGTTTCTACTCCAATGAAATTGATATTTCTGAGTTACCCAGTGCTTATAAAAGTGCTAAAAACGTGAGAGCCCAGATTGAGGAGTACGGGCTTTGTGAAGTTCTGGATGAAGTAATGCCTTACGGATGTATCATGGCCGGTGATGTTCAGAAAAACGCACCATGGAAGAAAAAGAAGAAATACAGAAATCCATAATCTGTAATTTTTAATCATAAAAAACTAATAATGATGGATGGGCAGCAGCTCAGCTGGTTAGAGCAACAACAACTTTCCGCTGTTGGCAAACGAAGTTCCTCAACTTGTGGGACGCAGGTTCGAATCCTGCCTGCTCAGCAAAAATGATAGAAAGCACAGGTTTTCTGTCCACAAAAAATAAAGGCAAAGGGAGTTCCTATAATTCACTGGTATTACTCCCCGCTTTTTCAAAATTATAGGTAAAAGGAGTTCCTATAGCATTTTTCTTTTAAAAAAATTACTCCTCACTTATTTAATTTTTATATCATGAAAACACTTCAACTTTTCAATGCCGTACTGGCTAAAAAAACAGATGAAAAACCTTTTATATCCAATGATGGTTTTATCATTGAACCTGATGCGCTTTGGGCTGTATGTCTTCAAAAGAAAATGGACTTTCTCTTAGGGAGTGTTTGTTAGTTTAAAGTTATAATAAAAGTTGATTTCC
>NZ_JAWRWZ010000029.1:0-7909 GCF_046535285.1 Chryseobacterium sp. SIMBA_028 | reverse complement strand
TTTAAAAATTAATCTCTTATGAAACACTCCTTAAGTGAAAGCCTAAATCAGTACACTTTTTGCTGACGATTTACAGGCATGACAATCTGCTTATGGTTATCGGTAAGAGCCAGTAAGTATTTCTCTGACGTGGTATTCCTGATGAAGATTGATGCAGTTTTATTGCTGCTTTTTATGCGTTGGGACAGGTTCTGCTCTTTTTTGTTTTTTCTTTCATAGGGTGCAGATAAAACTTTCCTTTTTATTTTTTTCTTTACCTTTTCAGATTGATGAACATGTATTCGCTCCCTACCTGAAACAATGGTGCCCTTTGATATAAATAGCGTCGTTGGGGAATGTGAAGAATCTGATGAAGAAAGATGATCATGTCTGCAGGCAGCTTGTATTGTCTGAAAGTGAGCCAACAGCAATATCAATAAGAAAAACCTTCTCCCTCCAATTGAATGCAGAGAGAAGAGTTGGTTCATCATGTTATTTTCAGAATCGGTTAGCATTTCGTGCAATATTATAACTACCACAATGCTTGTACAAGTGTATCACAGGAATAATTCGGAAAGTTTCATGTACTGTTTAACTGATTTTACAAATTAGTATTTCTGTAAATCAGTAGTTTATGTTTTTGTGAGCTGTTTGTATAAAACTTTAATAATCCCAAATAGGTATTTGTATTTTTAGGATATATATTTCATTAAATTTGTACGAATGATAATTATGAGCAGGGGTTGTAATATGAAAGAATCAATCTAATAACAATACATGAGGTGTTGAAACTAACGAATTGATGAGTATAAATTTGTTAGAAATAAAAATATATTAATAGAATTATGAAAGTCAATTAATCTTTAATGCTCCTTAAGTAATATAGGTGTTAAATTCACTGATTGTATTGCTCTATTAAATCTTTCTTCTAAAAACTAATCTCTATTTCCTAATGAAAAAAATCTATTTATTTTTTATCATTTTTTCTTTTTATGCAGCATCTGCCCAAAATGCAAAAATACCGAAGGAATCAGTTTCCAAAATAAAAATACTTGATGCTGAAATTAAGAAGTATAAAACTTCTGCAGCTTCAGATCCTGTCACAGCCACAAAAAAATTACAACAGCTAAAAGAGCAAAGTGAAAGAATTCATTATACAAATGGATCGATGACCAGCTCTATGGGGCTGGTCTTGATTTACTATAATGATGGTAATTATAAAAAAACCATTGAAGAAAGTCGTTTTGTTGAAAAATATGCCAAGGAGCTGCAAGCCTATGATTATATTTCCGATATCTATAGAATGAGAGCAAATGCCTATGGCGAAATGGGACTTTTGGATGAATGCCTGAAAGAATTGGAAAAATCTTTAATTAATATTGATGATATTAAATCCCTAAACCGTCGTATTTATAGAAAATCTCTTATCTATGAATCTTACGCCGGAGTTTATGAAAAAAAGGAGGATATTAAAAAACAGATTTTTTACAGGCACAAGAGTATCGTATCCTCATATCAAATACCAGGAAATGAGCCGGAAACTATAAATGCAAAATATCAAAATCTGGCTTACCAATATGCGAGTCTTGGGTTGATTTATAGTAACTTAAAGAGTAAAGATTCCGCCAGGCATTATTTTGAAAAAGCTCTGGAGATTCATGAAAGTGATAAGTGTGACATCTATGTCAATGGTAGGGCAACCTTGCTAAGTGATATGGCAAAATTTTATAATGACAATGGTGAGTATCATAAAGCAATCTTATTTGCCAAGCAAGCGGAAGATTTTGAAAGACAGGCTTCGATGCCCTATATCAGAAAAGATATTTATCATACCCTTTTTAGTTCATATATAGAATCTAACAAGCAGGATTCTTCAAAATACTATTCAAGGCTATATATGTATTTGAGTGATAGTTTATTGAAATCAGAAAAGGAAAGTTTAATAACCCCCGTTAAACAGATTATTTCAGATAATGAACATGAGAATCATACTGCCATCAAAAAAATACTGATTGTTTCAGTATTGGCCTTTGGTATTGCAGCATTTATGGGTTGGTTATATTGGAGGAGAAAGAACAGGTTTATTCAGGGAAAATATAAAGATCTGGTTGCTAAAATAAATGCAAAGCAAAAAGAGCAGGAACTAGAATTACAAGATAATGTCAGAAATAACGGAACAAAGCCATCTGTAGCCATTACTGATGATACAGCAAGAACCCTTCTCCTTAAACTTGAAAAATTCGAGAACGCGGAGAAATATCTCCGGAAGGATCTGAGCCTTACCTGGATGGCTAATAACCTCAATACTAATCCAAAATATCTTTCGGAGGTCATTAAGATGTATAGAGAACATAATTTTACCAGTTATATCAACGAACTACGCATCAACTATATAATCAGGAAGCTCTATGACAATCCAATCTATAGAGAATACAAGATAACCTATTTGGCAGAGGAATGTGGATATACGACGCCACGGGTATTTGTTAACGCTTTCAAAAAAGAAACGGGTTTCACACCATCCTACTTTGTGGAGCAATTGAAGGCTTCCGCATAACGTTTAACCTATTTGTTGTTTAAATTAAATCAATAAGCATTTTTCAAAAACTTTAATGGACCACCCAGGTATTGTGAAAAATGATAATTCATTATAAAATGTAATCTTATGGTTAAAAAATTATCCTTGCGAACGTCTCAGTTTATTTTTTCTACGAACAAAAGAAATAGCAATCAAGGCGCTCAAAGATTGTACACTATTATTATTTCGCTGTTGTTTTTGTTTTTATTTTCCATGGCAAACGCAACTACCATCTTATGCCCCGGAAATGAAAATGTAGACCAATTAATAGATCAGGCTATCTCTCTTAATGATAAAGGGAAAAGTAAGGAGGCTCTTGGATTGCTTCAAAAGGCTGTTGAAATGACCAGGTCTATAGGCTGTGAAAAGGGAGAATTGGATGCCGTAAAAAATATAATGTTGGTTTATTCTCAAACCTATGACTATAAGAAGGCTCTCGAGATATCCAATAGAGCCAAAGAGTTGGCCATTGGTCAGAAAAATTATAAAACATTATCTACTTTATGCAATAAACGAGCAATACTATATGAAAATCTGGGCCTGTATGATGAGAGCTTAAAAGAATATGAAGCCGCTCTGAAATATGCAAAACTGGTTTCTGAAACCAATGAGAGGCATTATCAGACATCTTTGGTTTATTATAACATGGCTCCTTATTACCAGGGGAGGTCAGATGAAAAAGTTTTGTATTATCTGGAAAAAAGCAGGGAAGAGATTGTAAAAGTGAGTGATAATAGTGCAGAGGTTCCTTTGGATAAAAAAGTTGATATGCTGATATCCGTAAATATGAACCTGGGAATTCATTACAGGGACTCGAGAAATAAAAGAAGGAATATAAAATTATCTGAGTTTTATTTTAATGAAGCCCTAAAACAACTCGATTTAGTTAAGGGTGAAGTAAACCTTGATACAAAGATAGATTTATATCAGGCTCTTCAGGAGTTTTATCAGCTTAAAAAAAATTACAGGAAAGCAATAGAATATGGTGAGAGTATGCTTGCCATGGAAAAATCCAATAGTATGCCTTACAATCGAAGAGTGGGGTATATGGTATTGGCAAAATCCTATTTAGGAATTGGAGATAGCCAAACTTCTCAAAGATATCTTGATCTTTTTTCAAAATTGAATGACAGTATTACTTCCATAGAGAAAGAAGCTGTGGAAGTTCCTGTCAAAAACATAATTTCAGAAAATAAAGTCGACGGAGAGAGGAAGATAAAAAGAATTGTTGCTATTTCTTTTGTTATCCTTATTCTTGTAACAGGAGGTATGCTGATATATCGTAGAAGAAGCAATAAGGCTATTCATAAGAAATACGAAGATCTAATTGCTAAAATAAGCCAAGACAACGAAGAGAATAAAACAGAACCGGCACCCGAGAGAAATAAGGGAATAAAATCCTCCGTTACAATCACCGATGAAACAGTGAAGGCCTTACTCCTTAAGCTTGAAAAATTTGAGGCCTCAGAAAAGTACCTTCGGAAAGAATTGAGTCTGACCTGGATGGCTAACAGCCTTTCTACCAATCCAAAATATCTTTCAGAGGTCATAAAGATCTATAGAAATCATAATTTTACCAGTTATATCAATGAGCTTCGTATCAACTATATCATTAAGAAGCTTTATGAAAGACCAATCTATAGAGAATACAAGATAACCTACCTTGCAGAAGAATGCGGATATGCCACGCCTAGAGTATTTGTAAATGCTTTTAAGATGGAAACAGGCTTTACGCCCTCATATTTTGTGGAGCAATTAAAAGTTTCTGTAGTAGAAGTGGATTAAATCACAAGCTCTATCTGAGAAAAATCTATACCTATGAAACTGGGTGAATCAATACCCTAACAATTATCTTAAGAAAGAAAGATGGCAAACTTTTCGGAAAGGCTCGTGTTTACTTACCTGAAAAAAAAATTATAGATTATCGTCTAATAAATGATTACCAAAATACACAAAGGAAAAAATAGACTTCTATTTTATTAGTGGCTGATTGTCGGTTAAATAATAGGATTGTATTTTTAAAAATCAGGACACTCTAATGTCATTTGATCCGAATAACATTGAGGGATAGGACTGTTAGGGCAATGCATCCTCTTCCATCCCTGAGGGCATATTTTTTGACTACCCTTTACTTGCTTTAGTTGATTTCTTGAAATTTTCTTAAAATTTTTCATGTATTAAATATTTTAATTCGATTGTAAAAATGGAAAAGAAAAGGGCATAAAAAATACGGATTCCCATAAAGTAAACTATAATTTTTCTTTTATAGTACCCCAGGCTTTTACTTATATGTTTTTCGATTTTTAAGAAGCTTTCCATCTGAATTTTTTAACCTCAAAATGACTTCCCAGGCTAAGCTTCTCAAATCGTCCAGAGCGATTAGAACGATGGTTGTTTAAATCTTTAATTTTCAAAATCTTGCTTTCAGTTCCTCCTATGCTTCCGATATCAATAGAATCTATCTGAATTATCTGCAGAACACAAGAGCGAAGACACTGGCAAGTGGGTACAGCATACGTCCGAAACCCGGTACACTGTTTTCTGCTTCTTTAGAGTGGATGAGGTGAAAAATGCCTTGATCCTGCTGATTTCAATAGCATCAATATGACGGAACGATTGCAGGAAAAAGAAGATTTATTCAAATCAGTTTTAGGGCAAGGTGTTAGTGGAAAAGAACAATTACCACTTTTTCTGCCACTTCTTTCATTGAAGCTTCCTTTGTGCCTATCAAAAGTTAGAATAAATTGATAAATGATTATCGTTTCTTTGAATTGTAATAGGTAGAACTAGATTGCTTTTTGTGTATTTCATCAAAGTGATTACCTAGGCATACGATCTGATCCTTATCAAATGGATTGATATAATTCAAAAACATTTGTTCTGTAGCATGCCCGGTGGCTGAAATCAGTAATGAGGTTGGAATTTTTCCATAAAAATTAGTGGCGAAGCTCCTCCTGCCTATGTGGCTGGTTAGGATTTCCCATTTTTCTATAACAAGATTTTTAACTCTGTGTCCTATTCTTTTTTTTGCCTTAATCTTAAAATTTATTTTGGCAATTTGAGCAATCTTTTTGATATTTCCATTATATAAATGAGTGTTTAATGGTTTGGGGAAATTATTATCATTATTTCTAATAATATCAAGAACTATGGGATGTAGAGGGAGTATTATCTTTTTTTTAGTTTTTTGTTGAATAAAATTCATACATAGCTTACCATTGATTTCAAATAGCATATCAATTTTAAAATTCATAAAATCTGATATACGCTGTCCGGTATAGCAACTTATTAATAGCCATTCTTTTGAGTTTTGTAAAGCTTCAGGGACCTCAGCAATTTTTATCTGAGTAATTTCTTCTTCGCTGAGCGTAATTACTTCTCTTTGTGATTTTTCTTGTCTAAATTCAAATTCTCTGATACTGGTTGTAATGCCCCTCCTTTCAATGTAGTTTAAGATGGTTTTAATGAAGTTTAGGGTGCGGTATATTGTATTTTCACTATAGGATTCATCCTTTCCAAACAGAATAAAATTTCTTATAAATTCAAAATTTACATTGTTGATGTTAATTCTATTCTTAATGAATCCCTCAAATCGCTTTATAAGATTGCTAAATACTTTATATCGTTTGTAGGTGGAGTAACAGATAAGCTCTTTACGATTGTTTATATATTGATTGACAAAGTGTAATAGATCATTCTCAGAATATTCCTCATTGTTCTGAGAGCAAACTTTATTAATAATCTCAAGAAGCTTTTTTTCTGTAACCTTTTTAGAGCCTGATATTTTTTGATGAATATATTCCGTAAGATTCACTTTCAATGAGTCAAGCCTTTGATTAAATATTTTATGGTGCTTAAGGTATATATTTTTAGGGCGTTGTTTTTCTTGATCCCAATCTTCGGAGGAAATCATTAAAGGAGTTGTTAATTTATAATCCGTTTTAAAATGATTATCGGAAATTGATAAGATAATATTTCTATTGATTCTATTTTTAGATAAGAAAAATTCAAAATTCATAGGGTAGAATTATTATTTCGCCGCTAATATAAGCGAAATAAAGTAGTCTTAGCTAGACTACTCTTATCCAACAAAGATAATCAATTTATGTATTATAAATAAAATAAATAACTGAATTTTAAATATTTGTAAATCCCATGTGATTTTTAATTTAATATTTTAAATGTTAATAATTGTCGAATAATACATTATTGATATAGAATTTCTAATATACAAAATGCCTGCAACAGGACTGTCATAATAAATTAAATTTAAAAGTAGTCTAGCTAAGACTACTCTTGATTAAAGTATAGGCAGAATGATAAAAAAAAAGCAATTTATATTGTTTTATACCTGTAAAAAAGGACTCAGTATACTATTATTACTGGGGGTCCTTTTTTTTCAGGCGAAAATTCGTCTGTATGAAGAAAATATCAATAGAGGTGACTCTATTCAAATTCAAGAGGTAATTCATGTCACAGAAAATACGTTAGTCTACGGTTTAGAGAATGTTTTGATCCAAAAAATGCAATCTCCCCAAGTACCTAATGAGGTAAAGAAGATAAAAAGCATCTCGAAAAAGAAAAAGCTGAAAGAAAAAAAGATAGTTAATAATGATTACGGCAAAATTTTAAATCAACAAAAGTCCTTTTCATTATTTCCTTCTGATATATTCTTGGATTTTGGGAATTTTGGACTTCGGGCTCAACTGATCATTACTTCCAATACTTTTTGTTTCAAAAAAAATATTGCTGCCGCTTTTCATTATATATTTTTCTTGAGAAAATATAGTGACTGTCAAATAAAGATCGATTGTAAGGATCTCTTACAAATTATCATTTCTATTTTTTTAATCTTATTCAGATTACGTCCGCCTCCTATAAAGAATAATTTAAAAGAGATTTTGAAATCAATTCAAATCTATTCTAAAAATAATAACAAACATTATTCTAATGTTTCAATTATACTGCTTTAATCAAGGAATGTGTTTATAGATAGTGGTTATCCCATTACTGTCATATACCAATGACATGATTTGAAATTTTATAAAATAATAGCCTGAATTTCATTTTAATTAAGCTTTTTGTTTTATGAAAAAACAGTTCAAAACTGTACTTGTTTATACAATAAGCAACCCACTGTTACCATCCTTATTTGAATAATTGAAATAATACAAGATGATAAAATTTATACCTATTAAAATATGAAACTCATAATAAATACTATTGCAAATTACAGCTTTCGTGTCGTCTGTTGTGTTTGCACAGTTTTGTTGATGTTTTCCCAGATAAAGGCACAGACCTTATTGACAGAGAGCTTCAATTATCCCCCCGGCAGCTTGCTCACGGCTAACA
>NZ_JAWRWZ010000103.1:0-343 GCF_046535285.1 Chryseobacterium sp. SIMBA_028 | reverse complement strand
AAGTCTCCCTGTCTGAAATGGTAAATCATATTTATGGAAATACCAATATTCTTGCTGATCATGAACGACCGAATATGTTCATCAACGAATTGAAAATGTATATTGATTATCTGAAAAAAGAAATCGCTGATTCATTCATTCCAATCACCCCATCACAAGCAAAAAAATGGAATGCATTCAAAAAAAACCTGTTGGAAGGCATAGAATATTACCATAATCTGTTTACCGCTTCTTCCTTTTTTAAAGTGGGTTTGAAAACGATCAGGATGCAGTTAGATCATTATCAACTAGAATTATCGGCTGTTGAAATTCCGCAGGCTGACAAATAGAATTTTTAATTGAT
>NZ_JAWRWZ010000102.1:0-343 GCF_046535285.1 Chryseobacterium sp. SIMBA_028 | reverse complement strand
GTACTCCATGCCACACTGTGTAGCGCGAGTGCGCCGGCATCCCAGCCGGAACAGCCAATGACGTCCCGCAGCCGCTTCCACAAGACCAGCCGTAGGGAGTCCCATGTCCACATCCAGTACCGAAGCCACTGCCCACGTTTCCCGGAAAGTGATTGGCTTGGCGGTCGCCGGTGCAGTGGGCGGCTTCCTTTTTGGCTTCGATTCCTCCGTGGTCAATGGGGCCGTGGATGCCATGAAAGCCCAGTTCGCCCTTGGCGAGGCTGTGACAGGTTTTGCTGTTGCCGTCGCTTTGCTCGGCTGCGCAGTTGGCGCGTACACGGCCGGTCGGGTGGCAGACCGCTAC
>NZ_JAWRWZ010000028.1:0-8971 GCF_046535285.1 Chryseobacterium sp. SIMBA_028 | reverse complement strand
AAGAGCCCGATAGAATATCGAACTCTTTATTATCAAAAGATTATTTAATTTTGTCTAAACTTTTGGGTGCACTCTATTTTGAGGGATTTTTGTTTTTATTACTCTTATGCAAACCTGTAATGAAAATTAGCTTCCCACTCTCTGCTTAAGATCCTCGGCACCACCTGTTTTTCTTGGCTGCCCGTTTTTAGAAGAACCAAAGTTGTAGGTATAGGAGAGTGTTACTACTCGGGTATCTCTTTTTACAGCGAAGTTTTCAATATAATTATTGTAAAGACTTTGTCCATTGATATTACTCGTAAAGAACATATCCGTAAAAGAAAGCTTTAGGACACTGTTATTTTTAAATTTCTTTTGTGCACCAATATTCAGATACCAGTTTGAACTTATATCCAGATAAGCGTAGACCTCTCTTGCCTTATAATTTCCGGTAAGCTCAGCAGTGTATCCATTTCCAAGCTTAAAGGAGTTGATGCTGTTAATATTAAAAGTAAAGTTCCCTTTGTTATTGATCTGTGTTCCGGAAACATTTCCGGTATATGATCCGTAATAAAAATTAGCACTGTTGTTCATGTCCCACCATTTGGTCACCTTTATAGGAGCAATAAGGTATAATCCAAGATATGAAGCGGTGTTCAGGTTTTCAAAGGTCTGTACTGTTACATTCTGGCCAGCATCTACAATCGGTTTAATGATGTCTGTGATATTGTCTGATGTTTTGCTGTAGCTTAAGGTTGCAAAGTATTTATTACTCAAACTGTAGGTCAGCTCGTAGTTCATCGTCGTCTGTGGATTCAGGTCCGGATTTCCGGCTCTCATGGTGGTAGGATCAAGATAAAGCTTGAAAGGGTTCAGCTGATTGTAGCTAGGTCTGGTAATTCTTCTGCTTAAGTTAATTTCCAGATTACTTTTCTCTGTTACATCATAAGATAATACCGCACTAGGAAATAACTGAGTATAATTTCTTTTATTCACCTGATTGGTCGTAATCTGAGTACCCTTTACATTGGTGTTTTCCACCCTTAAACCTGCTGTAGCCTTAAATTTATCCCATTTTTTGGACAGATTTCCATACAATGCATTAATGTTTTCCTCATAGATAAAATGATTGGTCTTATTAGGATCCGGTACCAAAATTCCTGAGTTGACATTGAAAAACTTCATATCATTATCTGTTTTTACAAAGCTGGTTTTAATTCCGCTTTCCAGTTTCCAGTCGCCTTTGAAGTTTTTGGTCAGGTCTGATTTTAATGAATAAATATTAAGCTTTCCATTCATATCTCCTTTCATAATGTCAAGCTGATCCTGAGGAGGAGTTATGATATGCGTTCTCGTTTCAAAATTTTGCAAAGAAGAATTCGAATAGTTGATATAGTCAAAGTCAGTAGAGATCTCTGAGCCTAAAGAATCAAGAGTATACTTATGATTCAGGTTCACTGAAACATTGGTCCATTGATCATTGGATGTATTTTGAGTATTAAAGTAGCTTTCAGGAGTATAGGCACTGCCAAGGGTTGTGTTGGCATTATCTCCATTGAGACCAAATTTATTAGAGACCAATCCTACAGAAAAGCCAAGTACATTTTTATCATTCAGATAATAATCCATTCCCGCCTTTGCAATATGGTTATTGAACTTGAATTTCAAATAATTATCCTGTATGTAGGCCTTTTCAAAATTATTATTCACATAAAAATTCCGATCCAGAACCAATCCGTTGTAAGCCTCCCTGTAAGCAAAGCTGTAATTGGCGAAAATATTGATCTTCTTATCTCTGTGATTGATGCTGAAGCTGTTATTGTTCTTCACATATTTACCCATTCCTAAAGAAGTGGAAATACTCCCGTTCGTACCTTTTCTCTGTTCCTTTTTAAGTTTAATATTAATGATGGAAGATCCGGCTGCATCATACTTTGATGAAGGATTGGTGATAAACTCTATTTTATCAATGGTGGATGACGGCATTCCCTTGAGATAATTGGCCAGATCACTTCCTGTCATAGGCGTATTTTTACCATCAATCTGAATCAGAAGATTTCCCTTTCCGCGAAGACTGATATTATCATTGTTATCAATAGTAATTCCTGGTGCCTTTTCCAATACTTCAAAGGCCGAATTTCCGGTGCTCGCAATGCTGTTTTCAACATTCATGATCATTTTGCCATCCTGTCTCTCAATCATCGGCCTGGTCTTCGTAATAGTGACCGCTTCAATTGATTTTACATTCAGATCAATAGAGGGCAGGGTTGTATTTTCGATCAATGTAATGTTGTCCGAATGATATATTTCAGAACCATTTCTGTTGATTTTTAAACGATAGGCTCCCCCTTTGATATCATTGAAATCAAACTTTCCAGTGGAATCAGCAATTTCTGTTTTAATTAATTTATTATCAGCATCCAAAAGGATAATTTCCATTTGTTCTGCCTTTTCGGATTTAATACTTCCTGACAATGAGTAGCTTTGCATAGTCTGAGCAGAAAGTAAGCTGCAGAACAGCATCAGAATCCAGACAAATAGGAGTGAAAATATTCTGGTCATAGCGTTTTATTTTTTAGGGTTAAGACAGTTTTCTGAAATTGTAAGTAAAGCCGAATACATCACCTCAAGTTCATCCTTTGAGACTCCTTTCAAGGCAGTCTCGCGGTTTTTTTCGACAATATTCTGAACCTCTTTGATGACTTTTTTACCGGAATCTGTTACCTCCAGATTTGTTTTCCTGCGGTCATCAGGGTGAATATGCCTCGTGATATATTCTGATTTTACCATTAAATCAATAATCCTCGTCACAGACGCATTGTCCTTAAAAACTAGATCACCAATTTCATTCTGGGTAATTCCCGGGTTTTCCAGAATTGCTTTGATGATAAGCCACTGATCAATGGTAATGGTAAAGCCATGTGCTTTCAGTTGGCGTTGTGCATAGTTTCTATAGGCTCTGATTGCTTTGTCTATGTTATAGAATATGATTGAATTTAATTTTTCCATATTTTCAGATTAAAATGATTTATCAATTATTGATATATCAACTAATTTGTTGACGACATTTTTATTTTGTTACAATCTGCTTAAAATATTTTTATAAAAATTAAAACCTATCGGTGTTGATATTCATTTTTTAATGTTTTATTCTCTGTGTTTTTATCCATTAAATCACTTAATTTTACCATTGCAACAGAGCAGCCTTGGAGTAAGAAATGTGAGGAATATCTCTGGTTGTATTGTAGATAGGTATATTTTCAGACAGGTCCTTTTCATTATAAATATAGTAGTATGGGATATAATATTGAACTTGCAGACAGAGTACGGGAATGGCTTTCCAGTGTAGATAATATTGAAGTTGAAGAGAAGAAAATGTTCAGCGGGTTGGCATTTCTGGTGAATGGAAAAATGTGCATCAACATCAGTCATGATAATCTGATGTGCCGTTATAACCCGATATTGGAGGATGAGGTTTCTGAGAAAAAAGGCTTTCTTCCTATGATCATGAGAGGGAAGCAGCTCAAAGACTATTGCTATGTGGAACCTGCCGGATTTCAGCAGCCCTCAGATTTTGAGTATTGGATGAAAATTTGCCTTGAGTATAATCCTATTGCTAAGGCTTCAAAGAAGAAATAGGGTTGAGGGTGTTAGAGTGGGGATCCACTGTTGCAGTTTCCCCACTGTTCATCACTCATCATGTATTAATTTTCTTCATATAGATTTTTCCTTATTTGAATCAGAATTTTTGTCGTTTTTTCCAGATCAGGATAATCGGGAAGACTGGAGATTGGATGATGATGTTCAATGGACTCTATAAGATGTTCTGCTTTCTGCATTACCGTTTCATAGGGCCAGTTTCCAGCTTTGATATCCAATAATTCATCCCGGTTTTCCAAGCGAATTTGTAGAGTACAAGTAGTAAATATCTGTTCACATGATTGTAATAATCGGATGGTATGCATCATATTTTTACTGTCATAGTTCTGCCCATGGTTTTGGTTAACATTGTAACGATCTTCATTGCGTTCCTCTACCCATTTCCAATATTCCCTGTAATCTTTACAGTACGTAGAGTAGGCATCCAGATTACAAAATAGATAAGCTTCCGGACTTTCATCCTTGGGAACAGAGGATACAGAAACCTGATTCGCTTCCTCATGTTGTATAATTCCTTTATATCCCAATGTTTGTGAATCGTCATAAAATAAGGCAAACATTCCTTTGGTATGATCAATAGCCGTTAAGCCGCATTTTTCCTGAACTTTCCCATGTTCCAAAAGCCATTTTTTCAAAGGAATAGAACCTTGACCGTCCAGAATAAAGCAAAAATCAAGAATAGATTTTCTCTCTTTATCAATAGGATTTAAGATCTTTTTATTAAGGCCTTTCGCTTTTTTAATTTGAGAAATAGCATATCCTGCAAAAGTATCCTTGCATAATTTGGATAGAAAGTCTTCTATTTTCAATAAGTCCATCAATGGATTTTTCTTAAGGATACAATCTTCCGGACTTGCCAATATTTCCAGGATATTTGGATTATTTTTCTGTAAAAGTTCTACAAACCTCCCGATTTCATAATACGTAATATCATTCGTCTCATTAGAAATCTGTGGAATGTAGTTCAGTCTAAAGAAGTTTTCTTTGGGTAAGTAATACACTCCACGGATATCTGTATCAGAATTCTCGGTTGCCAACCCAAAAGCCCGGCTTCCGGAGATGGTTTCAAAGATAAGGAGGTTTTTGTCTTTGAGGTCTTGAATGGTCATAATTGGATATTAATAGTTTAGTCTAAAAAGTAAGGTGAAAATTCAATCTCCTGAATATATTCGGGGGATTAAACTACAATATCATGTGCATGGTTATTTTATATACTTGGTTTTAATCTTTTCAAATATTACTATTCTTTAACTAATAATACAAAGTTTAAAAAAAAGTGCGCATTGTTTTTGCGCACATTGTAATGTTTTATTTTTCTAAAAATATTTGTTCAATTAACAGAAAGAGAGATTAGAAGTAGCGTGATTTTAAAATTTGATATTGGGTTAAGCCTTTATGATTTGTAGAATCTTCAATTTTATTCTTCCATAATGGATCTAGCCTATCCAGAATATATCCTAATGCAGCACCCTTATCATATGAAGCATTTCTTTCCAAAAAGGAATAGGATTCCGGGTTTTTCTGTATAAGTTGTAAACCTTGAGTAAAGCTGATAATATCGCCATTATTATTGGTTATAAAATATCTTGGTTCATTTATCATATCCGAATATTTATACTCCAGATAACGGGCAGTTCCTTCGATGGCTTCACTATAGGTTTCACCAAGCAGCTGCGGCCATTTTTTGTATCGTATATTACGGATTTCAACCCATTGTTTCATTACAATATCAAGTTGTTCTGGATCTGTTGTTTTTAATCCTTTGTCTAATAATGCGTATTCTTTGTCGAGAAGGTTAAAATGCTCTTTGGTATAGGGATAATTCGCGATATAATCTTTACTATTGTGATCATACAACCAGTTTTTTTGTGCATAAAGATGAAAAGCCTCATGCATAGAAAAATATTTGAAATCAGGGAATGTAAATTCTTTTTTAAATAATTCAGGATAGTATTTAAAGGCTAGAACTTGTTTATTGTCTAATGTTGTATATGTAAACGCACTGGGAAACCAATATTCTAATGACGTTAATCCAAGGCTAGTTGTCGCATATACATCAGTCAGATAAGGATTGTTGGGAAAGTGTATTTTTTTATACTTTGTTGTATCGATCAGTTTACTTGCATTAATTAAGTAAATGTAATTCCAGATAGATTTATTTTTATCAGACCTGATCAAAATAAGAGGTTCCTTATCATAGTGGTATGCTGAGGTCCAGAGATGATCAGGTGACTGGTTAAATATTTTATATTGTACAGTCAGTTCGTCAAACATTTCTTTGTCTGTCTGATCTAGTTGGTTATATTTCTCTGCAGGTATTCTTTTGATTATAATAGTGAAAATAAATACAGATGCAATAACTGTGATAAATGTAATTGCTATAAGCTTTGCTATTTTTTTTAAAAAATTCATATGTTTTCAATTCAATTCTTTTGATTCAAAGATGTTTTTTTACTTTAAACTACCCCTGTTTTTAGGTATAAAATCAAATGTATGTATTTTTTTATTTCTTACTTTTCGTTGTTTTGGAACCTGATTTTGACTTTTTGAATAAATTATGAAAAATATGAATTTGAAAGAAGATTATTGTAGTGTAGGATTCTTGGTTTTTAATTTTTTGTAACACTAAAAATAATTTAATATTATTTCTGACATTAAATATGTGAAATAATTAATCGATAATTTTATTAATTAAGAGGTGTAGAAATTAATATTCATAGTGTTCTTTCTGTTAGAAAGTTTTGCATGGTAAGAATAGAATTTAGAGGATAGAGTGGAGAGATGCTTTTTTCAGATTATTGCTGTCTTCCGTATAAATGGGAGATAGCGCTATAATGTTTTTTTTTACCATTTTAATATCTCCCTAAAAACCCTTTCCATTTCTTTTTTATCCGCTTTTCCTCCGGATAAAGTCTTTGATTTTTTTTCATTATATGCTATAGTCTTCTCCAAAAAATCAAATAGTTCCCAATCATTCGGATGGTAGTAAGATTCTCCTTTTGTAGCTTTTAATGCTATAAGGTTTTCTATTTTTGCTTTGGTTTCATCATCCACCAATATAAGCAAATCACTGAATAATACCGGTGGAACACTTCCTTTTTCTATGATCCATTTCCCCGTTAATGCAGTTCTCAGACAATAAAAATAGCTTTTTAGCTTTACTTCATCAGCTCTGCAGGCTTCCAGATATTTTTTGCCCATGCTTAAATAGTGATAGGAAACTGCTATTGGTGAAAAACAGGCATCTGCCAAAGGTCTGAACAATTCCATAAACCTAGTGTCTTCCATGTAAACGATAGGAGAGTAGAACCAGCTCAATAAAGCAGCATTAGATTTTAGTAAAAGGTGAAAGGTCTTCCGTAGATCCCATCCGGAACCATCCAGATCATCCTCTGTCATAAATTCTATGGTTTCATCTTTATCCCAAGGCGAAAGGTACCAGTCTTTTTCATGGCAATATATAAATCGTATGTCATAATCACTGTCTGGAGAGGCAAAGCCCCACGCCCTGCTCCCTGATTCAACGGCCAAAAGAACTTTTACGCCCTTACTAGCCTCAACTTCTTTTATCTTTTCTATTATTTTTGGTGTCATTGTTTTCAATTTTATATTGCAAAGTAAATGGTGATGTGCGCAATCTTATTACGCAATAATTTTGGTAATTATATATTTCTTTACACAAGAATATTAAAAAGAAGAGGACTTATTTAGGTCCTCTTTGATTTTCTAATGTTCTTATTTTTTGTTTTAAAGAGTCAATTTGTTTATTTAATTGCTCCTTTTCAATACTAGATTTATCCTTATCTCTATTGAGTTTATAATTGAGAACTCCAATAACAGCCATTGATATTCCAAAAACTATTGATAAAATAATTGGAATGATTTTAAACCAATCTTTTTTAGGCTCAAGACTTTTAAGGTATTTAAAGTGTCCTCCTTTTGATTTAACTACTCTACCTAAGTCTGTTAAAACAAAAATATTAGTAGGTGTAGAAGAGCCTTTAATATATCCAAGTTCTAATAATTCTATCCTAATCTCATTTCCTATATTGGGAAAACTTTTCTTCTCTTCAGTAGTTAGATTGAGAAATTTTAATTCGTAATTAAGAAAGAAGCTTTTATAATCAGGAAGAATAACCATCAATTTATCAACTGATTCAAATATTTTATTTCTTTTACTTATATCATTAGTCATATGACTATTATTATTACTACGAACTAATTTTATCATAAATTAAGATTCTTTATCTTTCTTCTTAGGTTTATAAATCAAGGTTTGCTTTATTAATTGGTCAAACTTTGATAGTTTCTGTATAAACTCTGATTTTATTAATGGTGTTTCATCTATGTAGATTACTTTATTGGCATCCAGTATTAAGTAACCGAATTTGTCTTTAATATCATCTACATAGAAATACTCCTCACCATTTATAATGGTGTGTCTCACTTGTTCGTGTTTAAGCTGTTCACTTATTGTCATTGACATAATTCTTTGTACTTAGTTCGGATATTTGAATTTGATAACAAATATCTGAATTTTTCTTGGTCTGAGACCTTTCTCAGGTTAAATCTGTATACAAATTCATCAACATATTTTTGAAGATGCTTTTTAGAAACGTGATTATACATTCCTGAAACACTCTTTTTAAGTATATTCCAACTTCCTTCTATATTATTTGTATGTACAGAACTATCCTGCAAACTTACATACTCTTTTTTAGAATGGTCTATGATTCTATGGTCATAGTATTTATCTAAACCTGTATATCCTAACCATTCATCAGAAATCAGGGTTGTAGTTTCTGGATTTACATATCTACAAACTAATGGCTGAATACTGCTTCTCTTTGTATCAGGTACAACAAAGGCATTCATCTTACCATCTCTTTGAAGCATTCCCATTACTGGTGTTTTATCCTTAAAACTACGTCCCTGAGAGTTTTTAACCTTTTTGTCTTTGTGTCTATTCTTGTTCTTTCCCCCAATAAATGTTTCATCACATTCAACAACACCCTCTAACTCATTACCATTCTCAATACCAAAACAAGCTCTAATTCTTTGAAGCATGAACCATGCAGTCTTTTGAGTCACTCCAATATCTTTGGATAACTGTATAGAACTAATTCCTTTCTTATGAGAAGTCACTAGCCATATAGACATGAACCATTTACGAAGACTAATTTTTGAGTTTTCAAACAATGTTCCTGTTTTGACATTAAAGTATTTGCCAGTATTCTTACATCTATACTGGTTATTTGTAAATCGTCAGCAAAAAGTGTACTGATTTAGGCTTTCACTTAAGGAGTGTTTCATAAGAGATTAATTTTTAAAT
>NZ_JAWRWZ010000101.1:0-345 GCF_046535285.1 Chryseobacterium sp. SIMBA_028 | reverse complement strand
GCCTCGTATTCGAGCAACTGGCAGTCCCAAGCCCGGAACGTGATGCCGTATTGAAGTCATCTCCCACCGCTGTCCCGGATTCTGTGACTGCACAGCTGGCCGGATACACGATCCGCTCGTATGACTCGGATCGAGCCGTGATCGATCTTGCCTTCAAGGGAGCAAATGGAGCCCTCGTATCCATTCCGGTTCCGTTGCAGTGGTACGGCGGCGACTGGAAGTTTGTTGTACCAGCCACAGGGGACACCGGTTCACGGCAGATTGCGGATCTGAGCAGCTACATCGAGTGGGCAGGTGTGTAAATGGCCGACTGTTCAGGATGGAACGCAATAAACCCTTTTTGCC
>NZ_JAWRWZ010000942.1:0-201 GCF_046535285.1 Chryseobacterium sp. SIMBA_028 | reverse complement strand
AAGCAATGTGATGTAAGAAGTGGTAGGCTGGGCCATGGAAAATCAAGGTGAAAAAAATTCTATGGAAGGGAAAGGGTTATTTCCTGTAAAGGGTGAGGTCAAAACCTTGGTAGAACCCGGATCCAGATAGTGAGTGAACAGGCTGATTATAAAAATCGGCAATAAGAATCATTGCAAGGTAAAACAACTGGATTATGGAAT
>NZ_JAWRWZ010000941.1:0-201 GCF_046535285.1 Chryseobacterium sp. SIMBA_028 | reverse complement strand
TTGCGGGGTATGCGATAAGTTTCTATCTTTGCCCCACTGAAAACGAGAGTGGATCAGTAAGCGCAGAAGAGCCCTTGAATGGGCAGAGACATTATGAACTACGAGGGAGGCAATCAAAAAAAACTTTCAACTTTTATAAAATAAGGGTTGCGAGATAAAAAAGAGTTTGTATCTTTGCAGTCCCGATAAAACGGGAGCGCA
>NZ_JAWRWZ010000940.1:0-206 GCF_046535285.1 Chryseobacterium sp. SIMBA_028 | reverse complement strand
TTACTGATCCACTCTCGTTTTCAGTGGGGCAAAGATAGAAACTTATCACATCCCCCGCAAGTTTATTTAACATAAAGCTACACCACATGATCCAATTGTGGAAAACAAAGGTTTTAATCAGTTGACATCTAGAAACTTGAACATGGATCCACAGTTATCCACAGTGAGGAGTAATAGGTGCCATGAATAGCAAGGAAGTGCTACAC
>NZ_JAWRWZ010000939.1:0-206 GCF_046535285.1 Chryseobacterium sp. SIMBA_028 | reverse complement strand
ATATTCTCCACAAGGAGTTAAGTATAGTATTATCTAACCTTGATTGGGATTCCGATGGGGTCACAGCAATGAACAACAATTTAAGACTAAGTCATATTCGTAATTAATGATAAATGAGGGTGAATAATCGCAACCGATTCAATGGAAGCATGCCTTGGCCTTGCTTGCCCTGCAAATGACCGATGTGTCTTGTATCTTGTTGGAGA
>NZ_JAWRWZ010000938.1:0-209 GCF_046535285.1 Chryseobacterium sp. SIMBA_028 | reverse complement strand
CTGAACTACCGGATCAATTTTTTTAAAGTAAATTGACAAAACTTCTGCGATCCGGACGGGACTCGAACCCGCGACCTCCGCCGTGACAGGGCGGCATTCTAACCAGCTGAACTACCGGATCAATTTTTTAAAGAAATTGATAAAACTTCTGCGATCCGGACGGGACTCGAACCCGCGACCTCCGCCGTGACAGGGCGGCATTCTAACCA
>NZ_JAWRWZ010000937.1:0-212 GCF_046535285.1 Chryseobacterium sp. SIMBA_028 | reverse complement strand
CCCTTTGGAAACTCCATGCTCGCCTACTTTGAGAAGTATCCAGAAAAGAAAACCGAACTGGAAAACAAGTATGGAACCGTGGACTTAAGGGTTTCCTCTCAGGATATTGGAGGAGATGAAGGAGACAACAGAAAACTTCTATTTTTCCCGATGCTCAAGGATGGAAAGGTAACGGCCGTAATAGCGGGAGTGATTAATGCAGAAAGAGACTA
>NZ_JAWRWZ010000936.1:0-212 GCF_046535285.1 Chryseobacterium sp. SIMBA_028 | reverse complement strand
ATTTAAGTGACAAACATTACGTATAATAAGTACACTTTAGCTTTTGAAAATCTTTGATTTTCTTCTTATGTGTACTTGCCTATATAGTATAATTTTAAACTAACTTACGTGAACTAAAGTGTTTTAAATAAAAGCTTTGTGACTTTTGTGGTTACAAGTATTTTTTTTGATAATCACCACAAAAGATTTAAACACTTAAGTTATTTAAGTGA
>NZ_JAWRWZ010000935.1:0-213 GCF_046535285.1 Chryseobacterium sp. SIMBA_028 | reverse complement strand
AGTAAGTGGTAAACTGGTTACAGACAATGAGATCAAAGAATTGATTTTAGCCGAAGGTCAAACCTATAGCCTAGACACTGGTGGTACTCAAACAATAACCACAAAACTAACAGCGCATATTCCGGATTGTGGTAATCGTATCACCATCAATTCATCCACAGCGGGTACTAAGGCAAAGCTTATTGCAGGGGCTGGTGTTACTATTGATGTTTC
>NZ_JAWRWZ010000934.1:0-216 GCF_046535285.1 Chryseobacterium sp. SIMBA_028 | reverse complement strand
GAAACTTGAACATGGATCCACAGTTATCCACAGTGAGGAGTAATAGGTGCCATGAATAGCAAGGAAGTGCTACACCCGTATATATCCTCTTTAAATGGCCTAAGCATATAGGCATAAATGTACTCCGGGTTCAAGGGAGTGCTAAAGATTGCAGCAGGAAACCATAAATTAAATGAATGGCTTCATGAATAAATTGATTGCAACCATGTTTTACAA
>NZ_JAWRWZ010000933.1:0-221 GCF_046535285.1 Chryseobacterium sp. SIMBA_028 | reverse complement strand
GAAGACAAATCTAGTCTGCGGACTTTTATTGTTAGGCATGCTTACTGTTTCCCTCAATTCCTGTAGGACAGATGAGACGCTGACAAGCACAGAACAAACGCAAAAGGAGAAAATTGCCTTTTTTGAACGATTTGAAACGGAAAGAAGCCTTTCCAAAAATGCAGCATCCAACAACTATGCACTCCCCTTTGGAAACTCCATGCTCGCCTACTTTGAGAAGT
>NZ_JAWRWZ010000932.1:0-222 GCF_046535285.1 Chryseobacterium sp. SIMBA_028 | reverse complement strand
GTACATTTATGCCTATATGCTTAGGCCATTTAAAGAGGATATATACGGGGTGTAGCACTTCCTTGCTATTCATGGCATCTATTACTCCTCACTGTGGATAACTGTGGATCCATGTTCAAGTTTCTAGATGTCAACTGATTAAAATCTTTGTTTTCCACAATTGGATCATGTGGTGTAGCTTTATGTTAAATAAACTTGCGGGGTATGCGATAAGTTTCTATC
>NZ_JAWRWZ010000931.1:0-224 GCF_046535285.1 Chryseobacterium sp. SIMBA_028 | reverse complement strand
ACACTATCAGTTCCAGTGACCAATCCAGTGGCTGCTACAAGATATTTGTATGGTTGGATCGACTTTAACAATGACGGCAAGTTTCAGGTAGAGGAGGTTGCCACAACAACATTTTCTACTGTGGGTTCTACCACCCAAACATTAAGTTGGACAGGGGCCCAGACCGGAACAATCGCTTCCGGGGCTTCAAAGCTTTATATGAGGCTCAGACTTTCAGATCGTTC
>NZ_JAWRWZ010000930.1:0-227 GCF_046535285.1 Chryseobacterium sp. SIMBA_028 | reverse complement strand
GAATAAGGGAGTCGAACCCTTGACCTCCTGCGTGCAAGGCAGGCGCTCTAGCCAGCTGAGCTAATTCCCCCTCTAGTAGACTTCAGATGTCAGATTAAAGACCCTAGACCTAAATGTCTGACGTCTCATATCTGATGTCTTCCCGTCTTATAATTAGTAGTCTCGGGCAGGCTCGAACTGCCGACCTCTACATTATCAGTGTAGCGCTCTAACCAGCTGAGCTACGA
>NZ_JAWRWZ010000929.1:0-227 GCF_046535285.1 Chryseobacterium sp. SIMBA_028 | reverse complement strand
ATTTACCCCTTCTGTGGATTTTTATTGTAACTCATTTCACCCATATAAACTACAGCCCTGATGATTCCTCTTGGCCTTGACGGTTCTACCTTCAGGCAAATACCCTGGGCCTATTTACAGTTCACTATCAATCCTCCATTAGGTCCTATCCGATAGCTACAAAGAAAAGATCTGGTAGACGACGCCTTCAGCATTCCATAATCCAGTTGTTTTACCTTGCAATGATT
>NZ_JAWRWZ010000928.1:0-228 GCF_046535285.1 Chryseobacterium sp. SIMBA_028 | reverse complement strand
GTCGGGACAAGGATTTGATCCATCAGAAGTTGGGATTAACTGAGGAAAAGAAAATCCGTTTCGAGTTCCTTTTTGTGGTGTTATCGTAGTTAAAGGGCTTACTGCAGGGCTCCATACATTTGGAGTATTAATGACTCCCCAATCATAAGATATAAAATTTGAGGTATTAGGAATCGTATTTCCAAATATTACTTCCTTATACCCATATCCTTCAGTATCATTAAGTAG
>NZ_JAWRWZ010000927.1:0-228 GCF_046535285.1 Chryseobacterium sp. SIMBA_028 | reverse complement strand
CCATAAATAAGTTGGGTCTGTTATCATATCTGATTTCTTCTCCAGATACTTTATTGATGAAGTTTCTGCTATCCTTACCGAATGCACCTTCATATTTTGCGTTTAGAATTAATTTCTTGATTTCAAGCTGAGCTCCGAATTGGTAACCAACCGTGAAATTATCTCTCGCATTTTCTGAGAAATCATTGTAAGTATCTTCTTTGCTCAAGTTATAGCTTGCAACAGTCC
>NZ_JAWRWZ010000926.1:0-228 GCF_046535285.1 Chryseobacterium sp. SIMBA_028 | reverse complement strand
AGGGCGCCGACAGAGCCCGCATAAATCGCTGCGAAGATTGCGATCAACATATATCCTCCGGCGGCGTAGGCCTGCGCCCAAGGATTGCTCGCCATTCCGAATGGTATATCGCCGAAGAGCTTGTGTTTGAAAAGATCGGAGCACAAGGGAACATCCCCAAGGCTCAGGCCGAATATGGTGGCCCCACCGGGAATAGCGCTCAAAACCTGCTTGCCGAGATAATCCGCT
>NZ_JAWRWZ010000925.1:0-228 GCF_046535285.1 Chryseobacterium sp. SIMBA_028 | reverse complement strand
ATGATGGCGAGTTCACTCAACGAATTGGGATTTATTGGATGGTTTAGTGATTTAATTAAGGTTAAAATCGGACATATGACATGGACGGTTGCTTTCCCTGTAATTATTTTGGTGTATTTTTTCAGTCATTACATTTTCGCGAGTGCTACGGCTCATGTTGCAGCAATGTACGCAGCTTTGCTCGGAGTTGGTGTTGCAGTAGGAATTCCTCCAATGTTATTAGCCATG
>NZ_JAWRWZ010000924.1:0-228 GCF_046535285.1 Chryseobacterium sp. SIMBA_028 | reverse complement strand
AACTCCTGACCAAGGACGGCCGGGGTGTGCGGTTGACCGCCACCGGCCGCTTCCTCGTGGAGGGTTCGGACACCCTCATTTCCGAGTGGGAGAGCCTGCGCGCAGCGGCCATGGAAGCCGGCGACCAGGTGCAGTCCCGCTTCGGCCTTGGCGGATTCTCGACGGCTGCGGCGCAATTGCTCGCTCCGCTGGCAGCCTCGTTGCGCTCAACACACCCCCTGCTGCAAG
>NZ_JAWRWZ010000923.1:0-228 GCF_046535285.1 Chryseobacterium sp. SIMBA_028 | reverse complement strand
AGCATGACCTGCCATTCCCCCGGTGCACTCGTGAGCGAATAGCGCCAATGAATCGCGGTGACGCGCGTCCTGTCAGGCGCCATCAGACCTGAATCACGCACGGCATCTGCCACTGCCAGAGGGCGCATATACCAATGCCCCCGCTGAGCGATGGTCAGCGACTCGACGGACATCATCACCGCCGCGCTGGCGGCCTGCACCGGCGTGGCCAGCGTCGCGGCCCACAGC
>NZ_JAWRWZ010000922.1:0-228 GCF_046535285.1 Chryseobacterium sp. SIMBA_028 | reverse complement strand
GAAGACCTATCAATACCAGAACATTGCTTGATTACATTGAAGGAAACATAAAGAAAAAATCATGGCTGGATAACAAAGAATTATTACAAACAGCGATATCAGTTCTTAAAGACAACCAAAATTTAAATGGTAAAATGTAATATAATAAACTTACTTTTTTATCATTTTTCCACTTTAACAACATTTTGCTCCACTTTTCCACGACCAAACAACTTGAAATCTGGTTAA
>NZ_JAWRWZ010000921.1:0-228 GCF_046535285.1 Chryseobacterium sp. SIMBA_028 | reverse complement strand
CCGTTCAAGGCCCAGATCTCGGCGCCGGCGTTCTGAAGCAGAGCAATTGCCGCTGCCGCGCCTGATTGCATAATTCCGCTACGGCCCGAATTCAAAAACCGGTCATAGGCGACAACCACCCGCACATTGTCCCTGCGTGCGTGGATCAGCGAGCCGAGATCGTCGGCCTCTATGGCTTTGTGCGACAGGTAAGGTGAGACGATCAGTACGCGGCTCTGCGCCTCGGCG
>NZ_JAWRWZ010000920.1:0-228 GCF_046535285.1 Chryseobacterium sp. SIMBA_028 | reverse complement strand
CGATAGGCTGGTTAAAGTAATCAAGATAGTGAAGCATCCAGTTCATATTGGTAACATGGGAAGTATCCCAATTTCCTATGGGTTGATTAAACTGGGTTGCGCTGGCAAACATATGGCTCATATTTGTTATTGAAGAAGTATTCCATGTATTAAATGACGAATTGCCATATAAAGCTGTACAGCCATAAAACATACCAAATGTACTTATAACCTGTGAAAGTTTAGGAG
>NZ_JAWRWZ010000919.1:0-228 GCF_046535285.1 Chryseobacterium sp. SIMBA_028 | reverse complement strand
AGGCGGATTGAAGCGAGCCGCCGCCAACGTATTCAGTAGTTCCACGTCATTGGTAAGGAGACGTACCATGTCGCCCGAGAACTCTGGCTTCGTCGACACCAGCACGTGGCGGAGATAGGTGTCATGTAGTTTGGAGATAAAGTGGCCGGGACCGGCAGACTGCCGGCCGGCCTGTATCAGCTCCATGTAGGCACGAAGCTGATGAGGCTCAATGGCTTGGGTCTGCAC
>NZ_JAWRWZ010000918.1:0-228 GCF_046535285.1 Chryseobacterium sp. SIMBA_028 | reverse complement strand
GAGAAGTCTGTTCGCGTTCTTCATTGCTGAAATTGGCATTGATAAGATTATCATTGGAAATAAAACGATAATTTCCGTTCCAGCCAGATTTTTCTGTCGGATTAAACTGGATGGAAGCTAAGATATTTTGGTTTTTAAGGATCTGGTCTGCATTTTTTTCAAATGGATTCAGGACCAATACTTTGTCTTTTTTATAAAATGAATTTTGGGAATTCAATGAAATATTAA
>NZ_JAWRWZ010000100.1:0-346 GCF_046535285.1 Chryseobacterium sp. SIMBA_028 | reverse complement strand
AACTTTACAGCGCTGCCAAGCATTGCTGCTGTTTTCGGTTAGGAATTACAGAGAACCAATATTATCATCAATGAAGAAGAACCGCATTCTCATCCCACCTCTTTTACTGTTTACGAAAAAACACTTCCAAAGACTTTAAATGTATTCGATTACGTAAAGTTTTTTGAACCTGATCTTTCAGGAAGATCTTTTGTACTGGTAGATGACGATTTTCATCTATCACCATTACTTACCATATTTTCTCCACCTCCGGAAGCTTAATTTTTAAGTTTAGCTAGTTTTTTTAATAGTATTCATATCAATTTTTGGTATCGAATCGACACGTGCTTTAAAAATTAAATTTCCA
>NZ_JAWRWZ010000917.1:0-228 GCF_046535285.1 Chryseobacterium sp. SIMBA_028 | reverse complement strand
CGCGATGTCCGCCGATACCGCCGGACCGTTTTCGAGGAAGAAAAAGATGGGTCAGCGGTCAGGCCCACCATGGCGGTGCTGTGCCGGCGTCGGGCGCAAATGGAGTGCATCCGCCGAGAATTCGAGCTTCAGGGCATCCCTTACGAGATCGTCGGTTTGGGCGGATTGCTGGACACACCGGAGATTGTGGACCTGGTGGCGACCCTGCGGGTTCTGGCGGATCCCGGC
>NZ_JAWRWZ010000916.1:0-228 GCF_046535285.1 Chryseobacterium sp. SIMBA_028 | reverse complement strand
ATACTGCTTTTCGATGGAAATTCCTGGTACAGCTTCTTGAGCGAAACCCCCGCCGCCGTGCGCAACTCGTCCATCCCCACGGACTGGATGCCCTTGGCGTTGTAGAGCTCGTCCGCCGTCGCGACAATGCGCGCGCGGACCTCGGAAATATCCATGCACCCATACTACTTGAACTGAGAACGCTCGTTCTATAGGATATGGATCAGAGTGAGAACGATCGTTCTCCAT
>NZ_JAWRWZ010000915.1:0-229 GCF_046535285.1 Chryseobacterium sp. SIMBA_028 | reverse complement strand
ATGCAACCGGAATGACAAGCATCGCCGTGAGCGCCGCCAGCGACGAGTAGCGGAAGACGAAGGCCATGGTCAGCCAGACGGCGGCGAAGACCAGAACGAAGAGCGGCGCAACGCCGAGAAGCGTGCCGATATAGGTGGCGACACCCTTGCCGCCCTTGAAGCCCAGCCAGACCGGGAAGAGGTGGCCGAGGAAGGCAAAGAGGCCGGCAATGGCGCCAGCTTCGGGCCC
>NZ_JAWRWZ010000914.1:0-229 GCF_046535285.1 Chryseobacterium sp. SIMBA_028 | reverse complement strand
AGGGCGACCAAGCTAAGACGCTTAAGGCTGTCTGTTGCGCCAGTTATGCTCACCTCATGACCGAACCCGCGCAAACTCAGATAACTCTGTCGCTTACGCACATCCATGATGAAAACCGACCTGCGCTGATGTATCTAATTGAGCAGGAGCGCCTCGGAGACATCCTGGTCGCTCAAATCCTGTCATTGTTGCCCGATCATCAAACATGGCGTCTTACTATCACTGGCGA
>NZ_JAWRWZ010000913.1:0-229 GCF_046535285.1 Chryseobacterium sp. SIMBA_028 | reverse complement strand
CATTTCACGAATTAATCTAGCTACCGTTGATATTTCATTATCAATGATTGAAGCCAGAGAAATATTTGAAGAATTAAAAAGAAAGCACAAAATACATCCGGACATTCAAAAATGGCAACCCGTGTGGGAGCAGATTGTGCTTACTGCGTTTCGAGAAGTTCAAATGATATTAAAAGAGCTGCTTTTACAGTTGAGGAGGCCGTGGATTTAACCATTAATTTTTATAGAA
>NZ_JAWRWZ010000912.1:0-229 GCF_046535285.1 Chryseobacterium sp. SIMBA_028 | reverse complement strand
AGAGAAGATAAAATCCCGGTATACTGCAATATCTACGGTCTGTCCATAGCATGGAAGATAGGCTTTCAAAAATGGAACTACGGCCTGATGCTGTGTGTAATTAATACAGTATCCCGCTCCTTCTCTCGGACTGATTACAGAATCATTATTAATATAGTCCAGGACATTTTCATTTTCTTTCACCATCCCGTTTTTTGAAAAAAATCTATTGACTTTATCCAAAATATGC
>NZ_JAWRWZ010000911.1:0-229 GCF_046535285.1 Chryseobacterium sp. SIMBA_028 | reverse complement strand
CCCCGCGGGCGACCAGGGCTTCGCGCGGCTCCGACCAGGTCATCAACGGTGTGATCGCCTTTAGCGCCGGCGGTTGCTCAATGGCGGCGCGCCACTGGGTATGACCGCAATAGCTGCCCCCAACCATTCCCACGCTACCGTTCGCGCCCGGAAGCTCGGCGGCCCACTCAACGGTGTCGGCACCGTCTTGCCCCTCATGTCGCAGGGGCTCCCAGACGCCTTCAGAGGC
>NZ_JAWRWZ010000910.1:0-229 GCF_046535285.1 Chryseobacterium sp. SIMBA_028 | reverse complement strand
ATCAATTTCCCAGTTTCCGTATCCACTTCCTTCATTGAATAGATTTTGTGCATCCTGAAGGTATAAAACAGGGTAGCTCTTCTCAGAAGTATAATAATCATAGGGTAGTAAAGCCCAAACTTTACGATAACGCTCAAGTTGCGGAATGTAAAATTTTTCAGAGATAATTTCCACAATCGGGAAAAACTCTTTTTTGAACGGTCCCCAATTCAGTCTCCATTTTTCAATG